>CAVVZW010000224.1:0-125191 GCA_963752265.1 uncultured Alphaproteobacteria bacterium
TCATCGCCGGTCTGCCCCACCCCCACGATCGTGTAAGTCCGCGTCACCTCCACGTTCTCCGGCGAGCGGTAGTGAAACGTCAGGCTCGTGTTCGTAGAATTCACCAGCTCAAACCGCCCGTCCATCGCCTCCGGCGGCAGCCCCGCGCCGCCGCGCTCCGGCAACGACAGCGACAATTGCAACATCGGCACCGGCGATCCCTCATTGAAAACCAGCGAGTCGTTCCCGTGCAGTCTTGCCGGATACCTGTTCAACGTCACCGATTCGATTGCCCCGCCCGTCGTGGTGAAAGTCGCCGCGATTTTGTCATTCTTCAGCACATACGTTGCCGCCGTTGCGTTGCCCGCCACCGGCTGCGTGTCCACCAGCCCGCCCGAACCCGCCAGCGCCACGGGCGCCGCCTCGGGCGCCATGCTCGCCGGGCTGCCCGAGGCCGCTGGATTCGCCGGACTGGCCGTTGCATTCCCCGTGCCCGTCGCCGTCGTGTTGCCCGCCGCCGCCTCTTGGGCCGCCTGCGCCGCGGCGCGGTGCTGCTGATCGAAGCTCGACCAGATCATCAGGAGGAACGCCGTCCCCAAAAGCATCACGCCCAGAAAAGTGTTCTTCTTGTCCATTCGAAAAAATCCGCCGGTTCAGGCTTCCGTCCGCGGCCGCCACCTTCCGGGCAGGGTGGAGATAGGCAACCGCCGCGCTGCATCGGCGGCCGTTTCGAACCGTAAACTGACTGTGGCTGAAGCCCTCCTGGGTGGCGCCGTTATAATCGTCAACGGACGGATGGCCTGCGGACTTGCCACCGGCAATGAAGGCGTCGAGCAGTGGATCCGGGAAGTGGGGCGACGATACCCCGAGCGGACCGTCGCCGCCGCGAAATTCGTTCGCGCCTGCCGACCATGTCTCTTGCCGTTTGAAATAGGGCAGGACGTTTCGGTAGGACCATTCCGGCAGGCCACGGCTTGCCCAGCGATCATAATCGGACCTGTGGCCCCGAACATATGCCATCGCGTTGATCGAGGAGGAACCGCCGACGACCTTGCCTCGATACATCGGAAGACTGCGTCCCGCGAGGGTTGACGAAGGCTCCGTATCGTAGTGCCAATCCCAGCGACGCTGAAGGACGATGCGGCCCCAGGCAAGGGGAATGGACAACCAGGGGTCCCAATCCCAATCTCCCGCCTCCAGCAAAAGAACGGTGGTTGCGCTGTCCCGGGTCAGACGGTTGGCCAGCACGCAGCCAGCCGAGCCGGCGCCGACCACGATATAGTCGAAATTCTTGACGGTGCCCCCAATACGGCTTCTTGAATTCATCTGTTGGCAGACCGCCATTCGAGAGACGGGAGGATCTGTTCGGCGAATCGGTCGAGGCCCTCCAGCATCGGATGGAAATGTAACATCGCGCAGTCAATTCCGATCTCTCGCAACCGATGAAGGCGCTCGATGATCAATTCCCGGGTGCCAACCAAACATGCGCCAAGACCAAATGAAGGCACGGCTTCGAGTTGGCCTTTTTTGCCATTCTCTGCAACTTGTTCGGCAATAGCCTCGGCATCTTGCTGCTTGCTCTCGCAGATGACATGCGCGTCAATCGCGAATTTGATGCGCCGGCCAAACTTCGCGCTCCGCGCATTCATTTCGGCCATCGCTTTCGACACGCGGGTACAAAGATCGTCGAAAGCGCGAAAATCGCCGGCCTGCGGGACGAACCAGTAATCGCAATATTCCGCCACGACATCGAGCCCGGGTTCGGAACGGGTTGCGGTGTAGATCGGCGGATTCGGCCGCATGACCGGCTTCGTCGGCAAAGACGCCTTGTCCAGGCGATAGAACTCGCCGGTGAAATTGAACTCCTCCTCGGTCCAAAGCCCCTTAACGACCTGGACGAACTCGTTCATGCGCCGGTAGCGTTGATCGGCCTCGGCGAGCCAACCACCGTTGCCATATGTATTGAACTCTTCCGGCCACCATCCATTGACGACGTTCATCGCGAAGCGGCCACCGCTCACACGGTCGAGGGTCGCCCCCATCTTGGCAACAAGCTGGGGGTGAAAGATCCCGGGATGAGCCGCGACCATGATCTCGATGCGTTTGGTTTGAACCGCCAACGCGGTCGCAAGAATCCAGGCGTCCGGATCTGGCCCGAGGTGACGCGCCGCTACCAAGGTTGTGTCAAAACCAAGCGAGTCGGCTCTGCGTATGACGTCGGACGCGAAGAGGAAGGCGGCATCCCCTTCGGGGCCAACTTCACGGGTCTGCAGTTCCGCGATGGCGGCTGCCATGCGCGGCTCGCGACGGATGGTATGGGGGAGGGGCGTCCAAACGCCTAATCTCATTTGATAGATCCCGGCAGATCGCATGGCTGATGGAGCTACGACGATACCGAATTGTAGATCGGCCTTCGAAGAGGTACGAGAGCAGCTTTTCGAGCCCGGCGCTGCCAAAAAAGCAGCACTTGCTCGGCAGGCGAGCGCGCTAAAAAGTCGCTCACGGGCATCGATATTTTGCGCTTGTGGTGCGAACGGCGATCGCGTTGGTTGTTGCGGAATTCTGCTTGTGAGACTGCATGCGACAGAACGACTGCCATCCCATGGAAGCCTGCCGATCGTCCGCGGAACTTTCCAGATGATGGCTCTGCCACTCATCGACAGGCGATATCACCTGGCGACGACCGTGCCGGACGCACTTCTTGCAAAGCGAGAGATGGGCCCCGAAGCGGTCTATCTCGGCGGCGGTACTGCTCTGCAACTTGGCTGGTCCGACGGTCAGGTACCGCCGCCTTTGATCGACGTCGCCGCCTTGCGCCGGCCTTCGGCCTCCGAGCTTGATCAGGATCATCTGCACCTCTGCGCATTCACACCCCTTGAAGCGTTTCGCGCCGACCCGCTGGTTCGGCGCGAGTTCAACGCGCTATCGATGGCGTTGGAGACGATTGCCTCATTTGAGGTGCGTGGGTTGGGCACGCTCGGTGGCAATGTGACTTGGACGAAGGGCGATCTCCGGCCGCTGATGCTCGCGGTGGGCGCCGAAGCGGTGACATCGGACGGCGTAATCCCCTTTGCGCGTTGGATCGAGCATCGAAATCCGGACGCGCTTCTTTTGTCGATACGGATTCCATGCACATCAAGCGACGTTGTTTTCGAGAAAGTCGGCTTTCGAGCGGCCTTTTCACCGAGTTGTGTGACGTTGAGCTACTGCGTTCGCGACGGTCGCGCTTGCGTTGCGATCGGCGGTGGCGAGAACCGGTTGGGACGAGTGCGGCGTGCAGAAGATGCGTTGTCATCGCGGCGGCCGCTGACGGTGGTCGAGCTGACAGAAATGATCAGCGACGAGGGGCTTCTAGCGGACGATGCTGCCTGTTCAGCCGAGATCCGCGCGGAGATGGCCGCACGCATCTTGTTGAGCGCAAGATTGGATCCAGAGCGCAGGAAAGCCGGTGCCGCATGAATGTCGTCTCACGACCGGTGGCGACCGATCTTCCGCGTAAGGCGCGGCCGCTACTGGTCGTCAGCGGAGTTGAAAAGGTTTACTCCAACGGCACGCGGGCGCTCGCCGGGGTCGACCTGACGCTCCCGGGCGAACCGCAATTTCTGAGCCTGCTTGGACCATCCGGCTGCGGCAAAAGTACGTTGCTTCGCATGATGGCAGATTTGGATAGGCCCACGGCCGGAACGATGGACTGGCCGACGACCAGCTACGACGCTTTCGGCCGTCCACTTGCGGATCTCGGCTTCGTGTTCCAGGAGCCGACACTCATGCCCTGGGCAACGGTGTTCGAAAATATGTACTTGCCGTTTCGAGCAAAGGGGAGGAGCCGCAAAAGCGTTCGTGACGAGATCATGGCCGCCCTTGCGATGGTGCGTCTCGAACGATTTGCCGATCATTATCCGCGCCAACTCTCGGGCGGCATGAAGATGCGCGTATCGGTGGCTCGCGCGCTGGTTCGCAAGCCGAGGCTTCTGTTGATGGACGAACCGTTCGCCGCGCTTGACGAGATCACGCGCATGAAGCTCAACAACGACTTGCTGGAGATGTTCCAGACCCACAAGCTCACGGTCGTCTTCGTAACGCACAGCGTCTACGAATCCGTCTATCTGTCCAACCGGATTGTGGTGATGGCGGCGCGGCCGGGCCGGATCGTCGATGACGTCGCGATCGACGTCCCTTATCCGCGAGGCGAGTCCTATCGTACGTCGCGCACCTACGCCGAATACTGCCGAACGATTTCGTCGCTACTGGCCGATACCATGCACGATTTTGACGGAGAGGAACATTGAGCCTCGCTCGCGAAGTCCAGCTGCCAGGCAGTACGAGCGTTTCTGCATCGGCGGGATTAAAGGCAATTGCCGTGAAGACGGCGCCATGGCTGTTTGGGTTCGCCGTGCTCGTCTTTTGGGAGATGATCACCCGTTTGAACAGCGTGCCGGCCTACGTACTGCCGGGTCCTCTGGCAATCCTGGAGAGCTTTCGAAAGGACGCGCCGGAGCTGTTACGGGCGCTGCTCTTTACCCTGCGTGTCACGGTTCTTGCGTTCCTGGCGGCAGCGATCGGCGGTCTTGTCATTGGCCTGTTGATGGCTTCGTCCCGCATTGTGGAGCGAACGCTCTTACCGTACGCGGTGATCCTCCAGGTCACGCCTATCGTTGCGATCGCGCCGCTGATCATCATCTGGACTGACGATATCCAGGTTGCTCTATTGATATGCGCGATCCTGGTGGCCTTTTTCCCAGTCCTCTCCAACACGGTCGTGGGCCTTCACAGCATTGACCCGAACTTGTCGGACCTTTTCAAGCTGTATGGCTTGTCGAGCTGGCAAACGCTATTTTATCTGAAGCTGCCCAGCAGCCTTCCGTTCTATCTGGCGGGTTTGCGGATTGCAGGCGGACTGGCTCTGATTGGCGCAGTGGTCGCGGAATTTGTGGCGGGAACAGGGGGGCGTGCTTCTGGCCTCGCTTACAGTATCCTCGACTCCGGCTTTAAGCTGCAAGTGCCGCGAATGTTTGCGTGCCTTGTGCTTATCGCGCTTGTGGGAATCGCGATTTACATTTGCCTGTCAATACTCTCGCGCTTCCTGCTGCGTAATTGGCATGACTCTGCGGCGCCTCGTCGGTGAATCAACGATGACCACTCGTTCGTTAGCAGAACTTCGGAGAGCGTTCGCCGAGCGGCCAGATGTAAGCTGGAAACTGAACGGCGGAAAAGGGTTCCTAACCGACTTGGCTCCAGTTGACGCGCTTGTTGGTCGTGTGTGGCGCAGTCCCGTGGCTCATGGACGCATTCGGTCGATTGACACGCGTGCGGCGGCTGCCATCCCAGGCGTTGTTAGGATCGTTACGGCAGCTGACGTGCCGGGCCTTAATGGCTTCGGCCACTACGCCGCGGATCAGCCCGTGCTTTGCAGCGACCGCGTCAGAATGATCGGTGACCCGGTGGCCGCCGTTGCGGCTTTAAATGCGGATATCGCCGCTCAGGCCATCGCGGCCCTCAAGGTCGATATCGATCCGCTGCCTCTCGTTATCGATCCGGAGACCGCGCTGTCCTCCGACACGATATCGTTGCATCCTCAAGGTAATCTATGCCACGAGAAGGCATACGAGAGGGGCGATATCCAGGCTGCGTTTGCAGGCTGCGCGTTCTGCGTCGAGGACACCTATTACACCGGGCGACAGTTGCACATTGCCATGGAGGTGGAAGGTGGATACGTGGTGCCGGAAGCCGACGGAACGTTCTCGGTCTACGCGGGAAGTCATTTCCCGCACGGCGATCAGGCCGCGCTTGCCGCTATCATGGCTATGGAGCCTTCCCGTATTCGCGTAACAGGGTCGCCCATGGGCGGTTCGTTCGGCGGACGGGACACCCTGAGCGTTCAGCCGCTTTTGCTGCTGCTGGCACAACTGACCGGCCGGCCCGTCAGAATGCAACGGTCGCGGGATGAATTGATCACGTGCGGGGATACACGGCATCCCTTTCGGATTCGAATGAAGACCGGGTGTGATGGCGCCGGGCGTCTCCTGGCCCACCAGGTGGACATGCTGGCGGACACCGGCGCTTATACGACGTCAGGACCTGAAGTGTTGCACACGTCGTTGGAGAACGCGCAAGGCCCGTATGACTTTGCGGCTGTCGCGCTGTCTGGCCGCATGGTGTTCACGAACAACGGCAATGCCGGTGCGTTTCGCGGCTTTGGAGCGGTTCAGGCGCAATTCGCGGTGGAGCGCCAGATCGAACGGCTGGCGGCGCTTGTCGACATGCCGTCAGCCCGCTTTCGTTCCATCAATCTCAGACCAGTCGCCCAAGGTCCCTTCGGTCAGGTCGCAACGGGCGCGCAACATCCAGCCCGGGTGCTCGATGCCATCACAGCTTACCCCTTGCACAGCCGGCTACCTGAGGTGCCAGAGGCGCGTTATGTGCGGGGTGTCGGTCTTAGTCTGATCACCAAAGGCGAAGGTTTTGTAAAGGGTGGACCCAATGCCGGTGGCCTGTCGATGTCTTTGGCGCCGACGGGAAAGATTGTCGTTGCGATCGGGGCAGCGGAAATGGGGCAAGGGGCAATTGCCGTCGGCGCCGAAGCAGCGGCGAAAGCGCTCGGCGTGGCCCAGGCGGATATCACAGTGCAACTCGGATTGTCGCGCGATCCCAGCGCTGGGCCGAGCGCCGCATCGCGCGTCACCGGGGTCGTCTATCGCGGGATTCGAACTGCCGCACCGTTGCTGAGCAACGATCTGTTGCATCTCGCGGCGCGATATCTTGATCGCCACGCCGATGAACTCGAATTGGGGCGTGCCGGGATCTGGGAAAAGGGCGCGGGTCGTAATCAGCCACTCCTGTCGTTTGCGAAGCTCGCTGGATCTCTCGGCGAGGCGCTGCCCTCCCATCAGGTCCAGATTGCCGCTGTCGAAACCCCGAGCGAGATCAAAGCTCATAGCGACTTCAACGCCGCAAGTGCCATTGCAAGCGTTCTGATCGACCGTTGCACCGGCGCGATAAAGGTCGAGCATATTGCGATAGCTTCGGCTTGCGGTCCGGTGATCTCCCCCATCGGCTTCGTTGGACAGGTGGAGGGAGGCGCGGTGATGGGCCTTGGCATGGCGCTTCTCGAGTTCATGCCGCAAGATCAAGGGAAATACGTCTTTCGTAATCTGGACGGCTACATGGTGCCTTCCCTCATCGATGCTCCCGTGATCGATTTGATTGCGATCGAAGATATCGATGCAAACGACCATATTGGTCCGCGCGGCATCGGAGAGATCAGCATTAATGTGACGGTCCCGGCAATCGCCAACGCCGTTGCGAACGCCTTGAACGCGCCAGTTGCGCGATTGCCAGTCCGGCCTGCCGACGTCCTCGCCGCCCTTCGGCCCAAGGAGCAGGCATGAGCGGAGAGGTTAAAATTAACGGCATCAACGTCGCGCTTGATGCAGGCCGGCCAACGCGGCGGCTGCTTGAAATCTTGCGCGAGGATCTCCAGCTGACCGGCGCTAAACCTGGTTGCGGGGTTGGTCGTTGTGGCGCCTGCACGGTATTGCTTGACGGCGCGCCGGTTCAGTCTTGCCTGGTGTTCTCGGCTAAACTCGCGGGTCGGAATGTCACGACGATCGAGGGAACGCCGGAGACATGCCCCACGCGGTCTGTCTTGGCGGCCGAGGGTGCCTTCCAGTGCGGCTACTGCGCGCCTGGGTTTGTCATGAGCCTGGAATATTGGGCGTCCCAGTCGCCGCGCCCGTCGCTGGCTGAAGTTGAGCGAATGCTCGCCGGTCATTTGTGCCGGTGCACCGGCTACGCGGGCATTCGAAGAGCGCTGGCTGCGCTCTTCGGGCCTGCCTCGAAAGGTCTCCCAAGTCAGTAATCATGGCGAAGTTACGCGTCGTTGACCCATTCGGTTTCGTGCGGCCGTGATGGAGCTGGCCGCAGGTTGATCAATACGGCTCCAGCGCCGTCTCAACGGAAGCGCTCTAATAACTCGAACGCACAGCGCTCAATATTGCGCTTGTTAGTCGGAACGTCCGCAATCACTTTCACTTTGCCGGAAACATGCTTCCAGAGGAAAGTGAACGATGAGCACCATCAACAGAATCCTTGCCGGCCTGCGCGCAACTGCGCTTGCTACCGGTTTGACGGTCCCGGCCATGAATTCCGCAATAGCCGCGGACAAGATCGTTATCTACACGAACTGGTTCGCGGAGCCCGAGCATGGCGGTATTTGGCAGGCGAAGGCGGCCGGCATTTTCGAGAAGTACGGTATCGACGCGGACGTGCGGCAGGGCGGACCTCAGGTCAATACCTCACTCATCCTGCTCGGCGGCAAAGCCGACTTCGTGATGCTTCACAACTCCGCGGAAATGTTCAGCGCCGTCAAGGAGCACGCGCCTCTTGTCGCGGTCGCGTCTTACTATCAGAAGGATCCGCAGGCGATACTGACCCACAAGGGTGAGGGCAAGGACTCGCTTGGAAGCCTCAAGGGGTCGCCGATTATTCTTTCGCAAGACGCGCTCAATTCCTGGTGGCCGTGGCTCAAGTCGAAGTACGGCTACACCGATGATCAGATCCGGCCGTACAATTTCCAGATGGGGGCATTCCTCAGCAACAAGAAGTCGGCGCAGCAGGGCTACATCACCACAGAGCCGGGCATGGTTCGCAAGGAAGGAATGGATCCGAACGTTTTCCTGCTCGCCGATTATGGCTGGAATCCCTACTCGGCGCTCCTCGTGACCCGGCAGGAAACCATCGACCGGAAACCCGACCTCGTGAAGCGCATGACGCAGGCGACGCTGGAGGGCTGGTATAGCTACTATCAAAACGGAGCGATAGGGAACGCACTTATCAAGCAGACCGCGCCGAACAACACGGACGAACTCATCACGAACATTTTGGATGAGATGAAGAAGAACGGCATCGTTCTCTCCGGTGAAGCTCTCACTTTGGGCATCGGGGCAATGACCGATGCCCGATGGAAGGAATTTTTCAACAGCGCGGTGAGCGCCGGGCTCTACGAGAAAAACTTGGACTACAAACAGGCCTATACGCTGAAGTTCGTGAACGATCAGGACTTCTTTAAAAGTATGCAGGCGAAGTATCCCGACGCCGTGAAGAACGCGAGCGCAAAATAGGGCCGAATTCGTCCAACGCGCGGTGCAAGTGGGATAGCGGACAGCGCGTTTGATCATGTCGTGCGCTCACGATGAAGCTTACTAAGGCTAACTCGCGAGCACATGGACATGGCACTGCGCATCGCCTCCACGAGTTAGCTGCCGAGGGACGGCGTCGCAAGGATACGATAACCATATTGAAAATGCTGGATAATTGCGAGGGTCACTGCCTAAAATGCCAACGATTATACCAACTGACCATCAGATTGCGTAGAGAGAGGGTTATCAGGCAGCGAGCCAATAATCGGATGGAGCGAGCAAACGATGCGAAGGATCAAATCCTAACTCTTGTTCTTCTATCAGATACCAAATGCTCGAAGAGTGACGGTCTCGGCTCACTCATTAGTCGTCTGCTCTGGAAAAAGTCCAGGCATCCATCGAGATGCGAGCGTGGCCGGAAACGCTAACGTGAGAGGATCGCGCGGGCCGTCTGATCTAAGCACGCCACGACTTAGCAATTCCGAAACAATACGCCGGGCATGCCGTGGCGTTTGGCCAAGGAGCGCGGCAACATCGCCGCGAGGAAGCTCGCCGCGATAAAGTATAGCTTCGAGCACTGCGCCTGCTTTCGGCGGCAGAGCATCAACGCGGGTTTCTTCCTCGACCCACAGCAGGATTTGCGTCCGCAACCGGTCAGGTTGCATAAGGGATTCCATGAAGGTGACTTGGTCGATACAAGTCTCCAGGAAGAAGCGTGTGAATGCGACAAGAGCCTCCTCGCTCAGATTGCCGCGTCCGTCGAGGTCGTTGCGTCTAGGGAGATCGCACTGGGTGAGATGTTCTTTGTAGCTGTTGTTGCTGCGCGCAAGCCCTCTTGCGATAGACCAAACTGCACCGGTGTCGAGCGTTTCCAGCAGCGCGGCGTGCGACATCAAACGGGTCACGCGGCCATTTCCATCAAGGAAAGGATGAATCCACAGAAGACGGTGATGCGCAGCTGCCGCCGCCAAGATTGCGTCTGTCTTGCCAACGCGGCTGAACGTCGTTTCAAAATGCGTTAAGAAACGAGGAACGGCACCTGGACTGACAGGAATGTGGCGCCCCACGCGCACATCGCGTTGTCTAAATTCACCGGGTACAACTCGAATGCGTTCCTTTGTATCGGGCTCTTCAACCCACAGCATTTCGTCGGGAAGATGCGCGCAAAACCGTTGATGCATTTCTTTGATGCCATCGGCGGTCATCGCGCGATCTTTGAGATTCCCGCCATCGATCCAGCGTTGCACAGCTATATGGGCTTTTGCTTCGAGCTGAAGGTCGCGTTTTTTGGGATCAGCGCTGTAGTCGTTCTTGAGGGCTCGCTCGATATCAATTGGATGTGTGTCGTGCCCCTCAATGAGATTGCTGTAGTAGCAGTTCATCGATCGCACGAGATCTGCAAGGGCGGTCAACAAACCTTGCGGTAAGCTTCGGCGAAATCCCGCAGACCTGGCCGCAAGATCGACAGCAAGATCAGTCAGGCTCCGCCGGTGGGGCGAGCCCTCGCTAATCAAAAGAGGTTCCATCGAGGCCACACTCTCACCTCGATCTAAGACCCCTAAAATGTCCTCTTTTTTGTCCTCTTTATTCTTCGCCATAAGTATAACGTTATCATATAGATAGTTAGAAAGCACTTGCCAAAATAGGTGCTACAAGGTCCGCTTTTTTGTCCACTAAATCAACGGGATAAGTGACGGACAATCTCCACCAAACATTGAAATCGTTCCCAGAATGTTCTTACGTCCAGTTGGACTGATGCAACCCTTTTTTCCCAAGCCTCACAATGTCTGACGAACAACTTACGCCCCCAGCAAGTTGGGACAAATTCGAGGAGATGTGCGCCGATCTTTTTTCGCGCATTTGGAAAGACCCGCAGGTCGTGCGCCATGGCCGAAGCGGGCAACGCCAAAATGGGGTCGACATTTACGGAAGAGATAATGGCGAGAATTACGGAGTCCAATGCAAAGGCAAGCGCATCTGGCCGCCAACCGAATTAAAAATCTCCGAAATCGACGAGGAAGTCGAAAGGGCAAAAAAATTTGAGCCCGCTCTTAGCCACTACATTATCGCGACAACGGCAGACAACGATGTCCACGTCACAAATCACGTCAACGCAATCTCAGAACGGCACCTTCAAGAAGGGCTCTTCCGCGTCACCGTCTTTGGCTGGCGCGAGCTCGTTCGTCGCCTCGACGACTACCCAGACCTAAAAGAAAAGCACTTCGATAGCTACACCTTGCGTCGACTTAAAGACACGCTCCCAGACGAACTCACTGCGCGGGTTATCGAAGGAATTAAGAACACCAACATCCTTGGCAAGGTCGAAACGGACCATGTTCCTGGCTCACAGTCCGATTTTATCAACGAGCGCCTCGTCGAAGCTCTCGATCGCGACTTCGCCAGCCGGTATGAGCGGGTTCTTCAACGCTCGGTATTTCCCGAGCTACATAGACAAGATGAAATCGCTCAGCTTGCCGTAGAACTTCTCGACACCCAAGGTACTACCTTGTCCGCCGGCTTGCGGCGAAAAATCCTCCTACGTGCCGCGCGCTCAACCGCTATCAAAGGCAGCCTCGTTGATGCGAGGCGTTTTCTTGAAGCAGCTCAAAATCTCTCGGGACCAGATTCAGAACTTCCGGCATCCGCTCGTTTGGCCGTCGCCGATGCTCGCCCCGACGAAGCAATTCAGATGCTGCGCGATCTTCACGATCCTGACTCTCGGTCGGTTTTGCTCAGCATTATCGCAAAAGAGAAAGGTGAAGATCGCGCCCTGGAATGGGTGAACGAAAGCAACATCTCACCACCGCACCTTACGGCTCTAGGCGTTCTCAGCCTTGCCTACATTCATCTACATCGAAAAGACTTTGGCGCTGTTAGTCGAGTTCTCTCGCAGCTAACGGCTGCGCAATTTAAGGAGCATCCTTATCTTTAT
The DNA here is from genome assembly GCA_963752265.1 of uncultured Alphaproteobacteria bacterium. Classification (GTDB taxonomy): domain Bacteria; phylum Pseudomonadota; class Alphaproteobacteria; order Rhizobiales; family Xanthobacteraceae; genus Bradyrhizobium. The sequence continues at coordinate 12,049 of CAVVZW010000224.1, forward strand.
TTTGTAAGGGGCGTGATGAATTTCATAGCCATGCTGCCGGTAACGGAGCAGACAGCCGCTCTCAGCGGATTGCCGCTTGACGTTCGCAATGCACGGCCAATTATCGGCGGACAGGAACTTTCTTTAATCCTAGACGCGTCACTAAACGATCTCCGACAAGCTTTACCCTATGCCATTACGCTCGGACTAATTCACGCGCCTCGTATCATCGAATTGTACATTGTTTGGTGCGAACTCCTTCATCCGACACGCAAACAGGCTGCAACCGAGCACCTCCGGCGCGAAATGGACGACCACTCGATCGCCATTTCCCGAGTGCAATATGCGTTTGCACATCTCGATGGATATTCGCCCGCGTCGCTCGAAGCTTACCTACGGCGGCGTGACGACCTCGGGGGGCTAAACGATGAAGAGTTGCGCGCCGCATTCGTGATCAGCCTGCACAAGGACAATGATCCCGCCAATCTTGCCGCGCTGATTGCCGCCAAACGTCAACAAGCCGAGGCTTCCTTCGGTAAGGGCGGGATTTTGTCACTTGAAATACAGGCCTTGGCCAAAACCGGCGAGGCAGCTTCGGCCGAAATTATTCTCGAAGATAATATCCAACTGTTTACGAGCGGACAGGTCGCGAGCTTGCGTGCTGAAATCGCCAAAGCTCAAGGTGCCGATCCTGTTGCCGAACATTTGCGTTTGTATGAGAGCGAAGGAACGCCGGAAGCTCTGCATACGCTTGTAAACGCCTTTCATCGTAAAAAAGACCATGCGGGCGTAGCCAAATACGCAGAGCTACTCTTTGCAGAAACCAAGGACCCGAGAGATATCGCACTGGCCGCCGAGGCCGAGCTGAGGGCCGGGAACGGCGACAATTTCGTGCGCCTGTTCGAGACGTATTCTTCGGTAATGAACCGCAACGTGAATTTCCTGCGGTACTACGGTTGGCAGTTGTTTCGGTTAGGCCGTTTGCGGGACGCAAAGAAGATCAGCGAGGAGATCGAACAGAGTTACCCCGCACATCGCGACTTGCAACTTGAAATCGCGATCGCGATCGAGACTGGCGAATGGGAGACTTTGGCCCGACCTTTGGCGGCAGCGCTTGATCCTTCCCACGATCTTGGGGGATTGGCGCTCATCCGCGCGGCTCATGTCGCACAAGCGTCCGGCCAAGGACCTTTACTCGACCTTATTACCGCGGCGGTGGCCAAGGGGGACAACGATCCAAGCGTTCTGCTCGGCGCTTACTTCCTTTTTGTTGAGCAAGGACTCGAGGAAGAGCGTCCTGAAGTGCATGCATGGTTTCAGAAAGCACTAGCCCTTCCGGGCGCGGAAAACTCCATCCAAACCGTCGAGATCAAGGATCTTCTTGCCCAGCAAACCGAGTGGAATCGGCACTCAAGCTTCATTGGCGAGAAGGTTGTATCTGGTGAATTTCCTTTGGCTGTGGCGAGCCAAGGCCTGCGTACGACTCTTGTTGACATCGTACTGCGCAATCTCATTCGCAACACTGCGACGACCGATAGTCGGCGGCGGATCGCCGTGCCGCTGTTTACGGGCCGGCGGTTACCTTCCGCGGTTGGCGCAGTTGCCTCGGTAGCCTTGGATATTACGGCGCTGCTTGTTCTTGGTTGGCTTGGGCTCCTTTCGACGGTTCTCGAGAATTTCCCCAACGTGGTTCTGCCAGCGGGCGTAATGGCTGAACTATTCGAAGGCCGCAGGCGTATCCGGCGTGGTCAGCGCACGCGCCTGCGGAAGGCAATCGAAATCCGCGATGCAATCGCTAAGGGCCAGCTCAAAGTTCTTCGTACGCCGAGGTTTTCGAACGACACTTTATCAACAGAAGTCGGTGTTGAGTTGAGCGCACTGATCCGCGAGGCCCAAGCGACAAGCGGGGTTGTAATCCGGCCCGCGCCGGTCATGCGTATCGGCCTTTCACAGCCAAGCGAAGTCGATTTAGCTGCGTATGACGGCCAGCTTTGCGACATGCGTAGTCTTCTTAAAGTGCTCGTTGAGCTCAATGCGATTGATGAGGAGACCGAAGCGTCGGCCAAAAGATATTTTACGGTGCAGGACAAAGGATGGGCGGCCAGTGCTGTTCCCAAGCCAAGTCAACCAATTTTTCTCGATGGCCTCTCGCTTGTCTATCTCCAGCATACCGGCCTACTACACACCTTCTTACGTGCGTTTCCTGAAGTGCATATCCACGTCTCGACCGAGGAGGAATTGAACAGTCTGATTGATGATGATCGAAATGTTGCAGAGGTCTTCCGGATCATTGACGACATCCGGGCTGCGGTCCGTCAAGCCAACGCCGCGGGACGGGTTACCTTAGGGGCGCGCCGGACTGATATTAGCGACAGCGACGTTGAAGGAATTCAGTCAACGATCAATCTCCTTGCGAACCTCTCCGATGTTGAGTTGGTTGTAATTGACGATCGCGCTCTCAATAAGGAATTCTTTGCCGCTGATGCTGCGGGTCGACGCGTCCGGCTCGTGTCCACACTGGACCTTATCGAGGAACTCCATGGCCGCGGTCTTCTAGCAGACGACCGGTATCGCGCGTTGCGCTATCGTCTGCGAACCGGCGGTGCGCTGCTCATGCCGGTCACGGAGACTGAGCTGACGGTCGCAGTCAAGCGCAACCGACAGAACGAGGCACCCGAGTTTCGCGCCATTCGCGATAGCTTAGATCTAGCGCGCCTATCTGAAACGCCACAGTTTCCGGCCGAGATGCGTTGGTTCATGAGCTATGTGCAAGCGATCCGTATCAGCCTTATGCGAGTATGGAATGACGAGCTGGATAATAAGCGCGCGGATACCTTGGCTTCGGCCATCTTTGATATGCGAATTGTCGCTGATGACTGGCTCGATCGATGGGGCGAGAACGCGCCGCCGAATTGGGTTGAAGCGGTCAACTGTACTCTCATTGGTGGACTGGCCGTGCCGATTGAGCTGGCTGATGAGGAAAAGCTACGCGCATATCAGAAGTGGCTCGACGACGTCGCGATGTCAGGTATCCGGTCACGGTCGCCAAGCCTCTATCAGAAGGTCGTGGACTACCTTCGAAGCTTTACCCTAATGTCCTGGGGAAGTGAGGAAGAGGATGAGTAGGCCGGACATCTCTCCGGAAGCGCTGGAGAAATACAGGATTCTCTTCGCCTTGAGGCGCATGGCACCTGACTTACAAAGCCAGGTGCTCGCGGACGGTGCCATTGTCCAGCGAACGGGTATTAGCGTCTCAAACCCGGTTCACTTGCCCGACGGGATCGTACTCGAACGTCATAATCTCTTTGCCGCTTTTCAGAAAGCCGTCGACGGCGAACCCGTTCCAGCGATCAAGGATATCGAAGGCGTAGAGCGCGACATCACGCTAGAGGTTAAGGATGGGACCGGAATTCTCACCTATGGCAGCAACCGCGTTGCATTCCCTCAAGCGGGTCTTTTGTCGAAGCGCCGCGAGACGAGACAACAACTGGTCGCTGACATTCTCAAGAAAAATACGCTGACGCTGCATGCCTGCGATCGTCTTCAAACCACAATTGAAAAACCGGACTATTCCGAAGGCGACTTTTTCGATGCCCGAGCGATCCTGATCGCGGCGCCGGAAGCGTTTGCGACGGGTTTACGTGAGAAAGCCAGCAAGAAGGTAGGTGACGAGGAACTCGTTCAGCTCATCCAGCAGGATTTCCTTCCGTCGGAAACGTCACATTGGGATAATCTTACCGCCAAACGAGTTGCGGCTGAGAATCTTGCTGAGTTTATCGACCAAGAGCTTGCGAGAGAGCGAACAGCACGCATTGCCGACGATCCGCGTGCCGCCGTAGATGTTCTCTCGCTGACTTTCACGAGCCCCGAACTCGTTCCCCTCGACGCCATGCGAGCGATCGCGGCTGACGACCTGCTCGCTGGTCTTCAGCGGCTGGTCGAAATATCTGATCCATTTGCTCTGGCAGGCGCCCTCGAAATTTGTGCCGACCGAGCTACTGCAGACACCCGCTTCGTCGAAATGGGTGACGCAATTCTGGATAAACTCATAAAGGAACCGGACTGGCTTCGCGGAGAAGTCGCTACCTTTTCCGCGACATTCGTCCTTGCGACCGCGCACCTCGCGAAACATGAGACGCTTCAGAAGCAACCGGTCTTTTGGCGTCGCCTAGCGGCTGCATCTCACGCTGCTCTCGTGACACGCATTCTTGGCGGCCACCGAGATGGAAATAGCTCACTCCTGACATGGGCAACCCGCCTCGCGGGAAAGTCCTACTATCTTTCCGTGTTGAACGATGCCCACGCCGAACCTCGATGGCGGCCGGACTGGATAAGCCCAAATTTTGTCCTCGCGGATATCTTTGGCCGTCTTCGCGCGTCGCTTCAGCGACTAGGGGAGAACGCTCCCGAAACGTGGCGTAAGAAGATCGATGATGCCGAATCGAACGTGCTTCGAGACTCGCCGCCTCTAGCGCAGACATTTCCTTCCGTACTCCAGGGAGCCGCCTCGACGGCAGGAGCCACGCCGCCCGATGACACTGATATCGGCCGGATGTATGGCGACTTCATGCGCGAACCGACAGTTGACGCTTTCATCTATTTCATCCCCGTCGTATTCGCCTTCGGTTTTGCTCCCAAAGCTCGCGGAGCCGTCCTTAAAGTCGTTCAGCAGTTGCGTGCCAATTTATCAACGATCGCGCCAGAGATGTTCCAAGCGGCTCTGGACCTTGCGGCAATGATTGCCGCACAAAATCGTGACGTCGAACTCGGCGATGCTGTTTCCGTCGTGGCTGTTGAACGGTTGGTTATGTCAACAGACGTTGATCGGGTGCTTCCAACGGCAACCATCCTTCTACAATGTGCTGCCGCCGGCACCGACCGTAGAGCAGCCCTCGTTGCGCTCGCGCGTCGCCTCGAGAATGTTGCCTACGTGTCCCCATCTGCGTTTTTGCCGGACGCGTTCGATATTTTTCGAATTCTACAAGATCTAAATAAAGAACTTGCCCCTTTGTTGGGACGAGCCGTCGCAACCGCGCGCCTGGGTTTTTCCAGCGGGACAGCCGCTTAGGAGCTACCTACCGATGGAGCAAATTCAAGATTTTGTTGGTATCCATGTTGGCTCTAACGCTGTCCGAGGAAATCGAAAATTTCGTTGGTAGGCATGTTGGTATCGATAAAAGGTCTTGAGTAATTTTTATAATTACTTTCAGTAGCTTACTCAGCCTTATTGAGAGCCGCCCCTGGCACCATTACCCGCTCCGCAGTCTTCTGGCTTGCTCCGATATGGCGCTTAAGCACCTCAGGCGCACAAGTCGAATTTGGATGACGAGGGACGGCGTCAAATCGCTCCTGGGTATGCGCATCGAGATTCTACGCGATTGGCCGTCGTTTTAGTTGGGAGGCAAACTGAGGCCCAGCTCATTGGCCGCTTCATCGATACGGCGAAGCGCGTCCGCATCGGAGCTGAGGGCCAAGCGGGCCCTTTGGCCCGCAGCGATCGCCCGGTCTCGTTGACCGAGCACGACATAGGATCGCATCAACCGCATCCATCCATCGCGATCGGTGCCGTCTTGACCCAGCCGTTCCGCCAGACGATCGACCATGCCTTGGATCATCGTCATCTGCTGTTCGGTCAGGTTCGTTTCCGCGATTGCTGGTTTCTCGGCTTCCGATCTTGGCACACTGGGCGGCGCCGAGGCGGCAGCAATGGGCGCCAATGACCGATCAAATTGAGATAGCCTCTCCGGGTCGGAAGCCAAAGCGAGCCGAGCCTGCGCAATAGCAGCCGCCGCCCTGTCGCGTTCTCCGAGTGCCTGATATGAGCGAACGAGCATTAGCCAGCTTTCCGCATCGCCTCCATTGTTCTTCAGCCGTTCGGCCAGTCTATCCACCATGGCATGCATCGTCGCATTGTCATGTTCGGGTGACGCATCTCCGGTCGAGACGCGTCTTCCGGAATCTTGTTGAGCCCCTTGTGACTGAGGGAGATCGCTGCTCTTCAAACCGTCCTCGAATTGGGTCAGCTTGCCCGGGTCGTTCGCGAGCGCTGCCCTTGCATCAGCGACCGCGCTGTCGGCACTGTCACGCTCACCAAGGACGATGTAGGAGCGCACGAGCCTCAGCCAGCTGTCCGGGTCCCGGCCGTCAGCCTTGAGACGCGCCGCCAGGCCGGCAACCATCGATTGGATCATCGCAGGCTGCTGCTCTGACGGCGGCGCGTCGCCGGCCGCCGCGATTGAAAAGTCATCAAGTCGTGCCAGGGCGTTGCGCACGGTATCGATCCACTCGGCCTCCGGGGAGGCCGTTCCGATCAGATCGCGCCAGATTTTGGCGGCGTCGTCGCGGCGTCCTTCCTGCTTAGCCGCGAGGCCGGTGTAAAAACGCGCAGCGACGTCATGGGGATCGATCAAGAGCGCTTTTTCAAAGGCTCGTTTGGCTTCCTTGGTGACCGCGCCGTCGTTGGCGGCAACGTATGCCTCACCGAGATTTTCTTCACGCTCGGCGTCCTCACCCAGATTGGCGATCGCGTTTTGCCAGGCGCGGATCGCTTCGTCATATCTGCCCAGTCGCATGTAGACTGGTGCGAGGGCTTCCCAACCATGGCCGTCGTTTGGTGATTCTTTTAGATAACTCTCGACCTCGCTCACCATGTCATCGATTGCCGCGTCGTCGACAGATGCTGTTTGGGTCTCGACAGCGTTCCGCGTTGACGTTGCCCCAGGTGATCCCAATTGGAGATACAGGCTGGCGGTGAGCAATGGCAAAGAGGCGATCGCGATTGCCAGCGTGGCAAACCTTCGAAATTCTGCCCTCCTTCCGGTAGCCGATGGCGGAGGGTTGTTATCGGGCGCCTGGGCCGCCAGAATGAGTCTGCGCGAGACTTCGACGCGTGTTGCCTCGGCATCTGCTGCTCCGATCAAGCCATCTTTCTGATCTCGATCGATCTCCGCGAGTTGGTCTTTGTACACTTCTATATCGCTGCCGCCGGGAATGACGTCTCCACTGGACGAAAAGGGCCAGAGGATCGCGGTGAGTGCAATTGCCGTCATGAACGTCAGAACGCACCAGAGCGCCATCGGTCTCTCTCAAATTAATCGGCGTCGCGATGCGTGCACGATGTCGTGGCAAGAGTTTTTGACTTAATCGCCTTTTTCCAGGTGCTGCAAGCGGAGGCCCGGTTATCTATCCTCGCCTCGGGGCGAATGATCCAATGGAACAAGGGGTACCTCACTTGGCGCCCGTGCAATCCGAAGTTGTCCGGCTGATCGCCCCGGCCCGTTGAGAGCGTGCTAGCCGCCGCCGGGCCTTGTTGCGGATCGACTGAAGTGCCCATACGATGTCCAAACGGCGACAGCTTTTCCAACCGAACGATTTTTTCAGTCTTTGTTTCAAGCGATGTTAGCGAAAGGTGACGCCACTCACCATGTCAAATCCTCATGGCACGGGAAATAGATTGCTGCGCACTATCCCTGCGGATGAGCTTTCGCGGGTTCTCTCGATTTCTGAACGGGTCAAGTTGACCGCGGGCCAGGTATTGCACGACTATCTGGTGCCGATGGATCATGTCTATTTTGTCGAAACCGGCCTCGTATCGGTCGCGGCGAAGGTCGGTCATGAGAAGTTTGTCGAAGTGTGGCTGATCGGATCGGACGGCATGGCGGGAGTGCCGGTCATCTTGGGAGCCGGCGTCAAGCCCTTGCATCGCAGGACGGTCCAGGTTGACGGACAGGCGTTGCGCATCAGGACGCGAGAATTCCGGGAAGCGGTAGAAATGCTTCCGGCGTTTCGGCAGGCTCTTCACAGCTATCTGGATGTCGTGCTGTCGAGGGCTTCTCAGTCGGGCGCATGCAATGCGAACCACAGCCTGCACCATCGCCTTGCGCGTTGGCTTCTTGTCGCCCGGTCGTGTCTAAATGGCGACGATATCCCGTTAACACATACCGTTTTGTCGGAGCTGCTCGGCGTGCGGCGGGCGAGTGTTACGGAGTGCCTGGAGCGCTTCGAGAACCAGGGACTGATCCAAACCAAGCGCGGGCACATCATCATCTGCAAATCGGACGATCTTGCAGATGTCTCCTGTGATTGCTTCCGAATGATTGGCGGCGAATACGAACAGAAACTGACGCTGAGCGTTACGGAAAACAAATCAGTACTTCTCAATTGAACTGAAGATCACCGCGAGGAGAAGCTGTCGGGTGAACGCCGACCATTCGGCGAAAACAGATGGATCGCAGGAATATCCCGACCAACCAGTCCTGTCGTATCGGCGCCCCATAGCCTCTTTGTACGACAGCGTACATATTTATGTACGTTGTCGTACAAACTCTGCGGGATTTTTTTGCATGCGGGCCGCTTCTCGTTGCTCAATGACAACAGCCAGCAACAATCCGATGCAGCGTTCTCTTTGCGCACAGTTCGAAAGAGGAATCTGTTTGCGCGCTGTCATTTTCCAAGACTATGTTTTAGTCGTTTACTGGCTTCACGTTTTTCTTATTGCCGGGTGAAGCCTCGATGTAACGATAAATAATTTTTGTTGGTAGTTTGCCATGGCTCGCGTGTTTGGGCGCCGAGTTTTGCATTTGACGGCGTTGGTTGCTGGGGGGCTGGGCGGCGCGTTGCTTTTCGGCGCACAGCCGGTCAATGCCGCCCCCGAGGCCGCTGCTTCGCGTCACGACACCGTCTTGGCCTCTGACGTCTTGGCCTCTGACATCGCTGATCTTGCAGGCTATTTGGCTGATGTTCGTGGTACGAGTCCGGCCAACCCACGCAGCGATATCGATGACGGCGACGACGTAAATCGGCTTCGGGCCTATCTCGGTTCGATAGGGGATCGCGAGGGTACCGTCGCTTCAAAGAATCGCGCACTGGCTCAAGCCAACAGTGATGATCTTTTGGTGCCGGCGAAGCCATCCGCGGCATCACCGGGCAGCAAGCCTTCTGGTGGCGACGATCTGTTGGCGCCATCGTCGGCCCCGGGCAGCAACGACCTTTTGACGCCAGGGGCCAAAAGTCCCGAAGATGCGCTGAAAGTTGCTCCTTCCGGAAGCAGTGGAACGGAGGAAGACAAAAAGAAGAAAGCCGACGACGAGGCCAGACGAAAGGCTGCGGATCTGGAGCACGAGAAGCTGTTTCTCGAGACCAAATATCCATCGGCTACCACCTGTTCCGTCTGTCACGTCAAGCAGTTCGCCGAATGGTCGGTTTCCCAGCACGCATACGCGCAATTAAGCGTCGTCTTCAACGCGATGCAGACCAAAATCAATATCAATACCGGCGGCACCAATGGCGATTTTTGCATTCGCTGCCACACGCCGCTCGGAATGAACCTGAACGAGTTCGTCTACGGTTCTAATTTGGTACGCACGCCCGCATCGCGCGAAGGCCTGACTTGCGTCGCCTGCCATCGGGTCAACCAGGCCTATGGCAAGATCAGCGCGCGCATGGGCACGGTAGCGGGAGACATATTCTCGCCGGTTTATGGACCAAAGGGCGGCGCCGAACTGAAACGTGTGCTCAGCAAGCCGGAGCAATACCGCGTTACGACGTCGAAAGACCAGCCGGGACGACAAATCCACGGCGAGGTCAAGCAGGCCTTCTTCCTGACCAAGCCGCAATTCTGCGGAAGCTGCCACGACGTCACGCTGCTGAATGGCTTCCGGTTGGAAGAAGCCTTCACCGAGTTCAAGGCCTCCCCGGCGATCAAACAGAACGGCACGACTTGCCAGGATTGCCACATGGGCCGGATTCAAGGTGTGCCGTCCGGTTATGACTTTGGTCCTGCGGCGATTGTTGGTGGCGTGCCGACAAGGGATCGCAAGCTCACCAACCACACTTTCGCGGGGCCCGATTATTCCGTCATCCATCCCGGACTTTTCCCGTTCAACGCTGACGCCCAGAAGCTGAAAAGCCCGGCCGAGTGGATCCAGTTCGATTACAAGGCGGGATGGGGCACCGACAAATTCGAGAATTCGATTTCGAAAGATTACAAGTTCCCGGCAACCTGGCAGTCTCGCGATGAGCGCTACGACGCGCGGGCGATACTCAACGTTCAATTCGAGCGTCTGGCGAAGGTGCGACAGCTGCGTTTGCAGGTTTTGCGCAACGGCATCCATCTCAGCGAGAAAATCAACGTCATCAAGAGCGATCCAAGCGGATTGCAGTTCTCCGTCGATGTGATCAACGCGACGCTCGGCCACGGTGTTCCCACCGGATTCGATGCCGAGCGGCTGTACTTCCTCGAAGTCACGGTCAAAGACAGCCACGGCAACAAGGTCTATGTTTCCGGCGACCGCGACCCTAACGGCGATGTGCGGGACACCCACTCTGTCTATGTCCACAACGGCGAGTTGCCCGTCGACGAAGACCTTTTCAGTTTGCAATCGATCTTCCTGGTGCGCACGATCCGGGGCGGCGAGCGCGAACAGATCCTTCCAACCAACCTCTCGGCAGATGTGCTTCCCTTCGTACGTCCGGAAATGCGCGCGACCACACTCGTCGGTCATCCGCAGGGTGCGCGCAAGCATAAGCAGACAATAGAGCCCTTGGGACGTCGCACCGCGACCTACACCGTGCCCGCTAACAAGCTCAGGAGCGGTGAGCACTACACGATCACGGTGCGATTCATTGTGCAGATGGTCCCGGTCAACCTGATCGACGCAATTCAGGACGCCGGTTTCGACTACGGAATGAGTCCTGCCGATATTGCACGCCGTATTGTGGATGGGAGTGCAGCTCTCTGGACACGAAGCACCGAGGTGACGCTGCCGTAACGCGGCGAAGGGGCACTGGGCTTATGCGAACGAGTTGGTTGCGATTATGTGGGACCGCCGCGGTCCTGACGGGCGCGTTAATCCCGCAGCATGCCGGCGCCGGGTTGGCTGATCTGGCCGCGGTGCCGACAGCCAATGCCGCCGTGCAGTCGACCGCCGACGACGAGGCGAAGAAGCTGAGCCAAAACTCAAAGCCGCGGCGGAAGCCCAGGCCGGTCGTGGCCGCTTCCGAGGAAAGGCCAGGTGTTCATGCCGAGGAGGGCCACAGCAAAAGCAGGTTGAGCGACAAGCCCAAACCGCTGCGCAAAGAGCACACGGAACTGCCGGAACGCAATCCGCCGATCTATGAATGGAACCTGCCGTTCCTTGGTCCAGGCAACATCATATCCGGATTCAAGAGTCCGACGGGCGCGGTATGGCAACCGGCTTTCTGGGTGTTTGGCAATTTCCAGAGCAGCGCAGGCATCATCAACGACGGCATTAATCCAACCCGCGAGTATGCATCCGTCCGTGCGGAGATTAACGGAAACCTCCAACTCACGCCCACCGAACGGATCGTCATTGGGTTCACACCGCTATCGCAAGGTGGCAACCTCGGCACCGGCTTGCTGCATGTCGATGGACAAGGCACAAGTTTCGTGAACGCGCTGAATCCGAATATTCAGACGCTGTTCTTCGAAGGCGACACGCGTCAGCTATTTCCCGGTATCAACTCCGACGATAGAAGGGGTCTCGATTTCGGCTTCGCGATCGGAAAGCAGTGGATCTCGTTCCAGGACGGGGTCATGATCAACGATAACATCCAGGCGATTGGAATTACCAAGGACACGATCCAAATTCCCGCGATCGGCACGCAGGATATGCGTATCACGGGTCTATTCGGGTGGGCTGATATCAGGCGCAACGATACCTTCCCGGATCCATCGGCGTACTTGCTCGGCGTATTCACCGAAACTGACTTTCGCAAATCCACGGTCAACGTCGATTTTTCCTACGTGGGCAGCGATAATCCGAGGGACCCGCTAGGCGTGCAACGTGGCGGGTCGGGCGCGTATTTCGGCGCCGCGTCGACGCAACGCTTCGGAGCGCTCAACACCACTTTCCGCGTCGATACCTCCAGTGCACTCGACGGAACAGGTACGGCGGTTGACAACGGCGCATTGTTCCTGGCCGAGTTTTCGCGAACGACGGAGGGCTCAACCAACCTCCTCTATGCGAACTTCTTTGCGACCGCAGGTGATTATACGTCCGCAGCCCGCAGCGCGCAGGTTGGCGGTCCGCTTGAAAGGGTCGGCATTCTATTTGCGCCGCTGGCCGCAGGCCTGGCGGGCTCACCCATCCCGGGCGACGCAAACCATGCGTTCGGAGGAGCCCTTGGTTATCAGATGTTCTTCGGCATCAGGAATCAGCTGACCCTGGAAATCGGAGGCAAGGTCGGCAGGGAATTTGTCAGCCAGGGGCTTATCCCTCTCGGCGATCCCAACCTGGTTCTTCCCATTGGCCTGCAGAATCTCCTGCTCGGAGAGCCGAATGCCCTGGTCAGGGAGAGCGTGGTTGCGGTTGGAGGTCAATATGTGTTTGCCGTCACAAGTCGAACCAGCGTCCAGTTGAATGCCTTTGTCCTCGATCAGTTCAACGCGAACGTCGGATATGGGCTCGCGGTGGGTACGACGACGCGATGGTGATGTCCGCCTTGGATTGATCAGGTATTCGGAAAGGCAAGTTCTTGTGGTTGTAGCTTTACAACTGTGCGGTCTTCTTATCGTTGGAGCTGTTCTGCTACAGGCCGGCGTTGCCGTCATGACCGACGCCAGTCATGCTTTCCGCAGAAGGCAGCTGGATCGCCGCAGGCTCGCTGCCTTCGGTGCGCAGACCGACATCTTGATGCAACGGGCCGAAGTTTCGCGGGATCGTGCGAAACTGACCTGGTCGGGAAAGCGGAAATTCCGCGTCGTGAGGCGGCGCATCGAAAACAGGACAAAGGACATTTGTTCGTTCTATTTGGAGCCGCACGACGGCGGCGCGTTGCCGCCGTTTCTGCCGGGGCAATTCCTGACTTTCGAAATCAATTTACCCGATCAACCGGTCCCGATCGTCCGCTGTTACTCGCTTTCGGACAGCCCCCTGGTGCGTAACCATTACCGGGTCAGCATTCGGCGTATGGGGCGGCCTCCAAAGGCAAGCCTCGACGTTCCCGCCGGCGTTTCTTCAAGCTATTTCCACGACAGCCTCAAGGAAGGCGACATCCTCGATGTCAAAGCGCCCGCGGGCGGTTTCTATCTTGATACGGCATCGGAGCGTCCTGCGGTTTTCATAGCGGGTGGAATAGGGCTGACGCCCGTCTTGTCGATGTTCAAATGGTTGGCCGATAGCGGTAGCAGGCGGACGGCCTGGTTTTTTCTTGCTGTCAGAAACGGAAACGACATTGCGCTGCGTGACGAAATCGAAGAGGCCGCAAGCAAGAACCGGCAGCAGTTCCATACCGTCACGTTGTTTTCCGATCCGACAGAGCAATGCGTCGAAGGAAAAGACTTCGACTGCAAGGGGTTTGTCAGTGTCGATTTGCTCAAGCGTTATTTGGTGACGTCGAACTACGAGTTCTACATTTGCGGTCCCCCTCCGATGATGGAAGCTACCGTGAAGGCATTGGTTGGCTGGGGGGTACCCGAAAGCGACATCCACTTTGAGGCGTTCGGTCCTGGATCGGTCAAGAAGGTTCAAAAGCCGGAGGCTGAAGTCGCAGGTCCAGGCTGCAAGGTCGAGCTCGCGCGGTCTGCAAGGTCCCTGATCTGGACAAAGGAGACGGGCACTTTGCTGGAGCTGGCCGAGGCGAACGGCATCAGGATCAATTCGGGGTGCCGGGCGGGTAATTGCGGAACCTGCATTACCGCCGTCAAACAAGGCAACGTCAGTTATCTCGTCAAACCTGCGAGCGCGCCGGCGCCAGGTTCGGCGCTGCTTTGCATTGCCCATCCGACGGGAGATATCGTGCTAGACGCCTGACAGCCGCAGATCGACCAGTGTGGGCACGCCCACGTGCGCCTGCTTGATGAAATAGGGGATGAAAATGAAGATTGCGCTGACAACGAAATTGATGGTGCCAGCGTGGCTGCCGCGGATCGCGGCGGCAGCACTCGTGGTCGGAGTTGGACTATCCGTCGCGCGCGCGGCCGATCCGGACTTGATTTTGGGTCCGAACGCTTGCGCGGAATGCCACAAGAAGGAAGCGGCGGTCTGGCAGAAGACCCATCATTTCACGACCTTCCGTGACCTCCCGAACAACAAGGACGCCGATACCATCGCGGAAAAGATGGGCGTCAAACGCTTGAAGTCCGAAAGCCTGTGTCTCAACTGCCATTTTACCACGCAAGCTCCCGACAAGGTGATTGCCGGTATTTCTTGCGAATCCTGTCACTCGGGCAGCAAGAACTGGATAAAGGTCCATTCCGAGTTCAGCGGCAAGAAAGAAGGTCAGGAAACAAAGGCCGAGATCGCTGCGCGATGGGAGAAATCCGAAGCGGCGGGGATGATCCGGCCGAATAATTACTACGCCCTCGCCAAGAATTGCCTTACCTGCCACGTGGTGCCGAACGAGGAACTCGTCAACAAAGGCGGCCATGCCGCCGGCAGCGCCTTTGAGCTTGTAAGCTGGAGCCAGGGCGAGATCCGTCACAATGTCTGGTACAACAAGGGCGCATCCAATCCGGAAGCCGCGCAGGCTACCAAGCGCATGCTCTTCATCGTGGGACGCATTGTCGAGCTGGAAGCGTCCCTCATCGGAACCAGCAAGGCTACGGCCAAAGATAACTATGCCTTGAAGATGGCGACACGTGCCGATGCGGCCCGCAAGGCAGTCGCGGCCTTGGCGAATCTTCTACCCAATGCGCCCGAGCTCAAGGCCATTGCGGACGTGGGTCAGGGTGCGGGACTGAAGCTGAACAACGAGGCTGAGTTGGTCGCCGCCGCCGGCAAAGTCTCCGAGTTGGGCCAGAAGTTCTCCAAAAGCTACGATGGTTCTGCCTTCGCTTCTGTCGATCAGTACATTCCCGGGTCCGACAAATACAAAGGGCAGGTTTCAAACTGAAATGGCTGAGCCGGCATCAGAGCTTCGCGAAGATCGCAACCGCCGATGGGACGAGCCTTTCGGCGACGAACCGCTTGACGCTGCTACCGTTGCCTACATTCTTTCCCTTCCCGTCTTTGCGAGCGTCAATCCGGCTGAGTTTCAGGCGTGGTTGCCGCTTGATCAGATCATCGCCAACGACGGAAGGCTGCGAAGATACCGGCGCGGCGAGGTCATCCTTCGCAAGGGAGACTATGGCAACTCGCTGTTCGTGATCCTTGAGGGTGGCGTTCTCACCATCCCGGCAAAGATTGAGGGGCAGAACTCACGCCGGAAATCCGGTGGTAGTTGGTGGCGATCAATCGCGCAATTGCTCGCAGGCACCAGGCCACCGGAATACCGGGCCGCTCGCCGGCGCGGGCGGGCCGCATTGACGTCGTTGGCCTCGCCAAGCGAACCAGGCAAGGTCGACGTTGACGAAGTAAAAAAGCTCTATCCGGCGACTGGCCTCCAGGCGCCCGATGTCTTTGGCGAGCTCGCCGCGTTGACCGGAAGGCAGCGTATCGCCACCGCCGTTGCCAGTGAGGAAGACACGCTGCTGTTCGAGTTGCGCTGGCAGGGCGTGCGCGACATCCGGACATGGTCGACGCCGTTTCGGCAGCATATAGACCAGCTATACCGCGAGCGCGGGCTGGTCGGCCGATTGCGCGAATGTCCGCTCCTCGGTCACCTTGACGGAAGTGCATTGGACGAGCTCGCGCAGGCGTCGCTGTTCGAGACCTACGGAAGCGCCGACTGGATGCACCGTTTCAAGAGGGAACGACAGGCAGACGTCAGTCGCGTCATAGAACAAGAGACGGTCATTTGCGAGCAGGGCGATCACGTCGATGGGCTCCTGCTGATCAATCGCGGCTTCGCAAGAGTCACCGAGCGCATCGACTATGGCGAGCAAGCGATAGACCATCTTTCTGTGAACGATGCCTTTGGTCTGGATGAGATTGCGGCCATCGCGGCCGGAGATGTCGATGTCGTATTGAAGGCAAGCTTGCGCGCGATCGGTTATGTCGACGTTATTCGCATTCCAACCAAACTGGTCTGCCAATACATTCTTCCCGGGTTGCCGGCGCAGTTTCGATCTAATAAGCGAGCCCCCGCGAGCACAGATCCTGCGGCTTTGAATATGCAACAGGACATGTTGGACTTCTTCGTCGATCACCGCTTTATCAATGGCGAAAAGGCGATGGTGATCAACCTTGATCGCTGCGTCGGCTGTGACGACTGTGTGAGGGCATGCGCGACAGCTCACGACAACAATCCGCGTTTCACGCGTCACGGCTTCTCGCACCACAATGCCATGGTCGTCAACGCATGCATGCACTGCACGGATCCGGTCTGCCTGATTGGATGCCCGACGGGGGCGATCCATCGGGAGGAAGATACTGGCACCGTCGTCATCAACGACGGCACCTGCATCGGCTGCGCCACGTGCGCCAATTCGTGTCCCTACGACAACATCAAGATGGTCGACATCCGCGATGCGACCGGTGCATTCCTGCTGGATAACGAGGGTCGCACCATCAGCCGTGCGACCAAGTGCGACTTTTGCATTGATCAACTGACCGGACCTGCATGCGCACAGGCGTGCCCTCACGACGCTCTCATCCGTGTGGATGTTCGTGATTCCAGAAAGTTATTGACGTGGCTTGGTTGACATCATTGTGGAACAGGACCGCGGCGGCCAACCTCGCGCTGGTGGCGGCGGCGTTTGCCCTCTTTATGCTCGAGAATTGGCGCCGCGATATCGGCTTGCACGACTACCAGTTCTTCAATGGATGGACGCTGCTTGTCTGTATCACGGTGATGATGCTTCTGGGCTGGCGGAAGAAACTCGTGATTCTTCCGTTTGGTCGTGTTCGGTTCTGGCTGCTGGTGCATTATTACGTCGGATTCCTGACGGTTGCGGTGTTTGCCGTGCATACCAAATACGAATTTCCCGGCTCTCTGCTGCACTGGATGCTTTGGAGTCTTTTCGTGCTTGTGAGCCTGAGTGGGTTGGCTGGCGCGATCATGAGCTGGATCTTGCCGCGGCGGTTCGAGGCGCAGGGCGAGCGCATTCTGTTCGATCGCATCCCGTTTTTCAGAGCGCGGTTGGCGGAGCAGGCTGAAGCCATCGCACAAGAATCGATCCAGGATGGCAACACCCGGAGCATCGCCAGACTCTATGTGGATACCTTGGGCGATTTCTTCGCCGCTCCACGCAATATCGTCTCGCACCTGGCTGCTTCAAATGTGCCGCAAGCGCGTTTGCTGGGCCAATTGACGGCGATCGAGCGCTATCTCGACGATGCCGGAAAATCACGGTTGCAGAGGATGCGTGACCTCGTTGAGGCAAAGAGTCATCTCGACTTTCATTACGCCAATGGCGGCCTGCTCCGGCTTTGGCTTTTCGTGCATGTCCCTGCGACTTACGCTCTTCTCGTGGTGATCGCCGTTCATGTGGTGCTGGAATACGCGTTTGCTACCGGGTAGGTCGAATGATGATCCTTCAAAAATTCGGCTTCAGGGAAAGTAGGTATGAACGGCCGCAGGATGCGTGGGTTTGCGGGCGGCTGGTGGAAGGAAAGCCTTGCGAGCTCGGTCCGGACTCGAATGGTCGATGTTGCGTCACGACCGTTTGCCAGCCGCGGCTGGAAGAAGATCGGTGGCAGTGCAGGCGATCCTCGGACGCCGGCGGTCCGTGCCAGTCCGGCCCGCTACCAGACGGACGATGCTGTATGCCGCTGGAGCGCTGCGTTCCTCGACGCAGCCTGCGCGCGACGCGCAAGCGCGGCACGCTCGCAGCGATTGCGCTCGCGGTCGGCATCATAGCCATCTTTTTGGGAGGCGAGGGCGGACGGCATTTCATGATGCCAGGCAAGCTTTCCTCGCATCACGCCGGCCTGACTGATTGTTCAACATGCCACTCCGGCGCTCAGCCAGGTCGCGTCGATCTGCTTCACCGGTTATTTACCACCGTCGAGCCACGGCAAAATTCAAGCCTTTGCGTAACCTGCCACGTCATGGGAGCCGAGCCCTTTACTCCGCATACACATGCTGTTGAAGATCTGAAGCAACGCTCCGAAAAACTTCGAGCTGCCTCGAAGAACTGGCCGGCTGAGAGCCTCGTTCAACGCATCACTTTCCCTGGCTCTGCCACGTCACACGGCGCTGACGCCGAAATCCAATGCGCGACCTGCCATAAAGAACATCAGGGCGTATTCGCCAACTTGAAGGCGATTTCGAACCAGCGTTGTCAGACGTGCCATGTATCGAGATTCGGCGCATTCGCGGATTCCCACCCCCAGTTTGTCCAGTTCCCCTATCGCCGGCGCCCGCGCATCATCTTCGATCATCAATCGCACATGACGAAGCACTTTCCCGAGGCCACGAAGGCCGCGGTCGTAGGACAGGCGCCGCCCGATGGCTGCGCCGATTGCCATCAACTCGGCGTCAGGCAGAGGCTCATGGTCGTCAAGCCTTTCGCGACGATGTGCTCCGGTTGCCACAACGGAGACCTCACAGGTGCAACGCAAGTCAGTGGTCCCAAGGGGATCGACGTGCTGGCCGTTCCCGGACTTGATATCGCGACGTTGAGAAATCACGGCCTCGACGTCGGGGCGTGGCCCGAGAAATCGGAGGCGGGGCTAACTCCGTTCATGGGGCTTCTGCTGGAGTCCGGTGGCGAAAACATCGCATCCGGCGTGAAGGGCCTTGATCTGCTCGACCTGAGCAAGGCCAGCGACCAGGACCTCGCAAGAGTCGTAACGCTGGCGTGGACCGTCAAGCGGCTGTTTAATTGGCTGGAGACGACCAATCCGGTGGCCACAAAACTTGCCGCCGATCCCCGGGCGGGAAAGCAAATTGACCAGTTGCAAACGGCCTTGCTGGCTGGTGGCATCTCCCACGACGTGATTGCCGCCGGAAATCGCGAATGGTTCATGGAGCATTTGCAGGACGATCTGCGACGACACGATCGAGGGGAGCCGACCAGCGGCTTCAAACCGGCTGCAGCGTCGGCGACAGACGCGCGAAAGTCTTCTCCCACCAAAGACGCTGGAAGTGCCGCCGCCCCGACGAAGCCGGCCCAACCCGATATCCTCGCGCCCGGAGGTTCGGCCGGCGCGGACAAGACCGACATCCTGGGCTCCGACAAAAGCGATATTTTGGCGCCGGGTAAGGGTGACGACATCCTTACCCCGAATAAGGACGGCGACATCCTGTCGGATAACAAGAAAGACGACATCCTCAAGTCGAAGTCACAGGACGATATTCTCGGAGGTGATAAACCTGCCGTAGACAACGATCCCTTGTCCAAGGTGGCCGGCGGTGATGCTTCGAAGGACGGTGCTTCGCTTGCGCCGGGAGATGCAGGCAAATCAGCCGTAACAACCCCCGCGTCGTTTGATCCTGAGGTCTGGGCTCAGTCGGGCGGTTGGTACCGACAGGATTTTACGATTCGCTATCGCCCGACAGGGCACGCTGATCAGTTCATGCAAACCTGGCTTGACCTTGCGGGTCAGGCCGACGGCGCTGGTTCGCGTAGCGTGCTGGCTCCTGTCTTTGCGACCTTGGCGTCAAAGGACGCGATCGGGCGATGCACCAAATGTCATAGCGTGGACGACCAGGCGGGAGCCAAGGTCGTTAACTGGGACGCCTTCGATCCGAACGCGATCAGAAATCGCTTTACCAACTATTCGCACAAGCCGCACATCGAGCTAGTCGGCACCAAGACTTGTGTGAAGTGTCACGAACTGCGGACATCGGAAGACGAACTTCCAAAGACCTATGAAGGCGGCGATCCCTTCAACTATGCGCCCAATTTCAAGTTCCTCGACAAGTCAGTCTGCGCCTCCTGCCACAGCCAGCAAACGGAGTGGCAGAATTGCACGCTCTGTCACGGCTATCACGTTCCTGACGCGGCGTCGGTCCCGCCCGGGCCGGTGCTGCCGGTCGCGCTTGGCGGGTTGACTGGAGTGCCATCGTGGCTCGAGGCGCCGACGCAGCGCGACAGGATTGAGCCCAAGTCCGTCCCACCGGACATGTCCGCCCCTGCGGCTCCGTCAGCGAAGGCAGAGGTGCCGGCGGCGGCAGAAGATCCGAAGGAAAAGGCCGATGCCGTCAAGCCGGAGGATGCACCCGTCCGGCCGGATGATTCCATGCCCGCCAACAGCGCCGCGCTGGCGGCACCGGAGGGCGCGACGGCCACCTCCACCGATAAAGACAAACAGGCGATTGTTGTCGCGCCAGGGAACGCTGCCGTGGATACGAACCCGACCGATCTGGACGGTATCTTGCGGCGTGGCAACGACCGGGCCGTTCGTGGTGATTTTGAACTTGCGCGGCAAGATTTCAACGAAGTGCTGAGCCGGGATCCCGGGAATGCAGCAGCGCTGAACGATCGATGCTGGGTCTCGGCCATGCTCGACGAAGTGAAGGCTGCGTTGAAGGATTGCGATGCATCCTTGCAGGCGGTGCCAAATTACCCAGAGGCGCTTGACAGTCGTGGCATGGTCAATCTGAAGCTCGGCTACTACAGGAAAGCCATTGCCGACTATACCGCCGCACTATCCCAATTCCGCGGGCCCAAGCGAGCCGGAGCTCTCTATGGCCGAGGAATCGCGAAACGCCGTATCGGCGCAGCGGGAGCGAAATCCGACCTGGAAGCGGCAAGAGCATTCAATCCGGCCATCGCCGATGAATTTGCCGGCTATGGCATACAGTAACTGTTTGTGAAGATGGCGGAGCCGATCTAATTTCAGTTGGCTAGCGGCACCAACGATCAAGAGACTGGAATCGGGAGGTTTGGATGAAGAAAACTTTCACGCTGGTCCTCGCAGCGGCCGGTCTGCTGTTGGCGCAACAGACCGCGGCGTCGGCCGAAGATGCTTGCCCCGACCGATGGGCCAAGTTGCAGGGTGCCTACAGGTGCGAGGGCTCTTGCGGCTATGCGGCGTCGGTATGCAGTCTCCCGGAATACGCAACCGGCTTCAAAAGGTGGCGATTCACGAACGGTCAGGGCGCTTCGACCACCGGCGTTTTGACAGTTGACGGTCCAGGAACCATCGCATTCGCGACGACGTCCGGCTGGACCTTTACTACCGCGAGTACATCCGATTGCGGAACGACAATCCAGTTCGAAGGTGAACCCAAGGGCACGACTTGGAGACGGGTCGACGAGACCCCGCGTGCTTGCGGGCGTCGATCAGCGGAGATGAAACGCCGATAGGTCAAGGCGCGAGCACCGCGGATTGCGGTTGCCGCACGAAGTCGGTTGGCTTCGGAAGCCTCTTGCAAATGTTGCGCAATTTCGATCGCGGTCCAGCGAAATGCCAAGGATTGCACCAACCGATAAGCTCGCAGCCCAAGAGCTGAAACAGAGGTTCGATTCCCCTCAGGAGTGCCGCAAAATCAAAGGTCGGCGACGATCAAAACAAGCATCGCGGCACTTGGGAGCCCTAAGCGCTCAATTAACGTGCCATTCACCATAATTATTCATAATGGTGCTTTCTAAAGAGTCGCAAGGATTTGCCCGTGATGACGCAGCATATTCGTAGGGCTAGAGAGAGTCGTGAAAACATACTCAGCTTCGGTCGACCATCGGGGCCTGATCTTGGAGCCAACGCTCTTGATCTGGTCTACCAAGCTGCCGAGATCTTCAACGAAATGGAAACACGCGCGCATGAAACGGAAGCTCGCGCTCGGTCAATGTGTAAGGCAGCCACGGAAAAAGTGCTGTCCGCCGAGGCGCGGAGCGAGGCCGCGGACCGCGCAAGGCGAGAGATTATCACTGAAGCCGAGTGCAAACTCCAGGATGCTTCACGCGCTTTGAGGAACGCCGAGTTGCGGATTACCGCCTCCGAAGACAGGGCAACGGCCTTTGAGCTGCGCGCTCAGCTAGCCGAAGCAAAGGCCCGAGAAGCAATAGAAGCGCTCGCGCTCGTGGAAGAGGCCATTCGCAAAAGGCTGTGTACGAGCTCTTCAACCAATAGCAAGCTGAGTGCGGTGGCGTAGCTCCGTGAGGAGATTCAGCCTGCCGATCGGCTTAGCATTGCGGGACCGCGGCTGCCGCCACCGTGGTGTGAAGCACTCTCCTCTGTCGTCGCGTCAATCGCGAGGGCTTAAGCCGAAATTAACCATAACCGGGTAGATTGTCGGAGCAGTCCATGCATCATCGCGGGCAACAGACAGCGCGAATATGGCCAGACGGTTAGCATTGGCAATCGCGGCGGCTTTGGCTCTCGGCGGCTGTTGTCACGATTTCGGGTCTCACGTTCCGATTTCGAATGCCCATGCAGAGTTCGGTCTCGTTTCGAAACTTCATCATGTGAAACGAGCAAGATTTCGACACATCAGCAATACGACAGTGACTTCTAAGGCCATACCGCGGGGCATGGCTGAGCTTTCCAGGTCGGACCCAGACTCGAAGGAAGCCGCCCCGGATATCATCGACAGCGTCGCTGATGATGAATTAAGACAAAAGCTGATCATTTGCCGGGGGTGTACGGAACAGCCGGCGCCAGAAGATCTGTCGGGCTCAATTTGGCCCACGCCGCGTCTGGCCGAGCGCTATATGTCGATCCAAAGGACGCTGAGATCGCTGTCTTTGCCGGTTGAGTTTAGTTCGAGCAGTGGCCTACGATAGAGTGTAAGCTAATGGGCATGGGACTCACGCAGGGAAGAGACTGCGTGATGTGAACCAGTTTACCTCTGCTAGGCGTCCCTCGCGGCCCACGTGGCATCTTGTCGGCCTTTTCAGAAGTGAGGCCGCCTTTACGGGTGGCCTAATTCATTTTGCCGTCAATCTTGGCTACTTCGATCGTGAGCCCACTTCTTTAACGGAATCGACCAAAAGCTGACATCGAGCTTGATCAGGCTGCCGGCTCAAATGCCAAGCCGATCAAAGCTTCCTTGCGCCACACAACACGACAGTTCTGGCAAGTCTGGCGGACTTCACCGTGCGAGATGTTGAGCTTGAACTCGTGAGGGATACAAAGCCGACGGTCAACTTGCAGTGCCGCGCCCGTAGCAGAAATATTTCGTAAAACGCATTCGACGGTCCTGCCGTCGAACTCAATCGATCCGCCTTTCAGAACCCGCCGCCGCTGTGTTGCTCGTCGCTCCATTCGGTTGAGTTAGGTTAAAATTCTAAGAAACAAGCTAAGAACGAAACGTAAAAGTGGCACCATCCAATAACGAATTGGCAACTAAAGCCAAACCTCTGCTACTGGAAAGAAAGCGGACCACCCTTCCAGTCCACGCCCAGCCCGTGGGGCCTTGGAATGTCATCGAGCGAGGCGCTGGAGAATGCCGGTAAGGACTTGGCTTAGGCGGATTTCGACGAGCGGCTTGCCATATCTATCGGAATAGACCCGCCGGGTCATTGCCTCCCGTGCTTTATCGCCGATCAAGCTGACCGCAAACTCGTTGGTACCTTTGCGGGCGATGACAGCGGTGCTCTCTGCCTCTCCAATGATGAGCGTTGCCAGTGAGCCCACCGGGTCTGATATCTCGCCTGCCAACCGCAATCCGCCGGCGGAAATATCGGTTACATCGTAAACGCGTCCAATGCCCCCGATCTTGAGGACTACTTGTTCTCTGGTGGAGAAGCGTTCGTCAACGCGACGTCGCGGCTGCTCGATGCTGACCAGGCAACAAATCGTCAATACCATGAGATTGTACCAGGCCCAAAAAAGGTTGAGCGCACCACCATCCCCAACGAGGTCCGAGTGGTCGAACACAAAAACCTTGGCAAGACCTACAATCGTTATTAAGGCGAGGCCAAGGAAGCGAAAGAGCAACCGCCACTGAATAGTCAAACCGGTGTGGTGAATTCCCTTCGCGGTGACTTTGAACTTGTGCCCCTTCGGGCGTACCAGTGCAAAGGCCACGACCGTGATGATCTCGGGGGCGATGAGCATTTGATAGACGTCTGAAATCAGTGGCAGCATGCGACCGCCACCCAACCAGGTCGTAACGGCCATTTGCACAAGCACCATCGGAGCGAAGTGAGCGATCGCATCCGACATGTCCGCCTGTACCATGCGAACGTTGAATAGAAAGTAGAGCGCAGGGGCAATCAGGCAGAGGATGCGAAATAAGAAGCTTGTTCCCCAGTAGAGGAAAGTCTCTATCAGACTAATCCGGAACGCCAACGGCAGGCCATTGCCAAAGCGGAAGGGACCTGATGGGCCTCGGCAGATCTGGACGAGGCCGAGACACCAGCGGGTGCGTTGCGTCGCGTACTCGCTGATGCCCTCCGGGGCGAGGCCAACCGACAGCTTTTCGTTCAGATAGACGGTGGTGTAGCCGCGTTCCCGAAGACGAACGGTGAGCAAGAAGTCTTCAGTAACGGAATCGGTCGGGAAGCCGCCGATCTCTCGCAGCGCCGAGAACCGAATGATGGAGGATGTGCCGCAGCAAAAGGCCAGGTCCCACGCGTCTTTTGAGGGCATGATGATGTCGAAAAAGAAGCGCTGCTCGTCCGGAAAGACTTCCGAAATTGCGAGGTTGCTCTGGATCGGATCCGGATTGAAGAAATGTTGCGGCGTCTGCACGATTCCTACGGCGGGATTCTCTGAACAGGCTGAGCGCGCGCGAGACGAAGTTGAAAAAAGGCACGAAGTCAGCATCAAGCACGGCGATGAATTCCGGCGGCGATGGTAGCTGTGCCAGATGCGCAATGGCATGGTTGATGTTGCCCGCTTTGGCATGGGAATTGTCGGGCCGAGTGAGATAATGGCAGCCCTTTTGCGCGCAGAGGCCGCTTAACCAGGGCCGCTGGCCGTCGTCGAGAACCCAAACCCTGAAATTGGGATAGTTCATACCCATCGCGCCGATAATAGTGCGCTCCAGAATGGCGCGATCTTCGTTGTAGGTGCAGATCAGCACATCTACGAGCGGCCGTGTCTGCATAAGCCACGGCGTATTGGCCGCGACGGCCGCCGAACGTGAGGAGGTTCGGGACAGCAGGGTCCATGTGATGGTGGTACCGATTCCCACCAGCAGTTCCACTGCGAGGAAGACGATTCCAAACAGCCAATCGACGGAGCCGAATTGCGGAAGGGTTTGGGTGATCCGCCAGATCAGGTAGTTCCACATCAGGGTCAGCGAAGCAGCAATGAGCCCGCTACGCATCCAGGCATTTTCGCGGTCGGCCCAGGGAAGCAGCATGCAGAGAAAACCGGCCGCCATCAGCGCCGGTGCGACGGGAGACCAATCAGCGGACATAGGTCAAGAACCGGGCAGAAAGAATGAGGCGACGCTTCGGAGCGACTGCATGATCCCGCCCGAAGGGGCCGAGGCGTTAAACACGACCACTCCTGTGCGCCCAACGCCGCATTGGGCCTGCGATGCAAGGTCAGGCACCGACACCGCTATTCGATATCCTCCCGACGAAAGCCCCGTCGGTTGAATCGCGAGGTTATCCGGAGGCGCTGCGCTACCGGACATCCGGATGATCGTCCCGTTGTAACCACCCGATTGACCGGCAAAGCGGAATTGCGCCCGGTCGCCAATACGTAATTGATTGAAGACGGATTCTCGCACCGTAACCGTGACCAATGCGCCGGAACAATCGAGAAGGCGAAGGAGGTCTTGCCCCTTCCGAACCTCTTCGCCGGGCGAGACGAGTACTTCCCAGACCTGCGCGTCGATCGGAGACGACAGGACTGCGTTGGAAAGCTCGGAATACCGTGCGGCTTCTGCGTCCAGCGCCGTGCGAAGTCTGGCGAGCCGATCTTCGCGAGAACTAAGGTCAGCCTCCGCCTCGACCATGCGGACAGATAGATCGTCGGCATGCTGGAGCGAACTCGGTCGGTCATTGTAGGAGTCGCCGACATATTCGCCGCGGCGAGCGGCTTCGAGCTCGACCTCGCTTGCGAATAGCCGGTGGATCAGGGCCTTTTGATTCTCGCTTGCGACCTTCGCGTCCCGTTCTGCCCGTTCCACCGCCACCGGCGTCTGGTATCCGGATGTCGCCAGGGATTTGGTGCGTGCGAGCGCCGATGCGGCCTCAGTTTCGGATGCCTCGGTGGCAGAGACCTGCGCCTTCAGGTCCATCATGCGCTCTTCCAGTTCCCTGATCCGTCCGACCTGAAACGCCTGCGCCTGTTGAGAGACTTGTTTGTAAAGTTCTCTCAGTCTTCCAAGTCGCTTGGCGATCGCGGGACGTTCCCCTTCAACCTGCTCGACCATTCTCTGCAAATCATCGAGTCTCGTACGATCGGCACGGCTATTGGAAATGTGCAGCATCATCCTGCCCCGCGGCGTCGCTGTGCCGATGGTCGGTGTAAAGTCCTCGATCCTGCCGTCGATCGGTGCGCGGAGCGAGACGAGGCGTGCGTTGACGACCGCTTCCACGCTTGAAAATTCGAACAGGCGCTGCACCGGACCTACACCGGCGATGATGACTACCCCGAGGCCGAGTGCGGACTTAACGGCGCGGCGCCCATACCGCGCGATGAAACCGCTTTGGGGCGGCGGAGAAAAAGCTGGCTTCTCGGGATCCGGTGCTTTGAAAGCCTCATGTAAAAGTGCCGACTGCGCTCGCACATCCAGGCTTGATGGTCGACCCGCCAAGGCCTCGTCGGCGGACCCAACCAGACCGTCAAGAGCCGAAACCCCGAATGCTGAAGAGTTGGTCGAATTGGCTTCGGTACCAGACGCTTTTTTTTGTTCGGTACCCATCATGTCAAATTCCTCCGCTTTCGCGGCGCAAGTCGCGGTTCCTGAAAATCATCTTGGTGCCTCTCGTTGAGGCGGTGGCTCTATCGGGCCCTGAAAAAAATCCTTAATTCTTCCTTGCTTCTTCAGGCAGAAATAAACGGAAACTTTTTCGTTTTTATTTACGGCAGTGAGGGCTGCCGTACTCGCTCCAATACTTGGTTAAGCAAGCGTAATCGCCGGTCACGCAAAACGGTCGATCACCCACCAGGCGGCTGAAAGTTACACTCCTGATTCATCAAAATAAAATTTCTGACCATGCCGATTGTTGCTGAAAGATGTCAGTTAGAAAAAGGAGGCAATATTCGCGGTATTAGCTGAGCCGTTGTTTCGTTGAAGGGATACTTAAGGAATTTGGTATGGGCGATTGGCATTTTCCTCCTGCGCAAGAGCTTCGCCGGGCGTTCCTCCTTGATGATACCAGGCTGGGCCCGATTCCTTGGCACAGTCCCGGCAAGTCCGCATCGATCATCATGTCCGTCGACGATGTATTTCCGGGAACGTCGCAAAGCGCTTATGAGGCCGGCGGCGATCTGGAAAAGGGAGCGCTAGGCAGGCTGTTGTGGCTGTTGGGACGACATCCGAAGCTGAAGCTCACCCTTTTCGTCACGCCGGACTGGCGACGGATATCGCCTGCCGCTCATCGCTTCTGGCGGCATGTGCCCTGGATTCGCGATCGCCTGTATCTCGCCAGCATTTTACCGAAAGGAACGATGGATCTCCGCAATCACCCGAAATTCGTCGCCTTTCTCAATGCGATGCCGCGCACCGAAATCGCGATACATGGTCTGCATCACATCAATCGGGGTCGCTCGGTTTCCGTTGAATTTGAGAATAACGATCATGCCGCGTGTACGGCCATGTTGTCTGAAGCCATCCGGATTTTCGAAGACTCGGGCTTGAGCTACGTGCGCGGGCTGCAACCTCCCGGATGGAATTGCAGCCAGGCACTTCTGCAATCGTGTCGGGATGCCGGAATCGAATGGATAGCGTCTGCACGCGATATCCGGACGCCCGTTTCCAAGGAAGCCAAGACCGCAATGTCGGGATTGAGCGGGGTAAGCATGTTGTTTCCAGAGCGGATCGCCTCGAACCTCATGCACATCAGCACCAATTTCCAGGCCACGTCGGCACCGGATCGCGCGTTCGACATTCTTGATGCTGGTGGTGTCTTGTCGATCAAGGCGCATATCACCAAAAATGTTCCGGGGCATACGCATCTCGACGGGGTTGACGACCTTTACATGAATTATCTCGATCGCCTGCTTGAAGACATCGAGCAACGCTACGGCGACGCAATCAATTGGACAACGCTAGGTCGGCTCGCGGCTTCGTTATCTGAGTCATCTGCGACGCCGCAGCCTTCACTTTCCGGCGCGCACACATTTTCCGAAGCGGCCGCAAGCCGGGTTACAACCTATCGAGCGGCATAGCGGACGACGGGCGATACAGAATTGTTCACAGATCGCGCATGGAGCAAGGAAGACTCGCGTTCTGAACAACTTAATAAGGAGATCGTCGTAAAATCTGTGAATTGGAATTATCGAATTTCGGACTACTCCCTGTTCTGACCGGTCTACATTTCCGTTTCACGCGTTGTTTATTTGAAATGAGAAAACAATGTCTTTTCTGCAAGAGTTGGATGTCTCTATCTCGCAAGGGTCGGCTGAGAGCCGCGAGCGAGCGCTGTGGTATGCGACCGACTTATTGATAGTGGGTCGGTATACCGAAGACGAAATCTGGATGTTCGGAGAGATCATAGGCAAGCTGGAGCAGGACATTGAGACTGCGACCCGAGCCAAACTCGCAAAGCGTCTCGCCCGAAGCGATAATGCCCCTTTCAAGGTAATCAAAAAGCTCGCGTTTGACGATTCGATTGAGGTCGCGGGCCCCGTCCTTCGTCAGTCGGAACGGCTCGACACCCGGACTCTGGTTGCCAATGCCAAGTCGAAAAGCAAGAACCACCTGCTGGCGATCTCGAAGAGAAGGTCGCTCTGCGAAGATCTGACTGACGAGCTGGTGGTTCGAGGAGATGGCGAGGTTGTGCGCTCCGTCGCCAAGAACAACGGTGCACGCTTCTCCGATTCCGGCCTCTTGCACATGATTAAACGCTCTGAAAGCGATTCAATTCTGTTCGAGCAGTTGGGACAGCGCAGGGACATCCCGAGGCACATCTTCCAACAATTGATCGCAAAGGCATCGGACAATACAAAAAAGCGGCTTGAGCGTGAACGCCCCGAAGCCGCGAGCCAGATACATAGCCTGGTAACGGACGTTACCGGCGCGCTACAATCGAAATTCGGCCCCGCCTCGAAGGACTATTTTGATGCAAAAAGGGAAGTTGCGAAAAAAAACCAGCGCGGCGACCTGGATCAGAAGCAGATATTCGAATACGCCCAGTCGCACAGGTTCGCGGAAGCAACAGTGGGCCTCGCTTTGTTGTCCTCGCTACCCGTCGACGTGGTCGAACGGGTGTTGCTTGACAAGAATCATGAAATCGCACTGATTCTGACCAAGGCGCTCGCATTTTCGTGGGAGACGACGATGGCGCTCTTGTTCCTGGGGGCACCCGACCACCGTATCTCGGCGAATGACCTTGAAGCTGCGAAGCGAGAATTTGCTGGACTCAGCGTCGAGATGTCGAGAGGTGTTCTGAACGCCTATCGCTCGCGCAAGCAAGCGCTGGCGTCGGATTCCGAGGATCGTCGCTTACCTCAACTTCATGCTTCGTAGCCTCTTCGCGCTGCAGGGCGCAGTCGCTCGGTGCCGCCAACCCGCGACGGCGCCAAGCCAGCGAAGCTGTGCTTCCAAAGCGAAAAAGCCGCGCAAAGCCAGCAAGAAGATTCTGAAATAATCCAGGCGTAGAAATAATCCAGGCTTGCTCGGGATCAACTCAATTAGAAATTGACCTCGGCGCTATGACCTGCGGACGGCTGTCCTACTTCGCGGCGGCCTTCTTGGAGACTGATTTCTTTTTCTTTTTGGCCGGGGTGCCAGCGGCAAGATCCGCTTGCAGGACTCTCGTCTCCTCAGCTTCCCTGAGGACACGCAAACGCACCATGTTTTCGCGAACGGCGATACGCTGCCGCTCGATAACGGCCATGGCCTTCTTTCCCTCTTCGGCTGCGAGCCTTTGACGGTCGGCTCGCGCAATGCTTTCGGGGGAGGGTTCGGATTTCCGGCTGACCATGAGGACTCCCGCGCTGTCATAACAAAAACCCGCTCAACCAGTTCGGTCGAGCGGGCACAACGCTTTTCCAGTACATCCGTGGAAATGCGTAACGGGGTTTAAGCCAGCGAAAGATTTTCCGCGCTGACCTTGCCCCTCATCTTGTCGGTCTTGAGTTCGAAAGTGACCTTCTGACCTTCGGCCAGTCCCGAAAGACCGGCGCGCTCAACGGCGCTGATATGAACGAACACATCGTTGCCGCCGTCGTTCGGCTGAATAAAACCGAAACCCTTTTGGCCATTGAACCACTTCACAGTACCTGTCGTCATCTTCTTCTCCAAAGCGCAAATGCGCACATCGCGCGACTATCACGCGAGTAAAATTCAATTCGTCGATGGTCTTTGGAAAAGGAGCCCGCGGGCGCATTCAACAAGGCACAGCGGCTGATCGAATGGGGCCAATATATAGGTCGGTGGCCGGTTTCACAAGGACCGCGCGCAACTTAATTTCGTGGGTGGCGATTGCTGGTTAATTTCCGCGGGAGGCGACGCTCTCATCTCGGCGCGGCCCGATGAACTGTTTCAGCTCATGGGCAAGTTCCTCGACTCATGGCCAGAGGGATTTGCAGGTGGCGGCAACCGTCCACTACGCCACCGGAAAAGCCGCACAGCCTTCGGCGTCGATCGATATCCCGACCTCCGCGCCGACTGGCCAGCGCGCCATCGCCTGATCGCCGGCGATGCGCACCATCAAGAGATTGTCACTGCAGGCGCGGCACACGATCTGAAGATCGACGTGTCCGCCCTGATAGGTTTGCGCCACGATCTTGCCTGTCATCGTACCGGGCTCGTCAGGCGCACCAACGCGAAGGCGATCCGGCCGGACAAACAAGTCAACGGAAGCGGAAGGGCGTGCGTCTGAAAGATGCTCGCCCCCTACCTTGATTTGCGCGCCACCCAACGCGATCACGGCCTCAAGCCCCGCAACACCGAGAAGCTCGCCGCGCAGGCAGTTGGTGTCGCCAACAAAGGAGGCCACAAAAGGGTCGCCCGGCCGGCGATAGATCTCGATCGGCGTTCCGAGCTGGCGGATTTTTCCTTCCGACATCACGGCCATCCGGTCGGAAAGGCTCAGCGCCTCGCTCTGATCGTGGGTGACGAAGATCGTGGTCAGGCCTAGCTTGCGTTGAATTTCCCGCAGTTCAATCTGCATCGATGCGCGCAGGTTCTTGTCGAGCGCCGAAAAGGGCTCGTCGAGCAACAGCACGGTGGGATTGATGACGAGCGCGCGCGCCAGCGCTACCCGCTGCTGCTGGCCGCCCGATAATTGCCGCGGCTTGCGATCCTCCATGCCTGTCAGCTTGACGAGTGCCAGCGCGTCCGCCACGCGCCGACGGATATCATGCCGTGGAACATGGCGTGTCTTCAGGCCATAGCCGATGTTCTCGGCAACGCTCATGTGCGGAAACAGCGCGTAGTTCTGAAACATCATGCCGATTTCGCGCTTGTAGGTCGGTACGTCGTTGACGCATTTGCCGTCGATCGCGACAGTCTCCGCGATCAGGCGCGAGAAAACCCGCGGCGAGCTTGAGCAGTGTGGTCTTGCCGCAGCCGGATGGGCCAAGCAACGTCATGAATTCGCCGCGGCTGATCGCAAGCGACACCTGGTCGAGCGCCTTCACCTCGCCGAAATTCTTGCTGACGCCGTCGAACGTGACCGCCGCATCTTCCGTCCTCGCAGGGGCCGGGTTCGTCATGTTGCTCCGTCAGTGGCTTTGTTCGATGTTGAGCACCTTGCCAAGGCCGAGAAAACGGTTGGCAAAGGCGATCAGGACGGCGGTGGCTACGATATACATGACCGACAAAGCCGCCATCGAAGGGTCGGCGAACTCGCGGACATAATTATACATGGCGACCGGCAAAGTCTGCGTTCGCTGTGAGGTCACAAACAGCGACGCCGTGAATTCGTTGAACGAGAGGATCGCCGCAAACAGCCAGCCGCTGACGAGGCCTGGCAATAGCAGTGGCACGGTGATCGTCAACAATACGCGAAGCGGCGTGGCGCCGAGGCTCGCGGCGGCCAACTCGTAGCTCGGATCAAGATTTCGCAGCGACACATAGACGCTACGCAGCACGAACGGCAGCACCAGGACGACGTGGCAGGCGACAACGACCGGAAAGCCGCGGCTCCATCCGATTCCGGCAGCGAGGATCAGAAAGCCGAGGCCGACGGTGAAATGCGGGATCACCAAAGGCGACACCAGCACGCCCTCGATCAAGCGTTTGAAGGCGAATTGATAGCGATCAATGACAAATGCGAACATCGCGCCGATGACAAGCGCGATCGACGAGCTCCAGGCGGTGACGATCAGGCCATTCTGGAATCCAATTCGGAAATCCGGATAGGCGAGCGCGCGTTCGAACCATCGCCACGACCATGCCTGCGGCGGAAACGAGAGGATCGCCTTGTCGTTGAAGGCGGCGATCGCGACGACCGCTGCGGGGAGAATCAGAAAGCCGAGGATGAGAATGACCACGAGCCAGCCGGCGTAGCCGAGCAGGCGCTGATAGGTCGAGCGCGGCGTCACCTCAATGCGCTCCAATATTCTTGAAAGGACGCGAGGCCAATCCCAGGATCGACAGTACCGCAATCGTCATCGCGAGACCGGCGACGCAAAGCGAGGCCGCAAACGGAAAATTGAAACTCGACAGGCCAAGCTGATAGACCAGGTTTGAGACCATGTTGACGCGTCCGCCGCCGATCATCTGCGGCGTGGCAAAAGCCGAAAACGTCCAGGCAAACGCCGTGGTGACGCCGGCAATCACGCCCGGCATCGACAGCGGCAATGTGATGGTCAGAAAGGTACGAATCGGCCCGGCGCCGAGGCTTTCCGCCGCGCGCTGATAGTCGCGGTCGATATGCGATAGCCCGGCGGCGAGCATGATCACCATCACCGGCAGCGTTACATGCACGAGCGCGACCACGACGCCTGATGTCGTAAACATGAATTGCACCGGCTGTTCGATCAGGCCGAGCCCGCGCAGAATCGAATTGATGAAGCCGTTATTGCCGAGCACGATGATCCACGAATAGGTTCGCACTACTTCGCCGAGAAACAGCGGTGTGACGATGATGACGAGCATCGCCGATTTGATCCAAGGCCGCTCGATATGCACCAGCGCATAGGCGAGGGGATAGCCGACCAGTAAGGTGACGATCGCCGTCAACGCGCAGATCAACATCGTGTCCAGGAATACGCGGGCGTAAAGCGGCTTGAGCAGGTCCAGGAAATTGACGAGCGTGAAGCCGCCGGCATCGAGCGAGCCGGGAATATAGGCGCGAAGGCTGTATTGCAGCACGGCTGCCATGGCCGCCACAAAACCGAGCGCACAAAGCGCCGCCGGCACCGTAAAGATGCGTAGGAAAGGCCGCTGGTTCATGACGGCGTAAGGTTCCGTCCGATCAGTTCATGATGTTTTCGGCAAACCACTTGCGCCATTCGGCGGTTTTCTCGGCCCGCAATTTGGCGTCGATATTGATTTGCTGCTTCCATTGCGCCGCGGTGGTGAAGACGCCCGGCAGCTTCGCGATCTCCGGATCGAGCTTCGCGTTGAGAACTGCGGGACTGCCTTTTTTCAGCTTGGCGATCTCGGCCTGGATTTCCGGATCGTACAGCGTATTGATGAATTTGTAGGCGAGATCAGCCTTCTTCGATCCCTTCATGATGGCGACGGTGTCGATCCCAAGCACGGCGCCTTCCTTCGGGATCGCAAGTGTAATCGGCACGCCTTGCCCGATCATGTAATAGGCATTCATCGAGAGCACGATTTGCAGCGGCGTCTCGCCGCTTGCCAATAGCTGCTGGCTGTTGGCGTCATTGGTATAGAACGCCTTGAAGTTCGGCTTCAGCGCCTTGAGCTTGTCCTCGCCTTTTTCCCAATGGGCCGCGTCCGCGCCGGACAGCATGGCCGCGACCACGATGATGTGGCTTGGGTCGAAATCGGGCGCCGCGAGCTTGCCCTTCAGTTCCGGCTTCCAGAGGTCATTCCAGCTCTCGAATTTCACGTCCTTCAGCAGATCGGCGCGATAGCCGATGGTGTAGACATAGGCCCAGGCGCCGAGGTGATAGGGGCTGATCCGGGCCTCGTCCGCCAGATTCTTGGCGTTGGGAATTTTGGACGTGTCCAGCGTCTCGAACAGCCCGTCATTGGCATAGAGCCACCCGACATGCGAGGTCGTGAAGGTGATGTCGCTTTCGGGGCTGCCCTTGGCGAGTTTTTCCTTGTTGAGCCGGTCGATGGTGCCGCCGGTGACGAAATCGACCGCTACGCCGGTCTCGGCCGTGAACTTCTTGGCTACTGTCTCGGCGATCAGGTCGCGCCAGCTGCCGCCCCAGATGCTGACGACGAGCTTGTCCTGCGCCTGCGCGGGGACAGAAAGAAGCAAAACAAAGAAAGCTAGCCAGTAGCGACGCATGTCAAATCCCTCTCGCGACGCGTTTTCAGCGTCGTCAGATGCTTCCCGGCATGGGCAATAGTGCACCATTGCGCGGCGGACGACAACGGCGGCGGCGGGCGTTCTTGTCGACAACAAAGCCCGGCGCCGTTAAGTTCGGCGCAAAGACGTCGATGCAGCTCGTTTGCAGGGTAGGAGACATGCTTTGAACAGTGTGCTTGCAACGCAGGCCGATGCGCATCGGCCCTCGGACGTGCTGAATACGCTGAAGCGGCTTGGTTTCGGCGCGGTCGTTTCAGTACCGGACGGCTGGCTCGGCAAGATGCTGGTTCGTATCGAGCATCAACACACGATGCGGCTGGTTCGCGCGACCCATGAAGAGGAGGCGCTCGCGATCGCCTGCGGCCTCCGGCTTGGCGGGGTGCGCACGGCATTGCTGGTCCAAAATGCCGGCGTGCTGAGCATGGGCGCGGGGATGGTTTCGCTGGCGCAGCGTTATCAGTTTCCGCTCCTCATGCTCGTGTCTTATCGCGGCACGCCCGATGATCCGGTGTTTTATCATGTGCCAAAAGGCCGGGCGACCGAGCCGGTCTTTCGCGGCATTGGGCTCAACTATGCCTGTGTCGACCGCCATCGCCCGATCGCCCCGCAGGTCGAACACGCCGCGACCTTTGCCGAAGAGGCCTCGTGTCCGTTTGCGCTGCTATTATCGCGGGAAGATATTCAATGGTGAACACTGCAACGGTTGCGACCACGCGCCCGACCCGCGCCGACTATTACCGCGTGCTGGCCGACAACCTGCCGCCGCAGGCGCTGGTTGTGACTTCGCTCGGCAATGCTTCCTATCTCTGGGCCAAGCTGCATGAGGCGCCGGAGAATTTCTACTTCGAGGATGCGATGGGCCTGGCGTTGCCGCTGGCGCTTGGCCTTGCGATTGCCCAGCCCAGCCGGCCGGTGATCGTGGTCGAGGGGGACGGCGGGTTATTGATGCACCTGGGCGCGCTGGTGACGGTCGGCGCGGTCAATCCCGCCAATCTCACGGTGCTTGTCATTCAAAATGGCGTCCACGCCGCGTCCGGCGGTCAGGCATTGACCAATGCCGCGCTGGATCTGGCGCAACTGGCTCGCGCATCCGGCATTGCGTTGAGCGAGAACATCGAAAAGCCGCAAGCGCTCGCCGCCAAGCTGCGCGACGGCACAGCGCGCGGCGGCGCCGAATGCCTTGTGCTCGCGACCGAGCCCGACCTCGAAGTCGTTCGGCCGCCGGTCGCGCTCGATCCGGTGGTAATCAAGCATCGCTTGCAGGCCGCCATCGGCGCGCCACGTTATGTTCATGCCGTATTTGGCGGCGGCAAGCTCGAAGGCACCTAAAGGCTGACAACCCTGTTCAGCGGGGGATGTTTTCATGACCACGTCGATCGCATTTGGCCTTTTGGCGATGTACGCCGAAGATATGTATACCGACGGCTCCCTTCATCCAGTGGCGGATTCGCGCATTGCCGCTGCGGGCTGGGATATCATGGGTTACCTCACTGCGCAGGATGTGCTGATTCCAAGCCCCGACGCGCCGACGCAACGATTGGGCGTCGACCCGACCAAACGGGTGTTCTATGGCTTCCTCGCCAAGGACAAATCCAATCCCATGTCTTTCGTCGCGGTGGTTCGTGGCACCGAAGGCATCATCGAGTGGCTGATCGATGCGGAGTTTCTCTTGATTCCGCACCCGCGCCACGCCGGCGTCAAGGTGGAGCAGGGATTCTGGAACATCTATCAAACGATGAGTCTGGCTGACCCCCTGACCGGCGTGACGACTTTCCAGAACGCCGCCGAGGGCATTGCCAAGACCGTCGGCACCGGCAGCGTGACGGTCACGGGACATAGCCTCGGCAGCGCGCTGGCGACCTATCTGACTGACGATCTCGCCGAGAGGCTGGGGCCCCTTGCATCGGCGTGCCTTTTTGCTTCTCCCCGCACCGGCGATGCCGCGTGGACGGCGCTGTTTGCATCCACAGTGAAGACATACCAGCTCTACAACTATATTCTCGATCTGGTCACCCACGTACCGTCGCTCGGCTATGCGACACTGACCAGTGCGACCCTCATTCAGCCCGCGACGGCCCAGGCGAACATTCGCCTCGACATCTTCTGCAATCACCATGTGATCTGCTACTGCGCCATGATCGACTATGCCGGCACGATGCCGTTTGCGACCTCGCCGCAAGATGCGAGTTGCGTGGCATGCATATCGCCACCGCCGATGTCGGATGAAGCGAAGGGGCTCGCTGCGGTGATCAACGTGTTCGGCGTCGGCGATCAAAAAGCCGTGGCGATGCTGAAGTCGCTGCACCCGTTGGTGCGGTCGCGTCTGGCGCCCGCCACGGCCTGAATCGGTTACGCGCCGAGCCTCAATCCGCCGTCGCAGACCAGGACATGCCCGGTCATGAAGGAATCCGCGATCAGGAAGGCAATGGCGCGGGCGACGTCCTCGGCTTTGCCGACCCGGCCGGCCGGTGTTTTTCCCGCGAAATCCGCGGATGCCGCGGCCTTCTGATCTGCGGGCAGAAAATCCCACCACGGCGTGTCGATCACCCCGGGCGATACCGCGTTCACCCGCAACGGGCGCAGTTCGGAAGCGAGAATCGGCGCAAGCGCCGAGACCGCCGCATTCGCTGCGCCAAGGCCCGCCGTCCCCGGCAGCGCGGGTCCGAAACGGAAAGACCGATTCCAAAAGAGCCGGCGGCAAATCTCGCAGGGCGCCTCAGGGACGTGCGGCAACCCGATAAGCCTTGTTTCGGCGCGCGTCCGGTCAGTGAGACACGTCTTGCCGGCCGATGATGGCCATCAGCGTGCCCGTCATCGTCGCAACGAGCTTCTCCTTCGACCCCTCCAGCGCCAGCGCCCGCGCTTCGCAGATGGTCAGCGTTCGTCCGGGCTTGATGACCTCTGCGCGGAAGATAAAACGCTCGCCTTTGGCGGGCGCGAGCAGGTTGGTCTTGAACTCGACGGTCAGCACGGCGGCATCGACCGGCATTAGCGTGAACGCCGCATAGCCGCAGGCGCTATCGAGCGCCGTGGTGATGATGCCGGCATGCATGAAGCCGTGCTGCTGTGTGTAGGCGGGATCCGGCAGCATCGTGAGGTGGATTTCACCGGGCTCGACGTGGACCATTTCGATCCCCAGCGTCGCCATCACCCGCTGCCGCGCAAAGCTGGCGCGCACGCGCTCTCTGAAGTCTGGATCTTGCGCTTGAAACACCTGAGAAGCTCCTCGCGAAATTCGTTCCCCGTGCATAGCCGGAGATCACGACATCCGGCAATCGAGTGATAGGAGAAGCGTGGGAGCCCAACAGCCCAAGCCGTTATCAGCCCCGACGCGCGTTTGGGCAGTCAGGCGAATTCAGAAATATAAAATATAACAATATCAAATAATTATAGAATATTGCATGCAGCATACAAAATGGCGTTGCTGCGTCTCTAACCTTGCCGCAGACTTGGTACCGGCCGTGGGGCAGCGGGGAAGATCGTCAATGACGACGGTCACGCAACGGGTTGCCGGCGGTGGGGGAGCGAGCCATGAGTGATCAGGCTATTGCTGCGGCAGGCGTCGCCAGACCGAGCAGCGTGCGCTGGAAAATCTTTTTCCTGATGTTGTTTCTGGTCTCGGTGAATTACATCGACCGCGCCTCTCTTTCGGTCGCAATGCCCTTGATCTCGAAAGAATTCAGTATCGATCCCGCCTGGCAAGGCGTCATCCTGAGTTCGTTCTTCTGGACCTACGCGTTCATGCAGGTGCCGGGCGGCATGCTGGCCGATCGCTTCAAGCCGAGAATCGTGATCGC
Organism: uncultured Alphaproteobacteria bacterium; assembly: GCA_963752265.1. GTDB lineage: Bacteria > Pseudomonadota > Alphaproteobacteria > Rhizobiales > Xanthobacteraceae > Bradyrhizobium. Next base: position 50,083 of record CAVVZW010000224.1, read on the forward strand.
GCTGGCGACGGTGTTTTGGGGCGCGTTTCAGGCCATCGCCGCACTCGCCACCAACTGGTTCGTCTTGCTGCTAAGCCGGCTCGGGCTGGGCGCCTCGGAAGCGCCGATTTATCCCGCTGGCGGCAAACTGAACGGCATCTGGATGACGCAAACAGAGCGCGGACGTGGCGCGACCTTGCTCGACGGCGGCGCGCCGCTCGGCGCCGCGCTCGGCTCGTTCGTGATCACCTGGCTGATCGCGGCGTTCAACTCATGGCGCATGGCCTTCGTCGTTGCCGGCGTTGGCACCATGCTGTGCGGCCTGTGGGCCTGGCATTACATCCGCAACTCGCCGCGGCAGCATCCGTCGGTCAATGAAGCGGAAGCCCGCTATATCGAACAGGCCCATGCGCTGGAAGATGCGGCCACGCCCGCCATGCCGGGCGGAAGCTGGGTCGGATATTTTCGATATCGCTCCGTGTGGTGCATGTGCTTAGGGTGGATGTTCTTCAACGTGACGTTCTACGGCTTGCTGACGTGGATGCCGACCTATCTGTTCAACGTGCACAATCTGGACATCAAGTCGCTCGGCAATACGTCCTTCATCATCTTCTTCTCGGGCTTCATCGGAGAATTGATCGGCGGCTGGATCGGCGATCGCTGGCGTTCGAGCGGCGGCTCGCCGAATCTCGTGTACCGCACGTTGTTTGGCATCGCGGCCATCATGGTGACGATCTCGATCTTCCTCGTCGCCTATACGTCCAACGCCGTCCTGGTCGTCGTGCTGCTTTCCTCGACGTTGTTCTTTCTGCGCTGGTGCGGCATGTATTGGGTCATTCCCGCGGCGCTGGCGGGCCGGGAAAAAGCAGGCTTCCTCGGCGGCTGCATGAATCTCGGCGGCAATATCGCCGGCATCACGACGCCGATCATCATCGGCTTCATCGTGCAGGCCACCGGCTCCTACTTCCTGGCGCTGATGTATTTTGCTTTCGCCGGCGTTGCGCTGTTGATTTGCTCGACCCTGATCGACTACAGCCGCCGGCTGCCGGTGTGAACGAACCGCGCCTCAAGGATACGCCATGACCCGGCTCGGCATGCTCACGCCCTCGTCGAACACCGCGCTCGAGCCGATCACCTATGCGATGCTGGCCGGCGTCGAAGGCGTCTCCGTGCATTTCTCGCGTTTCAAGGTGACGGAAATTGCACTGTCCGACGCAGCGACACGTCAGTTCGACGCCGGCGAGATTTTGCGCGCGGCCGAACTTCTCGCGCATGCCAAAGTCGACGTCATCGCCTGGAACGGTACTTCCGCAAGCTGGCTCGGTTTTGATCGCGACGAACGGCTGTGCGAGCGTATCACGGAGGCAACCGGCATCCGCGCCTGCACCACGGTGCTCGCCTATCGCGATCTGTTCCGGCGTCTTCCGGCCGCGCGCATCGGAATGGTTACGCCTTATACGGCCGATGTTCAGGACCGGATCATGGCCAACTGGCGATCGCAAGGCTTGAGTTGCGTCGCTGAGCGGCATCTTTCGCTGGCCGACAATTTTTCCTTTGCCGAAGTGCCGGAGGCGGAGATCGCGCGTCTGTGTGAGGAGGTCGTGCGCGATGGCGCCGATGCAGTCGTCGTACTGTGCACCAATATGCGCGGGGCCGGCGTTACCGGGCGGCTGGAGCACAAGCTTGGCGTTGAGGTATTTGATTCGATCGCTGTCACGCTCTGGGCGTGTCTGATCGCAACGGGCGTCGATCCATCTGTTATCAGTGGCTGGGGCGGGCTGTTTACAAATCCGCATCCTTCCTGAAACCATCGAAGCGCGCTGTGACCAAGATAAAGACTAAATCGAACGAGAAAGAACCAAAACGCCGCCGCGGGGTGACCGCGCTGCAACGGCGCGCCTTACGGGTTCCGCGTACAGGATTGCATGAGCACGCCGCGAAAAAACTCCGCACCCTGATTGTGTGTGGCGATCTCCTGCCCGGTGAGCCGTTGCTTGAGGTCAATCTGTCCGAAGCGCTTGGCATTTCGCGCACGCCATTGCGTGAGGCCTTGAAGCAGCTCGCGGCCGAAGGCCTGGTCGAATTGCAACTTAACCGCAGCGCTGTTGTCGCGGCGCTGCGGCGCGAGGAATTGACCGAGCTGTTCGAAGCCGTCAGCGGTATCGAGCGCTGCGCTGCCGAACTCGCCGCGGTTCGCATGACGGCGCAAGATGTCGAACGTCTTGAGATGTTGCAGACGCGGATTGAACGCCATCATCGCCACGGCGAGTTGCGCGACTATTTCGAGGTCAATCAGCAGATCCACGGCATGATCGTCGGCTTTGCCCGCAACAGCGTGCTGAAGGCCTCGCATGACGCGCTGTTGCCGCGGGTCGAGCGGGCGCGCCTGTTTGCGTTATCGGCGGACGGACGATGGGAGGAGTCGGTGCGGGAACACAAGCAAGTCCTTGCCGCATTGAAAGCGCGTGATGCGGAGCGCGCAGGTCGACTGCTCGCTCGTCACGTTCGCCGCACCGGAGAAATCGTCGCCGAAACGCTCACGCGAAAGAAAGCCACGCCGTGAAAATTCTTCTGCTTAATCCCAACACGACGGCCGAAGTGACCGATCTGCTTTATGCCGCCGGTCGCCGCGCGGCGTCACCGGCAACGGAACTCGTTGCGATGACTGCCAGGCATGGCGTGCCTTACATTGCCACACGCGCCGAAGCGCAGATCGGCGGCGCCATTGCGCTGGAGATGCTCGCCGAGGCGGGCGCCGGCTTTGATGCGGCTATCATCGCCGCGTTCGGCGATCCCGGCTTGTTCGGCGCGCGCGAGCTGTTTTCGTTTCCCGTCGTGGGCCTTGCCGAGGCTGCGATGTTGACCGCTTGCATGTTGGGGCAGCGATTTTCGATCGTGACTTTTTCGCAAACGCTTTCGCCGTGGTATCGGGAATGCGTCGCGATGCATGGATTGGAGGCGCGCTGTGCCGGCATCCGCGCGCTTGGTGAATCGTTTCAATCGATCTCTGACGTTCAGTCCGAAAAAGAAGACGCGCTGGTGCGGCTGGCGAATTTGGCGGTCGATGAAGATGGGGCCGACGTGGTCATTCTTTCCGGCGCGCCGCTGGCCGGCCTCGCCGACAAGGTCAAGAATGGCATTTCGGTGCCGGTGATCGATCCGATCGCGGCGGCGGTGCGACAGGCGGAAACACTCGCCGTGCTTAAAATCCGAAAAGCGCGCGCCGGAACATTCCGGCGTCCCGATCCCAAGCCGACCATAGGTCTCGCTGAGCCGCTCGCCGCCGTCATCGAGCATCGCGAAGGCAAACAGGAAGGAACGAACTGATGCCGTTCGATACCATCATTCGCGGCGGCACCGTTGTGACCGCGTCCGACACCTTTGCCTGTGATGTCGGCATCCGCGAAGGCAAGATCTTGGCTTTAGGCCATGATCTCGGCACAGCGGCTACGGTGATCGACGCGACCGGCCGGCTGGTGCTGCCCGGAGGCATCGACAGCCACGTCCATTTCGCGCAGCCGTCAGGTGACGGCATCGTCATGGCGGACGGCTTTGCCTCCGGCACGCGCTCGGCGGCGTTCGGCGGCAACACCACGGTGCTCCCGTTCTGCCTGCAGGAGAAAGGCCAGACGCTGCGCGAAGCGCTGAAGCGTTACCATGCGCTCGCCGACGGCGAATGCCACGTCGACGTTTCGTTCCATCTCATCGTCACCGATCCGACCGAACACGTGCTCGGTCAGGAGCTGCCGGCGCTGGTGGAAGACGGCTACACCTCGCTCAAGGTCTTTATGACCTATGAGGGGCTCGCGCTGTCGGATCGCGAGCTGCTGGAAACCATGTCGGTCGCGCGCGAGACCGGCGCGATGCTGATGGTGCATGCGGAAAATTTCGACGCGATCAAGTTTCTCACCGACCGGTTAGAGCGCGCGGGGGATACCGCGCCGCGCTTTCACGCGACGTCGCGGCCGATTCCGGTCGAGCGCGAGGCGACCCATCGCGCGATTTCGCTGTCGGAACTCGTCGATGTGCCGATCATGATTGTGCATGTGTCGAACGGTCAGGCGATGGAGGAAATCCGCCGCGCTCAGCAGCGAGGGCTGAAAGTCTTGGGCGAGACCTGTCCGCAATATCTGGTGCTGACTGAGAAGGACCTCGATCAGCTCAACATGGAAGGCGCCAAATATGTTTGCTCGCCGCCGCCGCGCGACCTGGCGAGCCAGAAGGCATGCTGGGAAGGTTTGCAGCAGAAGGTGTTCTCGGTCTTTTCCTCCGACCATTGCCCTTTTCGTTACGACGATCCGCAAGGCAAGCTGTTGCCGAAGGGGCGTACCAGTTTTCGCTGGGTGCCGAACGGTATTCCCGGCGTCGCGACCCGTCTGCCGATCCTGTTCTCCGAAGGCGTCGTCAAGGGCCGCATCGATCTCAATAGTTTTGTCGCCTTCAGCGCGACCAATCATGCGAAAATTTACGGCCTTTACCCGCGCAAAGGCACGATCGCGATCGGATCGGACGCCGACATCGCGATATGGGATCCGGAACGCAAGGTGACCATAACCCACGACCTGATCCATGATGGGTCGGACTACACGCCCTATGAGGGGATCGAAGTCACCGGCTGGCCGGTGCTCACCATGGTGCGCGGCAAGGTCGTGGTCGACGACGGCACGCTCGTCGGGCCTAAGGGCCACGGCACCTATCTTTCGCGCAACAAGCCGCCGAAGAATCTTTCAGTTTAAGAGCAACGAGAAGCAGGGAGATCACCATGCCATATGCAACGACGGACGATGGAGTGCGGCTTTATTTCGAGGAGACCGGGTCGGGTGTGCCCGTGATCTTCGTCCATGAATTCGCCGGCGACTTGCGCAGCTACGAGCCGCAGATGCGGTATTTCGGCAAGCGCTATCGCACCATTGCCTATAATGCGCGCGGCTTTCCGCCTTCGGACGTGCCGGAGAATGTCTCGTCGTATTCGCAAGCTCGCGCGGCAGACGACATCCTGGCGGTGCTCGATCACATCGGCGCGCCGAAGGCGCATATTGTCGGTCTCTCGATGGGCGGCTTTGCGACGTTGCATTTCGGTATTCGCCACCACAGCCGCGCGTTGTCGCTGTGTATCGGCGGCTGCGGTTACGGCGCCGAGCCAGACAAGCGCGAGATTTTTCGTGACGAGGCCGATGTGATCGCGGGCGCGCTGCGGAAGGACGGCATGGCCGCTTTTGCCGAACGCTACGCCTATGGTCCGACCCGCGTGCAATATGAAAACAAGGACCCGCGCGGACATGCGGAATTCAAGAGAATGCTGGCCGAACATTCGGCGGCCGGATCGGCCAACACCCAACAGGGGGTGCAGAAAGAGCGGCCGTCGCTCTACACGCTGGTCGAGGAAATGAAGCGCATCACCGTGCCGACGCTGATTGTCACCGGCGACGAGGACTGGCCATGCCTTCTTCCGGGTATCCTCATGAAGCAGAATATTCCGTCATCGGCGTTGTCGGTGATCCCGAATTCCGGCCATGCGATCAACATCGAGGAGCCGGAGGAGTACAACCGGATCGTCGGCGATTTCCTGTCACAGGTGGAAAGCGGCCGCTGGCCGCAGCGCGATCCCCGCGCGGTCAGCGCTTCCATCACCGGAATGAAAAAATGATATCAAAATCAATAATTTGAACCGAATTCCGCGCAGCGAAACTTGTCGTTGACGGTCGCTAAAAACCACGCCAATCTTTGTCAGACCCGTGATCGAGACATGTTCTGAAATAAAACACGGGCGGGGGAGAGTGCTGTCACGGCGATGGGCAAGAATCCTCAACGCTTATCTGAACGAGACCGGCTGGACCACGACGTGGCCGCCGCTGACGCGCTGGAGCTCGCGCGCCAGATGCCCCCCGGACCCGAACGCAACAAAGCCCTCAAGGCTGCGGGCGAGCTTCGCCGTTCCGCGGACGAGCGGGGTGTGGTTTTTGCCAAACGGGGCCGGCCACGCAAAGAGTAACGGGCGCGCTTTGTTTCAGGCCACGCCGCGGCCCCATATGACAGCATGTAAAACAATCGAATCTGGTCGCGATTTTATCGGCAACCCGTTTCGAGCAGCCGTATCGTTGCTCTTTAATCTCCGCGTAACTTAAAGGGCCGCCCGATTGGCCCCATCGAATGGATCCAGTGTTACTGGCAAAATCGTGCCGGTCCGGCAGTCCCGTCAGAATCAGAAGCTGGACGAGTCCATTGGGCCCGGCATTTCCCGTTAACCTTTCGTTGAGGTCACGGGTGTCCCGTTCTGAAAAATTTTTGGCGCCCTCTTGAAACCAAAACTCGATTTTTTTATTTTACCGGTGCCGCCGATTGGTGGTGTCCCCGATGCCTTTAACGGGTCAGGGACTAGGACGGGCACCGGTTGTGTCCGGTGTCTCATACCCATCTTGCTCTTTGGAGGATTTGGCTATGCGCACTTATGACTTCTCTCCCCTGTTCCGATCGACCATCGGTTTCGATCGCCTGTTCGACCTTGTCGAGACGGCCCAGCGGGCCACCGACGAAGGTTATCCGCCCTACAACATCGAACGATTGGCTGAGGACCGCTACCAGATCACGCTGGCTGTCGCGGGTTTCTCGCCCGACGAAGTCTCGATTACCGCCGAGCAGAACGTCGTCACCGTCGAAGGCGGCAAGACCGACAAGGCCGAGCGCGAGTTCCTTTACAGGGGCATCTCGACCCGGCATTTCAAACGGCAATTCAGCCTGGCCGACTATGTTCAGGTGAAGGGCGCGACGTTCGACAACGGCTTGCTCAAGATCGAGTTGGTCCGGGAAATCCCCGAGGCCATGAAGCCGCGGCGGATCGCCATCAATGGCGCATCGGCCAGCAACGTGCATCAGCTCGAAGGCAAAGCCGCGTAGATTTAATTTTCGAAAGGACTTCATCCCCGCCTGGGTTCAGGCGGGGATGAAGCTACCTGTCGCATTGGCTGAAAACACCAGCGGTATCGGAAAAAAGGAGGACATCCGATGATCGAACATGCCGACAACATTGTTGACCTGAACGCAATATTGCACCCCGGTTCCGTCTACGACCATCCGCGCGACGTTTTGACGGACCAGACCATATCAACTGGCGAGAAACGCGCAATTCTCGCATCCTGGGCGTCAGATGCGGCTGCCGTGGTTTCGAACCCCGCGCTGAGAGAGGTGCCAGGATCGCATCGCACGGTGACGATAGACGACGTCCTTGAGGCGCTATCGGCGCTGGACCAAGGACCAAAAGAGCCGCCAGGCGGCAAACCTGCTCGCACGAAATCGGCGGCCCGCGTTGGCTTGGCGGCATGAAACGTCAAGGGGGATGAATGATGATTGAGGAAAAGCTCGCTCGTTTGCGGACGCACCGCAACAACATCCGCCGCTACAGCCGGCTGCTAAAAACCCAACTGACGGACTTCGAACGCCAGTTCATCGAAAAGCGCCTGTCGGAGGAGCGGTCCGCGATGCAAAGTATGGTCGACGCCCCATTCCCTCTCGTTTTCCGGATGCCGATGCCGGGTGTCTATCAGACGCCAATCGCGGAAGCCGGGACATAACCTGCCGGTGGCTTCGCGGTCCCTACTTTGCGGCTCGCGGAGGAGGTGGAGGAGGCGCCGTTACTACCGGCCCTATTGGTAACGAGCTAGCTAGCGGAAATACCTACTTGGACTGAAGGAAGCCGCCTCGATCAAATCCGAGGCGGCTTCTCCCATGCCGTTCCTAAAATTTATATTAGTTGCCGCGCTGCAGCAGGCTCCGCATGATTTTCAGAGAGTGGTGGACGTGCGCGGCGATCCCGGCTGGCCAAGCTGGTGTGATGCCACGCGCGCGCTTTCCGATCTCTCGTTGGTGCGCGGTAAGGATACGAAGCAGTTCTCATGGTGGTATCCTTCTGGAGCTTGCGGGGAACAACGAATTCCCCGCCGAGATCGTTCAATCCTGATAGCGTACCGCTCGGCTGCCATCTGGCAGGTCGGCTGAGATCGATATTCCGGGCGGGATGTTAGGAGGGTTGCGCCGTGTGGATCGTTCTAACCGCGCTAAGGCGCCCCTATACGTTCGTGGTGCTTGCGGTGCTGATCGCGCTGTTCGGCGTCCGCGCCGCGGTTACGACCCCGACCGACATCTTCCCGAACATCAACATCCCGGTCATCAGCGTCGTCTGGAGTTATAACGGGCTGCCGCCGAACGACATGTCCGGCCGCGTCATCTATTATTACGAACGCTTTCTGACCGCCCAGGTCAGCGACATCGAACATCTGGAGTCGCAGTCGCTCTCCGGCTACGGCGTGGTCAAGATCTTCTTCCAGAAGGACGTCAATATCGCCGCCGCGATGGCGCAGGTGACGGCGGCTTCCCAGACCGTGTTGAAATTGCTGCCGCCCGGCATCACGCCGCCTTATGTGTTGAGCTACAACGCCTCCAGCGTGCCGATCCTGCAATTGGCGCTGTCGAGCACGGCGCTGCCGGAGATGAGGCTGTTCGATCTCGGGCAAAACTTCATCCGGCCGCAGCTCGCGACCGTGCGGGGCGCCGCGGTGCCTTCGCCCTATGGCGGCCAGGTTCTGCAGGTGCAGATCGACCTCGACCAGCAGGCGATGCAGGCGCACGGCGTCTCGGCTGAGGATGTGGTCAATGCCGTTTCGGTGCAGAACCTGATTCTCCCCGCAGGCGATCAGAAGATCGGCAAGTTCGACTGGAACGTGTCGCTCAACGCCAGCCCCGTCAATCTCGAAAGCATCAACGACCTGCCGGTGAAGAAATCCAACGGCACGATCATTTTCGTGCGCGATGTCGCCTATGTCCATCAGGGCTCGCCGCCGCAGACCAACATGGTGCGGGTGAACGGTTCGCGCGCGGTGCTGATGACGATCCTGAAGGCCGGCGCGGCATCGACGCTGGATGTCATCGAGGGGGTCAAGTCGCTGTTGACGCGGGTCGAGGAAACTCTCCCGTCCAGCCTCAACCTGCATGCCGTCGGCGATCAGTCGGTCTTCGTCAAGGCCGCCGTGTTCGGCGTTATTCGCGAGGCCGTGTTGGCCGCGGCCCTCGTCGGCGTGATGATCCTGCTGTTTCTCGGCAGCTGGCGCTCGACCGTCATCATTCTCACCGAAATTCCACTCGCCGTTCTGTTCTCGCTCATCGCGCTGTCGCTGCTTGGCGAGACTATCAACGTCATGACGCTCGGTGGTTTGGCGCTCGCGGTCGGCATCCTGGTCGACGATGGCACGGTGACCATCGAGAACGTCAATTATCACCTCGAGCAGGGCAAGGAGATCGAGCCCGCGATCATAGATGGCGCGCAGCAGATCGTGATCCCGGCCTTTGTCACTCTGCTTTGCCTGTGCATCGTGTTCGTGCCGATGTTCCAGCTTGGCGGCGTCGCCGGCTATCTGTTCCGGCCGCTGGCGGAAGCCGTGGTCTTCGCGCTGATCGGTTCGTTCATCCTGTCGCGCACGCTTGTTCCCACGATGGCCAACTACCTGATGCGTGACCATCATCACAGCATTGAGACCGATATAGGCCACGACCGGCTGCCGGTCCGTTCGCGCAATCCGGTGTTGCGGTTCCAGCAAGGCTTCGAGAAGTACTTCGAACGTTTCCGCGGACAATACCGTGCATTGCTCGTCAGAGCCCTCGAAAGCCCCAAGACCTTCATCGGAAGCTTTCTGGCCTGCGTCGTGCTGTCGTTTATTCTCGTGCCGTTTCTCGGGTCGAACTTCTTTCCCGCCGTCGATTCCGGCCAGATCCTGATGCATGTACGCGGTCAGCCCGGAACGCGGATTGAGGAGATGGCGCGTCTCTTCGAGCAGGTCGAACAGACGGTGCGCGCGACGGTTCCGCCCGATCAGCTCGAAAATATCGTCGATAATATCGGGCTGCCGTTTTCCGGCATCAACATGGCCTATCAGAACACCGGAACGATCGGTCCCGAGGATGGCGATGCGCTGATCAGTCTGAAGGAAGACCACGGCCCGACCGCCGATTACGTCAAGACGCTGCGTACGCTGTTGCCGCAGAAATTTCCCGGCACCACCTTTTCGTTCCTGCCTGCCGACATCGTGTCGCAAATTCTCAATTTCGGATTGCCGGCGCCGATCGACGTACAGGTCGTCGGCAACAACCAGAAAGCCAATTATGCCTATGCCAACGACCTGATGAAGCGTCTGCGCCACGTCACGGGCATCGCCGACCTGCGCATCCAGCAGATCTTCAACTATCCGCAGCTCAATATCGCTGTTGACCGGACGCTCGCCGCCGATGTCGGCTTGACCCAGCGTGACGTCGCCAACAGCCTCCTGGTCACACTCTCCGGCAGCGGCCAGGTGAGGCCGAATTTCTGGCTCAACCCGGAAAACGGCGTGTCCTATCCGATCGTGGCTCAGATGCCGCAATACCGGGTGAACAGCATTTCCGATCTGTCCAATATCCCGATCACCACGCAGGAGAATGGCGGGCAGCGCTATCTGGGCGGGTTGGCGAAAATCAGCCCGGGACCGAGCGCCGGCGTCGTGTCGCACTATAACGTGCAGCCCGTGATCGACATCTTCGGCGATACGCAAGGGCGCGACCTCGGCGCCGTCGCCGCGGATATTTCGAAAATCCTGGCTGAGACCAAGAAGGATCTGCCGCGCGGCTCCTACGTCGCCATACGCGGTCAGGTCCAGACCATGAATAACGCTTACAACCAGCTTTACATCGGTCTCGCCGCCGCGATCGTGCTGATCTATCTCATCATCGTCGTCAACTTTCAGTCCTGGCTTGACCCGTTCATCATCGTCACGGCGCTGCCCGGCGCGCTGGCCGGGATTGTCTGGATGTTGTTTGTGACCGGTACCACGCTGTCGGTGCCGGCCTTGACCGGCGCGATCATGTGCATGGGCATTGCGACCGCAAACAGTATTTTGTTGGTGAGTTTCGCCCGCGAAGGTCTGGAAAATGGCCTCAATGCCACGACCGCGGCGCTGGAGTCCGGTTTCACCCGTTTCCGGCCGGTGCTGATGACGGCGCTGGCGATGATTATCGGCATGATTCCGATGGCGCTGGCGATGGGCGAGGGCGGCGAACAAAACGCGCCGCTCGGCCGCGCCGTGATCGGCGGCCTTGCCATCGCGACCATTGCCACGCTGTTCTTCGTGCCGACCGTTTTCAGCATTCTTCACAGCAATCGCAGCGGCCAAACCCCGGCCTCGGCCGAGCGGTGACCCAGGAGAAATGCCTTGCTTGATTCTCATCCGCACCACACGCCGGCAGAACAGGACGTTCGCCCCAACAAGATCAACCCGCCGCCGAAGGCGAGCCGGACGCGGTTGATTGCCGTTGTCGCTGTGCTGGTTGCCGTCGGCGTCGCCATCTTCGGCATTCTGTTGCGCCGCCAGCAGGAAAGCGAAGTTGCGAAATGGACGGCGGAGCTTGCCGTGTCCGCCGTTGCGACGGTCTCGCCGAAAACCGGCGTTACCGGACAGCAGGTCAGTCTCCCCGGAGATATCGAGGCCTGGTACGAGGCGCCGATTTATGCGCGGGTGAGCGGTTATCTGAAGGCCTGGTATCTCGATTTCGGCGCGCATGTCACCAAGGGCGAGTTGCTTGCGGAAATCGATGCGCCCGATCTCGACGCCCAGCTCGCTGCCGCCAGGGCAAGGCTGGTTTCAGCCCAGGCCCAGGTCAATGTGAGAGAGGCCGAACGCAGCTTCGCCGAGACCACCTATGCGCGCTGGCGCAATTCGCCCAAGGGCGTGGTCTCTGAACAGGAGACCGAGGCGAAGAAAGCCGAATTCGGCAGTTCCGATGCGCGCTACAAGGCATCTCTTGCCGAAGCCAACGTCAACCAGAGCCAGGTCGATCAGCTTACTGCGCTCGAGGCCTTCAAGCGTATCGTCGCTCCTTTCGACGGGATCGTAACCCAGCGCAATACCGATATCGGGGCGCTGATCAATGCCGGCAGCGGCACCGGCAACGGGCCGCAGCTTTTTCGGGTCGCCGATGTGCATGAGATGCGGGTATTCGTTCAGGTGCCGCAGGAACAGTCGTCCAACATGCGTGCCGGCCTGACGGCCGAAATGACGTTGCCGCAGTATCCGGACAAGACCTTCAAGGCGGTGGTGTCGACGACGTCGGAGGCCATCAACAAGACCGCGCGGACCCTGCTGGTCGAGCTCCACGCCGACAACGCCGACAACCTGTTACAGCCGGGCACGTTCGCGCAGGTGCGTTTCAATCTCGCCGATAGTCCCGGCACGCTGAAGATTCCGACCAGCGCGCTTATTTTCCGCGAGAACGGTCCGCAACTGGCGCTTCTCGGCTCCGGCAACAAGGTCGAACTGCGGTCGGTGAAACTCGGCCGCAATCTTGGAACCGAGTATGAGGTGCTCGCCGGCCTTGCGGCGTCCGATGTGGTCATCAACAGTCCGCCGGATTCCTTGTCGCAGGGCGAGACCGTCAAGGTCGTCAAGGATGCCGCGCCGCCTCCAGCTCATGAGGCCGAAGTGCGATGAGCAAAGTCCGGTCTGGAACAGGTGCATGAAGTCCAGCGTCTTGCGTGTTTGGTCGTCGTAGCCGGAGCACTGGCCGGGTGCTCGCTCGGCCCGGAATATTTCAGGCCGGATGCAGCGCTTCCCGTCAGCTTCGTGACCCCACCCGGGGGAGAGCCGCCATCTGGCGGTGCCAGCGCGGACCTGTGGCAATGGTGGCGGACGCTGCACGACCCGCAATTGAACGATCTGATTGAGCTGGCGATTGCGAACAACCTCGATCTCAAGATTGCGCTCGACCGTTTGCAGCAGGCGCGGCTGCAACTCGTCGTTCTAGGCGCGCAACAGGTGCCGCAGGTCAATGGCGGCGGCGGCGGCGGGGTCGGCACCGGGACCGACGAAAGCAAGGGACGGGTCGCGCAAGCGTTGCGCGATGGCGACAACAATACGGGCCTCAAGAAGATCAGCGCGATCGGTGGTCTCGATTCCGAATGGGAAATCGACATCTTCGGCAAGATCGCGAGCCGTATCGAATCACAGGCCTATACGGCCGAGGCGCTGAAGGAAGCGCGCGATTGGGTCTATGTGGTGATCGCCGCCGACGTCACCCGTCTGTATTTCGACCTGCGCGCACGCCAGGACCGTCTGCAAATTCTCTATCGCAGCATCGAGGCGTCGCGAAAGGTGCAGGACCTCGCGCAGACCCGGCTCGACCGCGGGTTGACCAATGAACTGGACGTGCTGCTCGCCAAGCGCCAGGTCGAGACGTTGCAGGCGGACGTCGAACCGCTCAAGGCGCAGATCGCAGCCAATGCTTACGCGATCGCCGTTCTGGTCGGCGACTATCCGGAAAGCATCTCCCGCCGCCTGCAGCGGCCGGCTGCGGTCCCGCGCCTGCCGGCCCGGGCGCCGACGGGGACTCCCGTCGATCTGTTGCGCCGCAGGCCCGATATCCGCGAAGCCGAGCGCTACCTCGCCGCTGCGGTTGCCGATATCGGTGCTCGAACGGCAGACCTGTTCCCGAGCGTAGCGATCACCGCTGGAGCCGGGGCGCAGGCCGGCCCCCGGTCGGGTTCGACCATTCCCATTACCTGGATTGGATCGGTGGGCCCAACCCTCGATGCCCCCATCCTCGACTTCGGGGCGCTCGACGCCAAGATCGAGATCGCCGACTACCGCGCGCATGAGTTGGCCTCAGCCTACAAGCGGGCCATCCTCACCGCGATAGAGCAGGTCGATGAATCCAATGCGGCCTATCAGGGCTATCGTCAAAGCCTACGCAGCCTTGATCTCGCGCTGGACGCCGCTCGCCAGGCCACCAAGGTGGCGACCGAGCGTTACGACCGGGGCCTGACCGATTTCCTCAACGTGCTGGACGCCGAACGGCAGCAATTCACCCTGGAGCAGCAACGCGCCGAAGTCGTTCGTCTCGCAGGCGAGAGCTTTGTGGCGCTGTACAAGGCGCTTGGCGGCGGCTGGCCGGCGAACGAAATCATTCCGCCGATCAGGCGGCCGGATCCGGCATTCGCCGCGGCAATCAAGCGCCTCGCACAGGATCCGCCGCATCCGCGTGCGGCCCCGCCGCCGGAGTTGACCCCGTGACGCCAAATTCGGACCCACCGGGTAAGGGAACGAGCCGTTGACGAACGATCCAGAGAAGCATGTCCAGACCATCCTGCTCGTCGAGGACGAGGAGGCAATGGCAGCCGAGATCATGGCTGAACTGGAGACGAGGGGGTATCTGGTCCGCCACGCCTCCATTGCGGAAGCGGCCGACGCCGCGCGGGTCGGCGCGGCCGCGATGTTGATCATGGACCGGATCGTTTTCGGCGAGGATAGCCTCAAGACACTGGAAGTCTTGCGCAACGAAGGCGTCAAGGTGCCCGTTCTGGTGATCTCGGCATTGTCTTCCGTGGACGAAAAGGTCAAAGGGCTGAAAGCCGGCGGCGACGACTATCTGACGAAGCCATTCGCGATGGTCGAACTGGCTGCCCGGGTAGATGCCATGTTGCGCCGTCTCGAGGACGTGCGCACCACGAAATTGCGCGTGGGTGATCTCGAAATGGACCTGATCGAAAAAACTGTCCATCGCGGCGATGCCAGGATCGATTTGCTGCCGCGCGAGTTTCGTCTGCTGGAGTATTTCCTGCGTCATCCCGGACGGGTCATCACCCGTGCGATGCTGTTGCAGGAAGTCTGGCAGTATCATTTCTCGCTCGAGACCAATGTCGTCGATGTCCACATCAGCAACTTGCGGAAAAAGATCGACACCAAAGGCTTTCCGTCCCTGATCGTGAATATCCGCGGCGCTGGCTTTATGCTGAACGCGAATGCTTGAATTCTTTCGCTCCTCGGCCGTGCGTGTCGCGCTTGCTTTCGTGCTCGTCACGACGGCGGCGACCGCAGCCATTTTCGGTCTGGTCTATTTTCAGATCGGGGAGGCGAATCAAGCGAGAAATCGCCTCATTCTCGAAACCGAGGCCGCCAAGAGCGTCAATCGCTCGGTGGATGAATTGAGAACCGCCTTCGAGGTGCGGCTGACCAACGACCTGCGGCGCATCGACTATGCGGCGCTGTTCGATGCCAGCCACAAGTTCATGTTCGGCAATATCGACGCGTTGCCGGAGATTCCGGTTGACGGAAAGTCGCACTTCGTTGCGGCCGCGCACGTTCCCGGCAGCGACAATCGGCTCGAGCCAGCCATTTTCGTGGTGCGCGAGCGGCCCGACGGCACCGTCATGCTGCTGGGCCGAAGCCTGCTCGAAACCCTGGCCTATGGCCGCATCGTGCAGAGAGCGCTCGTCGCAGGATTAGCCCCGATGCTGCTGCTCGCGTTGGGGATCGGCGCCTATTTCGCGCGCCGCTCCTCGCGCCGCCTCACCACCATTCATGATGCCATTGACCGGATCATGAAAGGCGATACGGATTTGCGGCTGCCGATCGGCTCGGGCCGCGACCCCATCGACAAGATATCCCGCGACGTCAACCTGATGCTTGATGAGATCGTTCGCCTTCTGGTGCAGCTCAAGGGCGTGGGCGACAATATCGCCCATGACCTGCGCAGCCCGCTGGCGGTCGTTCATGCCCAGCTCGAACGTGGGCTTGAGAGCTCGGGCGACGAGCAATTGCGCACCGTCGTGAAACAGGCGCTGGCTCATATCGACAAGGCGACGCTAACGGTCGCGGCGCTCTTGCGCCTCGCCGATGTCGAATACGGCCCGAAGTCGCGCAATTTCCAGCAGATCGATCTGTCAGCGATCTGCGCCGACCTGTTCGAGTTCTACGAGCCGCTCGCCGTCTCAAAGTCGATCAAGATGACGCTGGAAACGCAATCCCCGGTGCAAATTCCTGGTGACGGCGACCTGATGCGCGAGGCCGTGTCGAACCTGATCGGCAACGCGATCAAGTTCACGCCGGAGAATGGCGCGGTCGGCATTTCGGTCATGCGCGAGGACGGCCTGCCGGTCGTGCGGGTGTGCGACAGCGGCATCGGGGTCGAACCGGCCGAGCGCGACAAGATATTCCAGCGCTTTTACCGCACCTCAAGCGGTCATCGCGTTCCCGGCAGCGGGCTGGGCTTGAGCATCGCCGCTGCGATTGCCAACCTGCACGAGCTCGACCTGCGCTTTACTGACAATAATCCCGGCGCGGTGTTCGAGATGGTCGGCCGCAGGCGCTAGTGTTGAGCTTGCGATTGGGCCCCGGTAAGAATCTGTTAACCAAGAATTGGCAAAGCTGAAAGCGGACTTTTTCGACGGAAAATTCCGGCTAATTCATCGTTTCCAGACACGATCGGCAACAATGCAGGCACCTCAATTCGTCAGCGCTTCGCCGGATAACGACATTCCCGGCTCGATCGCCCAGCAGCAATTGCGCGTGGGCCTGGAATTATACCACTCGGGAAAAATCGTCGATGCCATCGCCGCGTTCCGGCTGGGTCTGGCCGCGGCCGAGAATGCGGAAGGAAGTGAATCCGCCGAGACGGTTGCCGAGCTGCACGCCAAGCTGGGCAATGCCGCCGCCAGCTCCGGCGATTTCCAGCTGGCGAGCCTCAATTATCAGGCAGCCTTGAAGATCGCGCCGCACCTGACGAATTGCTGGTGCAGCTTCGGCGATCTCTATCTCAGGAACGGCCAGCACCAGAGGGCGATTGAGCTCTACCTTCAGGCGCTGAAGTTCAACCCACGCCACTGGGCCGCGCGCGCCAACATGGTTCAGGCGCTGATGGCCGCCAAGCAATACCTGATCGCCAAGGCGATCCTGATTGAACTGAGGGGCGAACGCTCCTACGACGCCAGCATTCATCATCTGCTTGGCAAGACCCATTTCGAATTGAACGAGATGGAGCCGGCGATAGCAAGCTTTCAGGAGGCGGTTGCTCTCAATCCGAAAGACTCCGAAAGCATCAACTGGATCGGTGCGCTCAAGCAATCGCTGGGGGATGATGCGGGCGCGCAGGCCGCTTATGCCAAATCCGCGCGAATACAGCCGCTGATCCGGCGTCCGGCCGCAAAGCAGCCGGCGGAATTTCGCGTGCTCGCACTGTACGCGCCGTTCGGCGGCAATACGCCGACCGAATATCTGTTCCAGGATGCGTTTTTCGATACTGATACGCTCGCGCTGTTTGCGGCGCGCGACTATGACACCGCGCAGCTTGGCCAGAATATTCAACTCGTGATCAATCTGGTGTCGGATGCCGATCAGACCGCAACGTTGTTGCCGTTGGCGGCCGAACTGGCCGACCGGTTCGGCCTGCCGACCATCAACCATCCGCGGCGGGTCGCACAAACCACGCGCGATGCGGTCGCCACTCTGCTTCAGGGAATTCCCGGCTGCCGTATTCCGCAAGCCTTGCGGTTGAAGGCGGGAGCCGATTGCACCATAGCGGCGCTGGAGGCGATGCTGCCGTTCACATCGGCGGTTCTCGCCCGCCCCGTAGGCACCCATGGCGGTGATGATTTCGAAAAGCTCGATGACGTGGCGGCGCTATCTGCCTTCCTCTCGCAGCGGGTCGATCACGACCACTATCTGATCGAATATATCGACTACCTGTCAGCCGACGGCCATTTCCGCAAATACAGGTTCATCTTCATCGGCGATGAGATTTTGCCTTATCATCTCTGCATCGGGCGTGACTGGAAACTCCATCACATCAACACCGACATGGCCCATCAGCCATGGATGCAGCAGGAAGAAGCGGCGTTTCTGGACAATCCCGCTGTTGTGTTCGGCCCGCGCCAATTTCAGGCGCTGCAGGCCATTCGCGAGCGCATCGGTCTCGACTATTGTGGCATTGATTGCGCCTTGGACGCGTCTGGAAATGTCGTGGTGTTCGAGGTCAACGCCTCGATGCTGGTTCATGCCCGCAACGAAGGATTTCTCTACAAGGATCCGGCGGTGCAGCGGATCAAGCTCGCTTACGATGCGATGCTGCGAAAGCTTGCCAAGCTGCGCTAGAACAGAAATATCTTTGATATTAATCGTCACGGAAGCCTCATGGTGAGGAGGCGCGCACGCGCCGTTTCGAACCATGAAGCCCCGATATGGGCCTCATCCTTCGAGACGCCGCTTGCGCGGCTCCTCAGGATGAGGCGAGATGATGACGTCTAAGGCGGCAGGAACAGCCGCGCGACTATTTCAGTTCCTGCACTTCCAGCATCGCTTTCAGCGTCGCCTGGCTGAGCCGCCCTTGGGGACCGCGTGGCTTGCGGTCGGAGCCCTCGATTTCAGGAAAGTTCTGTTGCAAAAGTTTGTTGGCGACCGGTGCCGATTGGCCAGCCCCGCTCAATTCGCGCGTCTCGGCTGTCTCGTCGAGTTCGCTGAGCATCCCGATGCCGATGCGGCGCTTCTTCGTCTCGATCTTCTTCGGCGGCGGCGGCGTATAGACAATCGGCGGCAGTATGTGATGTCGTGACATATCTTAATTCCTTCGGTGAGGAACGCACGCAACCGACACAAACCCCCGCGAAGGGTTAAGCAAACCCCGGGCCAGATAAATTACCTTTATAAATCAACAGCCAATTGCGCCCGCGCGATTAACGCCCCGGCAAGCTTTGCCCGCCGGCGGCAGTGAATTCCATAAACATTTCCGATGATTTCTAAATCGACGTCCGCGCCCGCCGTCCTTCGATCGGATATTGCGGATCGTTGTAGCCGGGCGTCGACGGATGACCGCTGACCACAAGACGATCGATCAACGCTTCGTCCTCGGCGGTGAAGCGATAGTCGAGCGCGCGCACATAATCGTCCCATTGCTCCTCGGTGCGGGGACCTGCGACGACGCCGGTCACGAATGAGCTATTGAGCACCCACGCCACCGCGAATTGTGCCGCGGTGATGCCGCGCGCTTCCGCGTGCTTGCGGATATCCTGCGCCAGTTGCAGCAACTCAGGCCGCCACTCGGTCTGCATCATGCGCGTGTCGCTGCGGCCGGCACGCGTGTCCTTGTCAGGGGCTGCGTCGGGCCGGTATTTGCCGGTCAACACGCCGCGCGCGAGCGGGCTGTAAGCGAGGATGCCGAGCCCGTAATAGCCGCAGGCCGGAAAGTGTTCGACCTCGGGCATGCGGTTCATCGCGTTGTAGTAAGGCTGGCTGACGATCGGTCGGTCGATACCGAGGTCGTCGCAGATATTGCAGATTTCCGCCACCCGCCAGGCGCGATAGTTCGAGACGCCGAAATAACGCACCTTGCCTTGCCTGATCAGTTCGCCCATCGCGCGAACAGTCTCTGCCAGCGGCGTCGAATGGTCTTCCCGGTGCAGGTAATAGACGTCGATATAGTCGGTGCCGAGCCGCTTCAGGCTTTCGTCGGCGGCCTGAAGCACCCAGCGCCGCGACAGCCCGCCGCGGTTGGGATCATCGCCCATGGGATTGGCGAGCTTGGTTGCCAGCACCCAGTTGGTGCGGCTGTTGGAGATGGCGCGACCGACCACGGTTTCAGAACCGCCGTTCGAATAGGCATCGGCCGTGTCGATGAAGTTGACGCCGGCCTCGCGCGCTTTCGCGACGATCCGCGTAGAGGTCGCCTCATCCGCGGGCCCACCGAACATCATGGTGCCCAAGCAGATCGGCGAGATTTTCAGGCCGCTGCGGCCAAGTTGACGATAGTCCACGGGCGCGTTCCTTTCGATGGAAGAAATCAGGAGTTGTCTTTCAGGATCTTGAACACGCCGCTGGCGGTCGCCACAACACGATCCTCGGCCACCACTTCAGTCCTCGTGAAGATCAGCGTGTGAGTAACACGGACCACGCGCGGCTTGGCGATCAGAAGCTCGCCGATCTTGCCTGCGTCGATAAAGTGGACGTCCATCTGCACGGTGGCGAGCGTCGGCCGTCCCGACACCACCCGCGCGATCATGCCGGAGGCGCGGTCGGCCAGTGTCATCAATACCCCGCCCTGAACCCGGTTGCGGCGGTTATGGTGCTTGTCTACGGCTGATATCGCATATTCGTGATCGCCGTCGACAACGCGCTCCCACAGCGGGCCGATGAGATTCAGGAAGCCACTGGTCTCGACCACGGTCCAGCCCGCCGCTTTCAGCGTTTCATCGGTGATTTCTGCGGTCATCGGGGGTTGTTCCAGAGCGAGTTTTTGGCCGGATTTTCCGACCTTTTCATCAGTCGGCAGGGTGTCTTAGTCAAGCGTCGCCTTGCCGAGGCCGTCGCTTTCGACGACGATAGCGGCAACAAAGCATGATCCGGAGGTTTCGCCCATGCGCGGATGGAGCGCCTCGCTCACCATTTTGCTGCTGGCGGTCGGCCTTGGCGGCAACCTCAATGCTGTCCGCGCGCAAACCTATCCGAACCGCAATATCACGCTGGTGGTCCCGTTTCCGCCGGGTGGCTCGACCTCGATCGTCGGTCGCGTAGTCGCCGACAAGATGAGTCAATTGCTCGGCCAGAGCATCGTCGTCGACAACAGGGGCGGGGCCGGCGGCACAGTCGGCACCAAGGCGGTCGCAAAGAGCGAGCCCGACGGTTATACGCTTCTCGCCGGTTACACCGGCACGTTGGCGATAGGGCCCTCGCTCTACCGCAACGTCGGCTACGACCCGCGCAAGGATTTCGAGCCGATCGGATCGATCGGATGTGCTCCGTCTTCGCTGGTTGTGCATCCGTCGTTTCCCGTCAAGTCGGTGGCCGAGCTGATTGCCTACGCCAAGGCCAATCCGGGCAAGGTCAATTTCGGCTCCGCCGGCATCGGCACGGTCGGTCATATCACCGGCGAATATTTTGCCCATGCGACCGGCATCCAGATCGTTCACATTCCCTACAAGGGAACGGGACCCGCGTTGAGCGATTTGCTGGGTGGTCATATTCCGATGTCGTTTTCGCCGATCGCCACCACTGCTGCCAACGTCAAGGCGGGTCTGCTGCGCGGCCTTGCCGTGACATCGGTCCATCGCAATACTTTATTGCCGGATGTCCCGACGATGATCGAGGCGGGCGTGCCGGACTTCGACGCATCGTTGTGCTACGGCCTCGTGGCGCCGGCGGGCACGCCGCGTCCGGTGATTGAGCGCCTTAACCGGGCGCTGCAAGATGCGCTCGCCTCAGAAGACGTGAGGAAGCAACTCGAACTCGACGGCACCGAGATCACGCCAGGCACGCCGGAGCAATATGCCGACTTCATCGACAAGGACGAAAAGAAGTGGTCGGAACTCGTCAAGACCAGTGGCGTAGAGCCCGAGTAAGTGCGGCGTTTGTCGCAAAAGCGTCCTCACTTTTGCCTATCCATGCTCTAGAATCCGGCTATGACGCACCAAATGATTCGTCTTGCCGGATGCGTGGCGCTCGCGCTGTCCTTGAACGCACTGCCGGTGCAAGCCGCGGATAGCGTGGTGCCGTCTGTGAGCGACGCCATGGCGCAGGGCGCCTCGCCCTATGCGGTCGCGGAATATCGCCGTCTTCTCGCCGAATACAAAGCAGCCCGCGCGGCGTTCGAAGAAGAGGCCGGCGCTTATTGGAGCTCGATCACGGAGAAGCGGCGTGGCCGCAACGCCAAGCGGCGCGAGCATCTCGCCATTGCACTCGATGATTACGTGCTGGAGCAGCCGCCGGTCTATACCGGGCCGAAGCGGCCAGCGAATCCGGAGCCGGAGGCACCGGACGCAAAGCCGCCGCGCCAGCACAAGGCCATTCCGGTGGTCGGCGATCTCCTGCAGGCAGCGAACGAGCAGTTCCAATGGACGCCAGAAAAGCCGTCCACGGAGGTCGAGTTCAAACGCGCCTATGCGCGCTACGCGATGGCCGCCGGCCTGACGCGCGAGCAGGCGGTACGGGTCTATTCGTTCGAGACCGGAGGCACCGGCAATTACAACGTGCAGGCGGGCATCGAGCATGGCGGCAGGCGCGCGATTTCGACCGCGATGGGCTATAATCAGCTTCTCACCACCAACAGCGTCGAGTTGATAGCCGAGCAGGGCAAGGAGTTCGTCAAAGAACTGACGGCAAGAGCCGCAAGCCTGTCGGGTCCGTCGCGCCAGGCGATGGACCGCAAGATCGCGGTGCTTAAGAAGATGGTGGCGTATGCGTGCTCCGTGCCGGACGACTGGTCGCAGCATGAGAAGCTTGCCGATACGCCGCAGGGCTGGGCGATTCACGCCATGGTGCTCGATATCGACGTCGGACCGATGCTGCAAACCCACAAGCTTCTCACCTCGGTGATCTTCGCGCGGGCCAAGGGTTACAACCGTCCGCTTTCCGCCGCCGAGCTCGAGATGATGAACTTGACCGGCGACGGCACCGGCCTCGACATGGTGACCATGCCGCAGGCGATGCGGGAGCAGGTGCCGACCTCGAATTTCTTCCAGCGCTCAGGCTATGAGCGCAATCCGGTGGCGATCCGCTACAACACCGTCGCCAGGCTGCTCGCGGTCACCGATAGCCGGATGGATTCCAACAGCAATCAGCCGGGCGCGAAGGAAATGGCGGCTGCGTTTTGATTTCTTGCGTCAAGCCGGCCGTCATGCCCCGCGCAGGCGGGGCATCCAGTAACCAACGCCAGTAGGGTAGGCCTCGGCCGCCGCGGCATACTGGATCATCCGCCTTCGCGGATGATGACATCCGGGCCAACAGCTCAATTCGATCCGAACATGAACTTGCCGTCGCCCTCGAGGTACGGGCCGGTCCGCATGTAGAGCTGGCCATTCTGTCCGATGAAGAACAACGTTCCCTTCGGCACCTTTTTGGCGCCCTTCAGGAGCGCACCGGCATTGTTGGTCCCCATCTTGTAGGCAAAGGTCTTGCCGTCCTTGTCGTAGCCGTAGCCCATGTCCGGCTTCAGCTCCCATGGCGTCGCGGTTTGCGCAAAGGCTGGCGCCGAGAGCGCGGCAAGCACGGCTGCCGCCATCACCGGCTTGATCGAAAATCGCGTCATGTCCTTCCATCCTCCCGTATCGTTGGCTGCGCGCGCTTGCGGCCTGACGGCTTTGAACAAATCACGAACGCCATCGGCCCGTCAACACGATGCGGCATTTGACCGCTGAGCGCCAATGAGTTTGTGATTCCCTGCCTTGCGCTTCGCGACTATCTTGCGCCGATAAGGCGCAGGAAACGTGATGGGGATGATTCGGATGAACCAAATTGCGAAAATCGGCTTTGGTGTTGCGTTGTTTCTGCCCCTTGCGGATGCGGCTAGCGCCGACGACTTCAAACTCAGCAACAATCAGCGTATTTCCTGTAGCCGGGGCCTTTCCCCCGGCAAGCTCAACATCGCCACCTGCAAATCCTACGCCTATGTCTTCAATACCAAGACGTCGGAATATTTCCGCTGTCAGGTGTCGCTCGCGCTGACACGCGACAACAAGGAAGTGATCACCGTACAGGCCGAAGGCAACTGCACCGGGAAGCCGCGTATTTTCGATGCGGATTCCGATTATTCCTTCGATGCCACCGAAACCGAGCCGCCGAACACCAACTCGTTCTTCGGGCCCGGCGGCTATTCGATCTGGGTCAGCGATAATGCCAAGCAGCGGGTGCGTGGCTGTATCACCATCAGTTCGGGCCTCGGCCAGGACGTTTCGAAATGTGTCGATATGACGTTCCAGTAAGCCGCCAATGCGCCGTCTGCGTCCCCCACACCTCTGCCGGTCCTGGCTCTTCCTGGAAGGAGCCAACGGAGACATGCTTGGTCGCGCGCCCCAAAGCGGCGCGGACGTCCTGATCCACGAATTGGAAGATTTTACGCCGTCTGTCTTGCGTCCGGCGGCGCGGGCACTGGCGGTCGATCTCTATGCGGAGTGGCGCGAGGCCGGCGCCATGGTCGCCGTGCGCGTCAACCCGCTCGACCAGGACGGCATGGACGATCTGGCGGCGGTGATGCGCGGGGCGCCGGACATCGTTGCGCTGCCGAAAGTCGCCGAGCCGCATCATGTGACGCGGCTCGATGAAGCGGTGACGCGGTTCGAGCGCTCGTACGGCATTCCCGAGGGCTCGACGGCGCTGCTGCCGAACATCGAATTTGCCCGTGGCCTCGTTCAGACCGGCATCATCGCCAAAGTCAGCCGCCGCATCACCGCCTGCCTGATCGCCTCGGAAGACATGGCCGCCGATCTCGGCGCCGAGCGCGGACAGGATGGCATCGAACTCGCTTATTGCCGCCAGCGCTTTCTTGTCGAGTGCGTCGCCGCCGACGTCGTCGCGGTCGATTGCCCCTATACGTTCAGCGACACCGATGGCCTTGCGCGCGAGACGCGTTGGGCGCGAAGGCTCGGCTATGTGGCCAAAAGCCTTGTCGAGCCTGATCATGCCCGCATCATCAACGGGATTCTTTCACCCGACGATGACGAACTGTCTCGCGCGAACCGTCTTGTCGCGGCGTTTGAGACCGCCCGCGCCGCCGGTCAGGCCCGCGTCGAACTCGACGGCGCACTCGTCGAACTGCCGGCCTACCACAATGCCAGGCGCCTGCTCGCCCGCGGCAAAGCGATGCAAGCTTTCGGGCGCAGCTAGAGGAGATGCCGCGTGGGACGCCTTTCAGGCAAGACGGCGATCGTGGTCGGCGCAGGTTCGATCGGGCCCGGCTGGGGCAATGGCAAGGCAACCGCCGTGACGTTTGCGCGGGAGGGCGCGCAGGTATTTTGCGTCGATCGCAACGGGCCGGCCGCTGAGGAGACCGCGGCGATCATCACCGGTGAGGGCGGCAAGGCCATGGCCTTCAGGGCCGACGCTTCACAGGCTGAGGACATCGCGGCGATGGTCGAGGCCTGCCTGAAGGCCTATGGCCGCATCGACGTGCTCGACAACAATGTCGGCATCGCTGAAACAGGCAGCGTGGTGGATGTCGCCGAGGCCGACTGGGACCGCGTTTTCGCCGTCAATCTCAAGAGCGCCTACCTCGCCATGAAACACGTCATTCCTGTCATGGTGGCGCAGGGCGGCGGCTCCATCATCAATATTTCCTCGATCGCCTCGATCCGCCATCTCGGCATTTCCTATGTTACCTACGCGACCACGAAGGCGGCGATGAACCAGATGACGCGGACGACGGCGGTCGAGTTCGCCGCCCAGAAGGTTCGCGTCAACGCGATTCTGCCGGGATTGATGAAGACGCCGATGGTTGAGCATTCGGCGGGCCTCGCCGCCAGCTATGCCAAGGGCGATGTGGAAGCGATGTGGCGGGCGCGTGACGCACAGGTGCCGATGGGGCATATGGGCGACGCCTGGGATGTCGCCAACGCCGCCTTGTTTCTGGCTGGCGATGAATTTAAATACGTCACCGGCATCGAACTCGTGGTCGACGGCGGGATCACGCTGAAAGTCACGTAAAGAGCAACATGCGTTTTTTATCTGCGATGCCGTTTGGCCACGTGATATCAGCTGCTTTGTGGCTCGCGGTGATGCCGCACACGGCGTCCGCGGCGCCCGTCGAGCCGACCGGCGAGCAGATTGATTCCGCACCCTGCATGGCCGCTTTGACGGCCGGCGACGATGGCAGGATCATCGCGTCTTGCGCGGCGCTGATCGGCAACGACAAGGCACTGAGGGCCGATCGCATCAAGGCCGCCATCGCGCGCGCGGCCGCCTATGACCGCAAGGGCGAGATCGATCGCGCGATTGGCGATGACGACACCGCGCTGCGGCTCGATCCGACGCTGACGGACGTGTTAAATGCGCGCGGTGAACTCTATCGCAGAAAAGGCGACCGGGTGCATGCGCTCGCCGATTTCGGAACCGCGTTCAAGCTCGACCCGACTAACGCGGCGGCGAAAGCCAATTACAAGGCGCTGTCGCTGGAGATCGAACGCATCGGGGCGCTGATGGCCGTCAACAAGAGGCCGAGTTTCAAATGCGCGACGACGAAGCGGCCGGTCGAAAAAGCGATCTGCGCCAATCCTGAGCTCGTCACGTTGGACCGCGAGATCAACGCGGTGAACGCCAAGGTCGTGAGCGAGGCAGGCGCGAAAGACCCTCGCGCCGGCCGTGCGTTACAGCACGAGCAGGACGAATTCGTTGCCGGGCGCGACGTCGGCTTCGGGCGGCCTGATTTCGACTTGCAAAAGATGATGCGGGACCGGCTCGATCATCTGACGGCGCTGATGCGCCCGTAGTTGGCCGTCGAACCTTCGGCCGGATGCCGCGACAAATATCTCAAAGCGGCACCGACGCCGAACCCCAATTATCAAGAGCCGGTCGTGCGAACCTTTAGCTCACCATTATTTGCCGCGGCCGTAACGGCGACTACGCGAACGCGATCGCAGACTATGACCAGGCGATCAAGCTTTGTTCCGGCTTGAATTGTTGCGTCGACGCGTGACAATGCGCCTCAAGCGACGCTGGGCCCTGTGGTCTAGCGTCCGGGAGAGACGCCATGAACACACTTGCGAAAAGCCGCTATCACGAGGTCCATGCGCGTTCGCTGCGTGACCCCGAGGGCTTTTGGGGCGAGGCGGCGGCCGAGATCGACTGGATCAAGCCGGCGGAGAAGGTGTTTGATCCCGATCAGGGACTTTACGGCCGCTGGTTTGCCGGCGCCGTCGTCAATACCTGCTACAACGCGCTCGATCGTCATGTCGAACGTGGGCGCGCCGATCAGTTGGCGCTGATCCACGATTCGCCGCTCACGGGCCGCATCACCAAATTCACCTATGCCGAGATGTTGGCCGAGGTGAAGACGCTCGCCGCGATCATGGTGGATTTCGGCATCGGCAAGGGCGATCGCGTCATCATCTACATGCCGATGGTGCCGGAAGCCGTGGTCGCGATGCTGGCCTGCGCGCGGATCGGCGCGGTGCATTCTGTCGTGTTCGGCGGCTTCGCCGCGAAGGAGCTCGCGACCCGGATCGATGACGCCGCGCCAAAACTCATTTTCTCCGCAAGCTGCGGCATCGAGCCCGGCCGCATCGTGGCCTACAAGCCGTTGCTGGACGAAGCGATCAGGCTCGCCGGCTTCAACCCCGAAGCCTGCATCATCCTGCAACGGCCGCAACAGACGTGTGAGTTGATTGCCGGGCGCGATCACGACTGGGCAAGCCTGCGCGAAGCGGCGATCAAAGCGAAAAAATCCGCCGATTGCATTCCGGTACTCGCGACCGATCCGCTCTACATCCTCTACACCTCAGGCACGACCGGCAAACCCAAGGGCGTGGTGCGCGACAATGGCGGACATCTGGTCGCGCTGAAATGGTCGATGTTCAACCTCTACGGCATCAAGCCAGGCGAAGTCTGGTGGTGCGGCTCTGACATCGGCTGGGTGGTCGGTCATAGTTACATTGTCTACGCCCCGCTTTTTCATGGCGCGACCTCGATCATGTACGAGGGCAAGCCGATCGGCACGCCCGATGCCGGCGCGTTCTGGCGGGTGATCTCCGAGCACAAGGCCGTGGCGCTGTTCACCGCGCCGACCGCATTCCGCGCGATCCGGAAAGAAGATCCGGAAGGGAAATTCATCCGGCAATATGACCTGTCGACATTCCGCACGCTGTTTCTCGCGGGCGAGCGCGCCGATCCGCCGACCGTCGAATGGGCCGAGGCACAATTGAAGGTGCCTGTCATCGATCACTGGTGGCAGACCGAGACCGGCTGGTGCATCGCCGGAAATCCGGTGGGCCTGGGTCAGCTTCCGGTCAAGCATGGTTCGCCGACGGTGCCGATGCCGGGTTATCAGGTCGAGGTGGTGGACGAAGCCTCCAAGCCTGTAGCCCCGGGCACCATGGGCTCGCTCGTCATCAAGCTGCCGATGCCGCCGGCGTGTTTGCCGACGTTGTGGCAGCAGGACGAGCGCTGCGAGGAGGCCTATTTCAACGAGTTCCCCGGCTACTACAAAACCTCCGACGCCGGCTACATGGACGAGGACGGCTATGTCTTTGTCATGGGCCGCACCGACGACATCATCAATGTCGCCGGTCACAGGCTCTCCACCGGCGGCATGGAAGAGATTCTGGCGTCGCATCCGGATGTCGCCGAATGCGCGGTGCTCGGCATCAACGATGCGATCAAGGGCGAGGTGCCCTGCGGCTTTCTGGTGATGAAGGCCGGCGTGGCGCGCCAGACAAGCGAGATCGAACGCGAGGTCGTGGCGCTGGTGCGCGACAAACTCGGCCCGGTCGCGGCGTTCAAGCTCGCGATCACGGTCGGGCGTCTGCCGAAAACACGTTCGGGGAAAATCCTGCGCGGCACCATCAAGAAAATCGCCGACGGCGAGCAATGGACCATGCCCGCCACCATCGAAGACCCCAAGGTGCTGGACGAAATCACGGACGCGCTGAAGGGGAGGGTGTGACGGTGATCGTCATTCCGGGATGGTGCGTAGCACCAGACCCGGAATTTCGAGATTCCGGGCTCGATGCTTCGCATCGCCCCGGAATGACGAGTCTGGCGGCTTACAAATCCCACAATTCGAGCTACACCTACGCCCCTTATGACGGGATTTGGCATGGGGCTCGACATCTTGAGGCTTCCGATTGCGCTGGTGCTGGCGGCGCTCGCGCTTGGCGCCTGTTCGCATCGCGGAGAGACGCCGGTCAACTCGGCCTTGAACGAAGATGACGACACCTTCTGCCGGAAGGGCGGCCAGGTCGCACCCGGTTCGCCGGAATACGTCGCCTGCCGCAGGGATCGAGATGCCCAGCGCGGCAACGTGATCGATCGGGCCGACAAGAAGCAGCGCGATCTCGGCGAATACATGCTCAACCATCCGAGCACACCGTACTAGGGCACGAACCACAAATTCAGTCGCCTTGGCTGATGTCCGTTGTTGTTCGCACAACGGACTCATCTCGGAGTTCAGGCCATGTCCGAAACGTGCCAACAAGCGGCATCAGTGTGAATGAAAAGGCCGCCAACTGAGGCGGCCATTACTTCAATGTTTCAAAATCTCGAACGACGCCGGCCAAACAGTCAATAAAGTATTTAACCCAAAGATCATCTTCCTCCGCTATCGATTGCTCTGTAGTTTTCTTCGGCTCATCGCCCTTCAACGAATTGACAGGCGGGGCCATCTCCTCTCGGTAAACCAACATAACACGATCCCTCCCACGTGAAGAAGCAAGAGTCTTGAATGGGTATCGTTCCTCAGGCTCTAGCAGTGCCCTTACGTGTCCGAATGTAGCTGTTTGTTCCGTCGATCGGTCATTGGCAGTACCGTTTTGGAGCAACCCCCAATGCGGCGAGACCGAACGCGCTGGTTAAAATTGTACACCATTGAGTCAAACTAACCCACATAGTGAGCAATACAGCACTCGTTCCCCTCAGGTTCTCGTGCCAGAGTTCCCTATCGCACAGATTGAATCGAGAGGACCGCACCGATGAGGTCACTCATGCCCAGAGAAGTGCTTTTGGTCGAAGACAGTCCCGGTGATGTCAGATTATTGCGAGTAGCCTTGCAAGATGCCAACCCGGCTGCTCATCTAAATGTTGTGTCCGATGGCACTGAGGCCATCGCCTTCTTGGGCCAGCAAGGGGAGTATGCCAATTCGCCGCGACCTTGTCTCATCTTGCTCGACCTGAACCTTCCGAAGGTGGACGGCCGTCAGGTACTTGCTCACATCAAGCAGGATGAAAGCCTGAAATCGATCCCGACCGTTATCCTAACCACATCGGCAGACGAAGCTGACATTCACCAGACCTATAAACTTCAGGCGAACTGTTATCTTACCAAGCCAGTCGAATTTGAGGCGTTCGAAGGTCTCATTAAGAGCATCAACGACTTTTGGCTCACACACGTGAAGTTACCACCGATGTTGTCAGGCGTCGCGACCAACGCGGGATTGTGAGGCACACGAATTTTGGCGGGACCGCATAAGGAGGCACGTCCGCACGTTTCATTCGGCAGCGTGAGCAACACTCTCTAACGGTCGCTTCGCTACACAGACGCGATTGCGGCCTGTCTGCTTCGCCTCGTACAGCGCTCGATCGGCGTAACGAAGAACGGATTCGA
This sequence comes from uncultured Alphaproteobacteria bacterium, assembly GCA_963752265.1. Lineage (GTDB taxonomy): Bacteria > Pseudomonadota > Alphaproteobacteria > Rhizobiales > Xanthobacteraceae > Bradyrhizobium. Next base: position 79,921 of record CAVVZW010000224.1, read on the forward strand.
CGCTGGGTGAGCTTGCTGTGGCTGCGCTAATCCCTAAGCTGATCGTCAGAGATAGCTCAGAACTCTCCAATGGCCAGCGCGTTCGCAAACACCTTCGACCGGATTCGCTCTGCTACCATAGTCGCCGCGTCTCTGACCAGCAAGCGCATCGGCGACTTCAGGCACCTGAAGCGCAATGACGTCGAGCACTGCCCGCTCTAGCGAGGACAACACTTCCATATTCAACCGATACCCCCGCGAACCGACATCGTCAATTCTACCGACCACGCCAGAACGTGCCACTGGCAGAAGTTCGTTCACATTTCGCCGTCGTGATTTCTCGGTGTCCCGTCGGCAAAGACGCACAGCAGCTCCGAAGGGCGGAAACTACCGAACTTTTTCATGCCATTCTCGATCCAAGTGCAATCATGCCAAGCGTCATGGATTCCCCACGAGCGCTTGAATTGCTCTCGTGAGATGAGGTCGTCGACCATCATGATAGGACCGCCGCTCTTGTGCCGAACTAAGTTTCCCGGCCTCAAAACCATAGCTGCCTCGCAGAACCAATTTGGGCGTCATCGCGCGCTGAACGTGGCAAGCGATTTGTAAAGGATAATCGGTTGCGTAGCAGAATTCAGTCAACCTAGTACGCTTGAGGAGGGTCAAATTTTAGGGAACTGATGGAGGCCATCGGCACTCGATACGCCGTTACCCGACCCCAGATATCCGCGTTGGGTCATTCGCGTCGTTTTCGGCGTGTCCGCGATATGTCCGGTTACGAGGTAATCTCGGAACCGCCGATTGTCGGATTTTGCTGGTTGAAAGCGTCAGTTTGGACGGCTGATTGATTTCTGATTTTCCGAATCTAGCTTGACGGCTCGGTAGAAGCAGAACTATAGCGATTCGCATCCCGCCTCCTCTTCGAGGGGCGTTTCGCGATCGTCACAAAACGTTGGGCGCGGGATGCGGTGGACGCTTCGGCACGACAAGACGAACGTGTACGAAGTGGACGGCGAAATCGTGTGGTCCTGACGCCCCGACGCTGGCGTCAAGTTGGCGACGATTGCTTCCGCAATCGCGCCGATGACGGTGACAAGAAAGCCGGTCGCCGAGGAGAGCTCGAAGGAAACCGTTAAAACCATTGCGCGGGGAATGCCGGATGTCTCCGGTGTGACCGTGGTGACTTGCTTGCGTGCTTTCTATTTTTGCACGCAAGGCTGCGGGCGCAACGGGCGCCCGGCATTCCCTGCGCCCTCTGATTTCGGGGCACCAAGGTTCACGCACAACTCGGGCGCTAACCGCGCCGCGAGATCGCGAAGTTGTGTCGGTAAATAGGCTGTTTGAAAATCGAACTCTTCCCGGAGGAGCGAACGTCAATCTGAGGCCAGTGCTGCCGCTAGTTCGCGAGGCTGCCGAGTTTGACGCCGATCGCGATCACCAGCATGACGCCGCCGGCATAGGCCAGATATTCCGGGTGATGGCAGAAGGTCGGTGACAGCGAGCAGGCCTCGCCGGCCCAGTCGGTGCCGATCGAAATCTCTTCGGCCGCCTGGCGAAACAGCAGGGCTGCTCCGCCAAGCAAAATCCCAATCACGAAGCAGATTCCAGCCATGATGAGGTTCGCATGGTTCGCGCAGCGAATCGCCCCTCGATTCGCTCTTGCGCGGAAAACTATGCGCCCGCCATTTCGGAAAGCAATTTCCGGTAAACTACGTGGGTGGGGGCACTCGCCCGCCACCCAAGAAAACCTACAAGAAAACCTACAAGAAAAACTATTCCTGGTCCTGGTCCGGTTTCTTGCCGCCGATGTTCTTCAGCTTGGCAAAGACGGCATCGACATTGAGGTCTTCCCGCTGCTTTTCGGTGGGCTCGTACTCGGCTTCCTTGCGGGTGGTCTCGGAGGCCGGCAGCAGTGTCGGGCCGCCGTCGCCGATATCGGTCGGCTTTTCCTTGGCCGCGCGCTGCACCTCGAAATCGAGTTCGATCTGCGAGCACAGGCCGAGCGTCACCGGATCCATCGGGGTCAGGGTCGAGGCATTCCAGTGGGTGCGGTCGCGGACAGACGCGATCGTGGTCTTGGTGGTGCCGACCAGGCGCATGATCTGCGCGTCCTTCAATTCGGGGTGGTTGCGCACCAGCCACAGGATCGCGCTCGGCCGCTCATGACGGCGCGAGACCGGGGTATAGCGCGGGCCCTTCTTCTTAGCCTGGGGCGGCAGCGTCACCTTGCTCTCGGCGATTCGGAGCCGGTAGTTCGGGTCGCCTTCGCCCTTTTCGATTTCGTCGCGGGTCAACTGGCCGGTCGAAATCGGGTCCATACCCTTGATGCCCTGGGCCGCATCGCCGTCGGCGATGGCGCGGACCTCGAGCGGGTGCATCTTGGTGAAATCCGCCACCTGATCGAAGGTCAAAGCGGTATTATCGACCAGCCAAACGGCGGTTGCCTTCGGCATCAGCGGTGCATTGCTCATGGCAAATCTCCTTTGCGCTTCGCCCACCTCCGGGAGGCGAAGCCACGGTCATCAACGATGACGGGAATTGGCCCCTTATATGCCCTCCCGGGGAGTTTACGCAATGGGTGTACCCTTGACACCGCCTGAAAGCCGTCCCAAGTCCTTGTGCAGAAATCCCTTTGAATCGACCGTTCCACGAGCCCTGACGTCCTTTTGTTGAGGCTTGGGGGCAATCCGGTCCGAGGCCGCCCTATGTCAGCCAAACCACCCCTGAGAATCGTGCTTTGTTCTCCGCGCGGCTTTTGTGCCGGCGTGGTGCGGGCGATTGATACCGTCGAGCGGGCGCTCGCGATCTATGGCGCCCCGGTCTATGTCCGCCATGAGATCGTCCATAACCGCTATGTCGTGGACAGCCTGAAGACCAAAGGGGCCATTTTCGTCGAGGAACTGGCCGAAATCCCCGACAATACCAATGCACCGGTGGTGTTCTCAGCTCACGGGGTTCCGAAGTCAGTTCCGGCCGAGGCGCAGTCCCGCAATTTCTTTTCACTGGATGCCACCTGTCCGCTGGTCACCAAGGTGCACCGGGAGGCGGCGATCCATTTCAAGCGCGGCCGCGAAATGCTGCTGATCGGCCATTCCCATCACCCGGAGGTGGTTGGCACGCTCGGCCAGTTGCCGCCGGGCGCGGTCACGTTGATCGAGACCGCCGAGGACGCTGCGACCTTCACCCCGAAGGATCCGAACAATCTTGCCTTCGTGACGCAAACCACGCTGTCGATCGACGACACGGCGGAAATCGTCGCGCTGTTGAAGAAACGGTTTCCGAATATTTCGGGCCCCCATAAAGAAGACATCTGCTACGCCACCACCAACCGCCAGCTTGCGGTGAAGAAGGTGGCGCCGGTGGTCGATGCGCTGATCGTGGTCGGCGCGCCGAACTCGTCGAACTCGCAGCGCCTGCGCGAAGTCGCCGAGCGCGAGGGCTGCAGAATCGCTATACTCGCGCAACGCGCCAGCGACCTCGACTGGTCGCGGTTCGAGGGCATCACGAGCCTCGGCATCACGGCTGGCGCCTCGGCGCCGGAGGTGATCGTGGAAGAAATCATGGGCGCGTTTGCCGAGCGCTATGAATTGCATGTGGAGACGGTGTCAGCTGCGGAAGAGAACGAGTTCTTCCCGCTGCCGCGTTCGCTGCGGCCGGACGCTGCTGAATAACCTTGGATCAGGATAATCGCTCATGGCGGTCTACACCGACGTCGCCGCCGACGAGCTTGCGGATTTCCTGAAGCAGTACGAGATCGGCGAGTTGTTGTCCTACAAGGGCATCGCCGAGGGCGTCGAGAATTCCAACTTCCTGCTGCATACGACGTCGGGTTCTTTCATCCTGACGCTGTATGAAAAACGGGTCGAGAGAAGCGACCTGCCGTTCTTTCTCGCCCTGATGACGCATCTCGCCTCGCGCGGTGTCAATTGTCCGCAGCCCGTAAAGGACAAAGGCGGCGAGGCGCTGCGCACGCTCGCTGGCCGCCCGGCGGCGATCATCACCTTTCTCGAAGGCGTCTGGCCACGCAAACCCAACGCCGTCCACTGCGCCGGCGTCGGCAAAGTCCTCGCGCAAATGCATCTGGCGGGCGCCGATTTTGCGATGTCGCGTTCCAATGCGTTGTCGGTGTCGGGATGGCGGCCGCTGTTCGAACAGGCAGCCGCACGCGCCGATGACGTGCAGCCGGGATTGCGCGACTTTCTCGCGGCCGAACTCGACCATCTCGAAAGCGGCGTCTGGCCGGCGCATTTGCCCGATGGCGTCATCCATGCCGATCTGTTCCCGGACAACGTTTTCTTTCTCGGCGATCAGGTTTCCGGCCTCATCGATTTCACCTTCGCCTGTACCGACATGCTCGCCTATGACGTCGCAATCTGCCTCAACGCCTGGTGTTTTGAGCCGGATCATTCGTTCAACGTCACCAAGGCGCGCGCGTTGCTCTCGGCCTATGGCCGCGGGCGGCAATTATCAAAGGACGAAGAGGACGCGCTGCCGCTCCTGGCGCGCGGTTCGGCGCTGCGCTTCCTGCTGACGCGTCTGGTCGATTTTCTCAATGTGCCCAAGGGCGCGTTGGTGCGCCCCAAGGACCCGCTGGAATATGTCCGCAAGCTGCGCTTTCATCAAAGCGTATCTTCGGTCCGCGATTACGGCGTTTGAGGGGGCGGTAACGTGAGTTCGCTTCCCGCGGTCATCATCCACACCGACGGCGCCTGCTCCGGCAATCCCGGCCCGGGCGGCTGGGGCGCCATTCTCAAATTCGGCGACGTCGAAAAAGAGATGAAGGGCGGCGAGGCCCACACCACCAACAACCGCATGGAGTTGATGGCGGCGATCTCGGCGCTGGAAGCGCTGAAAAAACCCTGCTCGGTCGATCTCTATACCGACAGCCAGTATGTCCGTCAGGGCATCACAGGGTGGATTCACGGCTGGAAGAAAAACGGCTGGCGCACCTCGGACAAAAAGCCGGTGAAGAATGCCGAGTTGTGGCAGCGCCTCGACGAGGCGTTGAAGCCGCACGAGGTGCGCTGGCATTGGGTCAAGGGCCATGCCGGCCATGACGAAAACGAGCGCGCCGATCAATTGGCGCGCGACGGTGTCGCGATGGCAAGGCTGAAGGGGTAGAGCGAGGTTGGATAACGTCATTCCGGGGAGATGCAAAGCATCGAACTCCGATGTGCAATTTCACATCGGAGAATCTCCAGATTCCGGGTCTGGTGCTTGCGCACCAGCCCGGAATGACCAAAGGGATTTACAGCTGCCCGAGCAGCGTATCGCCGCCGGAAACCTCGACCTTGCCGGGCGCAGCCTCGAGGTTCAGCTTCTTCACCACGCCATCGTCAACCAGCATCGAATAGCGATGCGAGCGGATGCCGAGCCCGTTGCCGGAAGCGTCCAGCTCCAGGCCGATCGCCTTGGTGAATTCGGCGTTGCCGTCGGCGAGGAAGGTCGCTTCGTCGCGCTGGTCGGTTTCGCGCTTCCAGGCGCTCATGACGAACGCATCGTTGACCGAGACGATCGCGATGGTGTCGACGCCCTTGTCCTTGATGGCATAGGCGTTCAGGAAAATGCTCGGCAGATGCATCTTGTGGCAGGTGCCGGTATAGGCGCCGGGCACGGCGAACAGCGCGACCTTCTTGCCCTTGAAGATGTCGTCGGTGGACTTCACCTGCAAGCCGTCTGCGGTCAGCACGCGAAACTTGGCTTCGGGCAGCTTGTCGCCAACTTTGATGGTCATGGTCAATTCTCCTGAAATGATGCGGATGGTTTTTAGACCGGCGTCTTGCGCGGCACAATATTCGTAAGGCCACTGATACGGCAATAGGCTCTGCCGTTCACCGCTCCGTCATCACGCCCCCGGCCCTAGCCGGAAAATCCGCCTTGATCGAGAAAAGCCTGCTCCTCCGGCGTCGTCACGCGGCCAAGAAGGCGGTTTCGATGCGGAAAGCGCCCGAACCGGCGGACGATACCGGCATGATCTTCGGCGTATTTCAGGTTATCCGGCCTGCCGGCGGGCCGGAAGAGCTCGACGCAACGCAATTGATCGGCGAGATGTTCCGAATGCATGAACGGCACATAGAGGAATTCGAGCAACTCCGGCTCGACGCGCCTGTCCGCGCCGCGCATGATCGCGCGGTGTGCGACCTCAAGCGCGAGCGCGTCGCTTGAATAGGCTTTGGGGTCGTCGCGAAACATATTGCGCGGGAATTGATCGAGCACGATGACCAGCGCCAGCGCGCCGTCATCGGTCGTCTCCCAGGAGGACAGCTCGCCCGCGAGCGCCCTTTGCCAGAGCCCAAGAAATCGATCGCGCACGCTGGCGTCGAAGGCGTCGTCGCGCTTGTACCAGCGCTCTACGCCTGCGGCGCGCCAGAAGGCGAGGACGTCTTCCGGCTTAAGCGTATGAACGTCCGTCATCGCACAACAGGTGAACTTGTTGCCTTAAGCCGCCGCAGCCTTTTTCTCGTCACGCAGCTCGCGGCGCAGGATCTTGCCGACATTGGTCTTCGGCAGACTGGTTCTGAACTCGATCTGCTTCGGCACCTTGTAACCGGTGAGCTGCGTGGTGCAGAACTTGATCACGTCCTCGGCAGTCAAGTTCGGGTCTTTCTTGACGACAAAGGCCTTCACCGCTTCGCCGGATCTCGTGTCCTCAACGCCGATCACGGCGCATTCGAGCACGCCGGGATGGCTTGCGATCACTTCCTCGATCTCGTTCGGATAGACGTTGAAGCCGGAGACCAGGATCATGTCCTTCTTGCGGTCGACGATCTTGGTGGAGCCGTCCGGGCTCATCACGCCGATGTCGCCGGTGCGGAAATAGCCGTCCGCCGTCATCACCTTGGCGGTCTCGTCCGGCCTGTTCCAGTAACCGGCCATCACCTGCGGGCCCTTGGCGCAGATTTCGCCCGCCTGACCGAGCGGCACTTCGTTGCCGTCGTCGTCACGGATCGAGAGCCAGGTGGAGGGAACGGGAAGGCCGATCGAGCCCGTGAAACCTTCGATAGTGGCCGGGTTGCAGGTCAGTGTCGGCGAGGTTTCCGACAGGCCATAGCCTTCCGACAACGCGCATCCGGTCACGGCCAGCCATTTTTCGGCGACCGGCCGTTGTGTCGCCATGCCGCCGCCGTTCGAAACTTTCAACTTGGAGAAATCGATCTTGTCGAAACCCGGTGTGTTCAGCAGGCCATTGTAAAGCGTATTGACCCCCGGAAAGAAATTGACCTGGTATTTCGACAGCTCCTTGATGAAGCCTGCCATATCCCTCGGGTTGGGGATCAGAAGATTGGTGCCGCCGCGCCCTTGTTCCCAAGAGATAACAGGCCGTCAGCGCGAAGATGTGATAGAGCGGCAGCGCGCAGACGATGAACAGCTCGTCGACAATCGGCGGCTTTTTCAGCGCCGGCTGCAGCCACGCATCGTTTTGCAGCACGTTGGCGAGAACGTTGCGATGGAGCAGCGTCGCGCCCTTGGAGACCCCGGTGGTGCCGCCGGTATATTGCAGGAAGGCGACATCGTCGGGCATCAGCCGCGGCTTCTGGAACGTCATGCTGCGTCCGGCCGCAATCGCATCGTTGAAGGTGACGGCTGTGGGAATCGAATAGGCCGGCACCATCTTCTTCACGCGCCGGACGACGAGGTTGACGATGACGCCCTTGAGGCCAAGCAAGTCGCCCATGCTGCCGACGATCACGTGCTTGACGGAGGTCTTCGCCAGCACCTGTTGCACGGTGGTGGCGAAATTCTCCAGCACGATGACGGCTTCAGCGCCGGAGTCCTTCAGTTGGTGCTCGAGTTCGCGCGGCGTATAGAGCGGATTGACGTTGACGACTGCATAGCCTGCGCGCAACACCGCTGCGGTCGCGACCGGATATTGCAGGACGTTCGGCATCATGATCGCGACGCGAGCGCCTTTTTGCATGCCCTTGCTCTGGAGATAGGCGCCAAGCGCCAGCGACATCTCGTCGAGCTCGCGGTAGGTGATGGACTTGTCCATGCAGATGAAAGCCTTGCGGTCGCGAAACTTCGCAAAGCTTTCTTCCAGCAGTTCGACCAGGGACGAATATTGGTTCACATCGATATCGGCGGGCACGCCGGCCGGATATTGCTTAAGCCAGATGCGTTCCATGTCACTTCCCCTCTCGGTTCGTTTCCTTGAATTTTGCCCGCTTGCGGTGACGGGGCATATTATTTTTGGCGATATTGAGCGTTGCCGCCGCCGATGGCAAGCGGCCGCCGGGGCGAGTTTCCCCGAGTCTCGGCCCTGGGGTTAATGACGCAGCCCTGGATTGGCCGCCGGGTTTAGCCGTTGGCGTCAGGCTTGGATGAGGACTTGGGCGCGGGTTTGCCGGCTGGCTTCGCAGCCGTCTTCGGTTTGGCCGGCTTGGCGTCTGATTTCTCGGCCGATGCCGGCTTGTCGGCGGGCTTTGCCGCTGCATCCGGCTTGGCGTTGGCATGCCTGACGGGCTTGGGCTTGCCGCCCTTGTCGGCCTCATCCGGCCCTGCTTCAGGAGGCTTCTTCGCGCCGTGGCGGCCCTTCTTGCCGTGATGCGCTGCGGCCTCGGCTGCCTGCGCATCGGAATCCGCGGCAACCGCTGCGATCAGCGCAGGGCCGCTGCGGGTCGGTCCGGTATAAACAGGAATTGGCTCGGAGGCGGCGGGCGCGGCCGCGAGGACTTCCGACGGCTTCAAAGCCGGCGCCTGGCTGCCCGTGGCGAAGAAGGCGAGCGCCGGTCCGGAGCCATCGGAGGGGGCGTTGCTGGCCGCCGTGTCGTCGTCGTCGGACGCAGGCCGATGCCGCTTGCCATTGCACATTTCGTCGCGCAAGTCCGGCGGCGAGGCGTCGATCGGCGCGAGACTGTCCACCGTGCCAAGCGAAGGTTTCAGCCATGACAGCGTGTCGTTGGAGAAGCCGCGTTCGAGCATCTGTACAGCCCTGACCGCGCGCGCCTGTCCAGAGGAAGCACCGAGCACGACCGCGATCAGCCGCTTGCCGTTACGCGTCGCGGACGCCACGAGATTATAGCCGGACGCACAGATGAAGCCGGTCTTGAAGCCGTCGGCGCCGGGATAGCGTCCGATCAGCTTGTTGAAATTCTGGGTGACCCTGCGGCCGTATCGGATCGAGGGGATGTGGACGAAATATTCGTATTCCGGCAGGTCGCGAATGATCGCACGCGCCAGGATCGCGAGATCCCGCGCCGAGGTGACATGACCTTCGGCGGGCAGTCCGTTCGGGTTGACGTAATGTGTCTGCGTCATGCCGAGCCGTTGCGCGTTCTCGTTCATCATGGCCGAGAAGCCGTCGATCGACCCGCCGACGCCTTCGGCCAGCACGACGGCCATGTCGTTGGCCGACTTCACCATCATCATCTTGAGCGCGTTATCGACGGTCAGCTGCGTGCCGGGCCGCAATCCCATTTTCGATGGCGACTGCGAGGCCGCGGTGGGCGACACCGTGAACAGCGTATCGAGGGTGATGCGTCCTTCCTTGATCGCTTTCAGCGTCACATAAGCTGTCATCATCTTGGTGACCGAGGCCGGGTACCACGGGTTGGTCGCGTTCTCGGCTTGCAGGACCTTGCCGCTGTCGGCTTCCACCAGCAGCAGCGCTTCGGCGTTGGCTACATGCGTCGCAGCCAGAGTGAAGGCTGCAACAATGACGATCGAATGCAATGATGATTTGAGAAACGACGGGCGATGAAAATGCACTATCCGATTCCGGTCCTTTGAGACCCGCCTTTGAGAGACAAGGAGGCCTTCACTATGACATTCGGGTTTCAAGCGTGTCCGGCGGCTGCGCCAACCTATACCGGCTCGCAGCACGGGCTCAATAACTAATTCGGCGGCGAACTGGGCCGAATTTCGACGGTACTTCCGTCTTGACGATGATGTGAGGCGTTTTACGGCGGTTTATGGCGTCTGAACGCTCACGCGTGCGCTTTCCTGCACCATGAACTGGGCCTTCGCCAGTTCCGCGAAACGGCCGCCTTTCGCCACAAGTTCATCGAAAGTTCCGCTTTCGATCACCCGCCCATTGTCGAACACCAGGATCAGCGTGGCATTGCGAATGGTCGACAGCCGATGAGCGATGACGAAGGTGGTGCGTCCCTTCATCACCTCGTCGAGCGCGGCGTTGAGCTTGGCCTCGGTGACCGCATCGAGCGCGCTGGTCGCTTCGTCAAGAATCAGGATCGGCGGATCCTTCAACAGCGCACGCGCAATCGACAGCCGCTGACGCTCGCCGCCGGAGAGCATGCGTCCGCGCTCACCGGCATTGGTGTCGAAGCCGTGATCGCTGCGCTCGATGAATTCCAGCGCCTGCGCGCGGCTTGCTGCGAGCCGCAGTTCTTCGTCCGTGGCGTCCGGCTTGCCGACCCTCAAATTGTCGGCAATCGTGCGATTGAACAGCAACGCTTCCTGAAACACCACGCCGATATTTCGCCGCAGCGCATTCAGCTTCAGGCCACGGACATCCATGCCGTCGATCTTGATAAAGCCGGACTGCGGGTCGAACGCGCGATGCAACAGCGCGATCGCGGTGGATTTGCCGGCGCCGGTCGGGCCGACCAGCGCGATGGTCTGGCCGGGCAGCGCGGTGAAGGAGAGGTCTTCGACGGCCGGCCGCTTGCCGTCATAGGAGAACGAAACGTCGTTGAACTCGACGAGGCCGGAGAGGCGTCCGGTATCGATCGCGTCGGGGCGGTCGTGCACGGCCGGCACCGCATCGAGCACGTTGAAGAATTCGGCCAGACGCGGCGCTTCCATGAACACGCTGTTGATAAAGCTGACGACTTGTTCGAGCTTCTGGATCAACAAGGTGGCGAACGAGACGAACATCACGATCTCACCGACCGAGGTAAGGCCCTGTTCGTGCAGCACGATGCCGACCGTGAAGATCGCCAGAATCGTGATCGTGGTCGACGCTCGCGTGATCACGGTAACCAGCGCCCACCATGACAACACCGGCATCTGCGCGGCCAGCAATTTGTCGGCGACGAACCGCACCCCCTGCACCTCGGCATCGATGCGCACGAAGCTTTGCACCAGTGCGACATTGCCGAGCGCATCTGAAGCGCGCGCCGAAAGGTCGCCGTAATAGGTCTCGACGTCGCTCTGCATGCCGTAGGTCCTGCGCACCACCAGCGTGGTCAGCACGGTGAACACGACGCAGAGCGCGAACAGCAGGATCGCCAGCCGCCAGTTGATGTAGAGCGCGAGCGGCAACAGCACGATAAGCGACAGGATCGCGGCGAAATGCTCGCGGAAAAATCCGAGCCACAGCCGCCACAGCGCGTCGGTGCCGTTGAGCATCACCTTCATCAGTCGCCCCGAATGGGTGCCGGTGTGGAAGGTGAGCGGCAGCTGCATGATATGTTCGAAATAGCTCGTCAGCACTTCCTGGCGCTGACGATGCGCCAGCCGGTCGGCCTGCAACGCCACCGCGGCGCCGCACACGATCGTAAACACGCCGAAGCCGGCCCAGGCCAGCAGCATCGGCCAGGCCGGTGACGACCCCAGTGAACCACCAGCCGGTTTGCCGGACAGCGCATCGACGATTTTGCCGAACAGCACCGGCTCGGCGAATTGGGCGGCCGCGAGCAATAGATTGGCGCCGGCCAGGATCCAGCCCAGCCGCGCTTCCTTGCCGAGCAGTTCGAGCACGCGCAGATAAAGCCGAAGCATAGATGTGCGATTCCGATGCAGACGGGTAGAGGTGATCCTGCAAGCCGCATCTTAATCAGGGATCGCGATGAAGAACCAGCATCCCTTTACCCTCACGTGCTCGTGGTGGTGGCGAGGAGCTCAGTTGATCAGTCGGTCGGCGCGCGGGGGCAGAAAGCGGTCGTCGAAAATGTCCGCAGCCGAGGGGCGCTTTTGGAATTTGAAGCCCTCACCGACCTGATCGATCGAACGTTCGAGGCGGGCCGGATCGATCCCGCCGAGGCCGTTGTGGTTTACTTCGTCGGTCAGGATGTTATCGCGCACCACGGCGTGCAGCCGCTCCAATTCCAATTCGCGCGAGCCTTCCTCCATCCGGGTGAGAACCTGGTCGATCGCATGGCCTTCATCGCGGAGGGTCAGGTTGGTGCCGGCAATCAGGGCCCGCACGAAACCCTTTACGGCGGCGGGTTGTTTGGCGGCAAATGTGGGATTGACGACCACCGCAAAGCCGTAAGCGTCGCAGCCATAGTCGGCGAAGCGAAGCACCGCGAGGTCGTCGGCGGGAACGCCCCGATCCCGCAAGTTTACGGCCGACTGGTAGGAGAATCCGGTGACGGCATCGACCTGTCCGGCCGACAACATCGGCTCGCGCACCGCGGCGCTGATCGCGCTTTGCTTGACGTGATTGAGGTTGATCCCGTTCTGGCGCGCCAAAGCCGGCCACAGCCCGGCCGACAGGTCGCTGTCCGCAATGCCGAGCGTCTTGCCGTCGATGTCAGAAAGAACGTGGATGCCCCGGCTTTTGCGGGCGACGATGGCGTAGGGCGACTTGTTGAAGAGCGCAAACACCGCCTTGACCGGTGCCGACGCATGGCTGCGAAAACGGATCAGCGCGTTGATATCGACAAGGGCAAATTCGCTTGAGCCCGAGGCGACGCGTGCGATGGCTTCAGGCGATCCCGCAGCCGTGCGGGTGGTGACGGTGAGCCCCTCGGAAGCGAACAGGCCGTCGGTCATGGCAACGATCAGGGGCGCCTCGCCGGCATTGATCGGGCGATCGAAAGCAAGCTCGATCGCAAGCGGGTGAGGAGACTCCGTGGCACAAGCTAGCTGCACGGCCAAGCCCGCCCCAGCGGCAAGACAACAGGCAATGAGGGTTTGAATTGCGCGCATCAGCACGACACCAGTACGGACGGTCAATTCGACCGCTAGAAATTCGACCGCTAGATATGTCGGTTTCATGACACCGCTCCGACATTCCCATCCTGCCGCGGCCAACCTGAACCGCAGGTGAGCAGGAATGGTTTCTGAGTGGTATGCGGGAAGCTTTGCGTTATCAATTCGGCCGCGAGCCCATTCACATCTCGGAGAGAAGTGGCGGTCCGTATTCGTACGGCCGTGACATGGCCTCAAGCAGCCGATATGGCCTCGTCTCGCAAAGGCAGGCATGCCGCCTCGTCGCCACCTGCTGATTGCCGGCACTCGCAAATCTCACGACCGAGTTAAGGCACTGGTCACCGTGGCCAGCGGTTTTGCCGCAATTGTGAGTCCGTTAACACGCTGGCGAGGCGTTTGGATTATCTTAAGACCCATGAGTGATTCGCTCGAACGGCTTTATCAGGCAGTCATCGCGGCCAAGGATCTCGATCCCCGGGTTTCGCGGACGGCCCGGCTGTTTCAGCGCGGTCCCGACAAGATGGCGAAGAAGCTGGCTGAAGAAGCCATCGAAGTCGTCATCGATGCCGTCAACGGCAAGACCGATGCTGTCATCCGCGAGAGCGCCGATCTGCTCTATAACCTGACGGTGCTCTGGGCGTCCGCTGGTGTGCGTCCCGAAGATGTCTGGCGCGAGATGGATCAGCGCGAGCATCTGCTGGGCATCGCCGAGAAGATGCCGAAGTCGCCGGTCAAGGTTCCGTCGACGCGGCTGACGCGGCGGCCAATTGTCGCGCTCGAAGGCCGCGCCTTACGCAAGCGCCACTAATCCTGACATTTCCGGCATGGACAAACGCCTCGCGTGATGCTTCATCGCGGCATGCTCAGACGTGTCTATAATTGGTGTATTGACGCCGCCGACAAGCCTTATGCCCTGTGGATTTTGGCGGCTGTGGCGTTCGCGGAAAGCTCCTTTTTTCCGATTCCCCCCGATATCATGCTGCTCCCGATGTCGCTGGCGCGCCCCCAGCGTGCGTGGCTGTTTGCGACGGTTTGTACGATTGCCTCGGTGGCCGGTGGCGTGCTCGGCTACGCGATCGGAGCGCTCCTCTATGACTCGGTTGGGCAGTGGCTGATCAATCTCTACCATCTCGGCGACAAGGTCGAAGCCTTTCGCGCTTCCTATGCCGAATGGGGCAGTCTGATCATCTTGCTGAAGGGGCTGACGCCGATCCCCTACAAGCTCGTCACGATCACCTCAGGCTTCGCTGGCTACAATATCTGGCTGTTCATCCTGTGCTCCATCATCGCCCGGGGCGGCCGTTTTTTCATCGTCGCGGTCGTGCTCAATCGCTACGGCGATGTGATCCGCGCCGAAATCGAAAAGCGCCTCGGCCTGTGGCTGACGGCATTCCTGCTTCTGCTCGCCGGTGGTTTCGTCGTCGCGGTCAAACTGATTTGAGGCCTTTCGCGCTCGCGGCTCTGGTCTGGATCGCCGCCGTCAGCAACAGCTGGCCGCAGACGGCAGCCCCGCCGCCGGCGTCGCCGCCAGTGCAGGCAACGCCGCCGCAAGCAGGGCCGCCAAATGGACCCGCGCCCGCTCCCGCCGCCCCGGAAAGTCCAGGTCTCATCGACGAGATGGGGAAAGCGCTGGAAAAGTCCCTGTCCGTCCTGCCGACCTTGAAAAGCACGGGCGAAGCGCTCGACGATCTCAACACGCGGGCAAGGAGCGGCCAAGGATGCTGCCAAGAATGCGGGCGAAGGCCTGTCGCGTCTCGCCACGCCTGCCTCCATCGCAACGGGCCGTATCATGTGTCCGGTCTCCGCCAACAGCGCCCCGGATTGCAAGGTCGCGGCCGACAGGCTTTGCCAGTCGAAAGGTTTCAAGGAAGGCAAAAGCCTGACGACGGACTCGGTGGAAGCCTGTTCGGCGAAAGTGCTGATTCCCGGCCGTGCGCGAAAACCGGACGATTGCCGAACCGACAATTTCGTCACTCGCGCGCTGTGCCAGTAGAAACGATTTGCCGTCATTTGAAGAGTAACCGCGATTGCTTTCTTGAGATGATGTCTGGCATTCTTTAGTCCAGAGCTTCGATTTCGAATTCCCCATTCGCCGCACCGGATGAGCCGGATTTCCCGCCGTCCGGAATAAAAAGGATTTTACGGATGTCCATGCCTGCGTTGTTCAAGGGCCGCCTGTCGCTTCCCGCGATCGGGGCGCCGCTGTTCATTATCTCGGTGCCCGATCTCGTCATCGCCCAATGCAAGGCCGGCATTGTCGGCGCGTTTCCGGCGCTGAACGCGCGTCCGCCCGAGTTGCTCGACGAGTGGCTGACGCGGATCAAGCAGGAACTCGCCGACTATGATGCGGCGCATCCGGACCGGCCGTCGGCGCCGTTCGCCGTCAACCAGATCGTGCATCGATCGAATAACCGGCTCGAACAGGATCTGGCGCTCTGCGAAAAGCACAAGGTGCCGATGATGATCACGTCGCTTGGCGCGCGCGAGGAGGTCAACCAGGCTGCGCATCGCTGGGGTGGCATCGTCTTTCACGACGTGATCAACCAGAAATTCGCGCACAAGGCGATTGAGAAGGGCGCCGATGGCCTGATCCTGGTTGCGGCCGGGGCCGGCGGCCATGCCGGCGTGATCTCACCGTTTGCGTTCGTCGCAGAGACACGACAATGGTTCGACGGTCCGATCGCGCTGTCGGGCGCGATCGCCAACGGCCGCGCCATCCGCGCCGCCCGTCTGTTGGGAGCGGACTTCGCCTATATCGGCTCCGCCTTCATCGCCACCAAAGAGGCGAATGCGGTCGAGCGCTATAAAGAGATGATCACCTCATCGGGCGCGGAAGATATCGTCTATTCCAACCTCTTCACCGGAGTGCATGGCAATTACCTGAAGCCGTCGATCGTGGCGGCCGGCATGGATCCGGAAAACCTGCCGCAGTCGGATGCCTCGAAAATGAGTTTCGGGAGCGATGCTTCCGGCGAGCGGGTCAGGCCGAAAGCCTGGAAGGAAATCTGGGGTTCGGGGCAGGGGGTCGGCAGCCTTAACAAGGTCATGCCTGCTGCTGAACTGATCGCGCGCTTCAAGAAGGAATATGACGAGGCGCTCGATCCGCCGCTGTAATGCAGACCACCAGCGGCCACTTAACCCGCCATTAACCACGCCCCCCCAAGATTCATGTCGAGGGCCCTCCGCAGCAAGGTTTGCGTGCGCAGGCCAGTGACAGTTGCGGGGGGAGTGACATGGATTTCGAGACGCTTTTTGCGAAAACACCGGCGACCCGTGACGAGATCAGGCGCCGCGTCGCTTACGCACTCGAGCGCCATCCGCTCTGCCGCCAAGTGCAATTCGATGTCGTCGGCATGCCGCGTTTAGCAAGCGGCGGAAGAAACTGGACCATCAGCTGGCAGACGGTTGCGCCGGACGCATTGTGGGAGGCCTCCGACATCGTCGCCGATATCCAGGACGCCTACGAACTCGTCGCGGCGGCCTGATTTCCCGGTCACCTGTTCCTCGGCCCGCGGCCTGAATCGCCATCGTGGTGGCACGGTTAGGCCTTATTTCCTGCCTCTATTGCCGGGAAGGTCACGTGGAAGGTCAGCCCTGAAATGGAGAGTTCCCTGTCGAAAGCAGTGTCCATTGTCACTCTGACCTGTTTCCTGGTCGTCGGTGCTGCCGCGGCCGCCATTTTGGGCCGTGAAAGCGTTCCTGCGGCGGACGCTGACGTCGCAGCGCTGTCCGCCTTCACGCAAGGTGTCGTGCCGAACCGGGAAAGCAAGTCGGACCGGCTGACCGTGGCCGCGGTTGCACCTGATCCGGCTCCGCCCGAGCAAACGGGCGCGATTCCGGCAGAGCCGCTGCGGCAGGCTTTTGTGGCGACGCCCCCGGCCGACATTGAAGGACTGAAGTTGAACGATCCGGCAACGGCCGCGCCGAAGCCGAAGCCTGTGCCGAAGCCGCCGGTCCAGAAGCCCTACGCTTTGCTGAGCGACGCGCAGATCGCCGGCATCAAGGAGCGGCTGAAACTGTCGCCGTCCCAGGAATATTATTGGCCGGCGGTGGAAAACGCACTGCGCGCGGTCGCTCGCAAAATTCACACGGCGCGGCAGGCCGATCCTAACGCCACGGCGGCGATCGATCCGGACTCTGCGGAAGTCGGGCAATTGAAGTCGGCCGCGATGCCGCTGCTGTTTCAGTTGCGCGAAGACCAGAAGCGCGAAGTTCGCTCGCTCGCCCGCCTGATTGGACTTGAGAAAGTTGCGGCGATGATCTGAGCCACTCGCGCCTCGGCGCGTTCGGTCAAGCCTTGTTCAAGCCGCGATCTCTTCTTCGGCCAATTCCTTGATCGTCCGATTGCGGCCGGCGCGCTTGGCCTGATAGAGCGCGCGGTCGCAGCGCTCGATCATGCTGTCGGCCGTTTCGCCCATGCGGAATTCCGCCACGCCTATCGAGACGGTGACGCTCGAGATCTCCTCGCCCGTGGTGCGCCGGGTCAAGCGCGCCTCCGCGATACGGCGGCGGATGCGCTCGGCCGCCTCGAAGCAGGCCTCGATCTCCGCGCCAGGCAAAATCGCCATCAGCTCTTCGCCGCCATAACGCGCGGCGAGGTCGCAATCGCGGACGCTCTCGGCCAGGACCTTGCCGACCAGCCGAAGAACCTGATCGCCGACCTGGTGGCCGAAGCTGTCGTTGAACTTCTTGAAGTGGTCGATATCGATCAACAGGATGCTGAGCGGTGTTCCGGCTTCCATCGCCGTGATCTGACCGGTTCGCAGAAAAGCATCGAGCGAACGCCGGTTGGCGAGCCCGGTAAGGGCATCGGTGTTGGAGTGCTGCTCGGCCTGCTTGAGCGAGTCCTTGATCTGATCGAGGTCTTTTGTGGTTTGGAGAAAATTCGCCTCGAGCGCCGAGGAACGCGTCGTCGCTTTGGACAGCTCTTTCACCAGTTTTTCAATGATCGGCCGTGGGTCGACTCCGGTCTGACATTCCGATTTGACCTCGCCGAGGTCTGCCATTTGTGCGCGGTTGTCGGAGATGGCTGTCGTCAGGAATTGCTGCGCGCTCGCGATCACGCCGTGCAATTGCTCGGGAAAGTCCCCGCCCGTGCTCGAATGCGGATTGACGTAGGTGAGGTAAAGATCACGGTTGATGGCTGAATCAAACTTGCGCTTGTTGGCGATCAGAATGTCGACGGTCTTTTTGAGCGTGAGCGATCCGCCCATGACGTAATAAAACCAAACCGAGAAATTGTCGGGGGTGGGCGGTATACCGTGTTGCGACATCAAATGATTGGCTCGATCCGCGGTCGTTGTCGCGAAATCGAAGTCAATCTCGTTGAAGGCGCCGTTCATTCCGTCCGCACCTGGGATCTCTTGGATCCAAATCTTGGAAGGCCGATTTGTTAACCGGCGATAAGGAATTCAGCTCGGGATTACCCGAACTACCAGGCAATCGGATAATCAAGATAGCCGCCACATCTAAAGGATGGTTTAAACATCGCATTTGTGACGCTATAGGACTCATTTCGACAGGCGGAAAATGCCGGCAATACAAGCGAAAATCGCGGTTTGCAGCAGGTGAATTGGCGCTCGCTGCGCGATATCGCAACCGGAAAGCGAATGTCGGAATCTGACTACCAGAGCATGATCCCACGCGGCAAATATGAGACGTTTGCGCGCAGATCGTGTTCGATCAAAAAATGATAACCTGACGAGGCCTCCATGAGCACACGACGCGAACATGATCTGCTGGGCGACCGGGACGTTCCGGTGGAGGCCTATTATGGCGTCCACACCTTGAGGGCGGTGGAGAACTTCGCGATCACGGCGACGCCAATCTCGATCTATCCCGACTTGATTGCGGCGCTCGCCTCGATCAAAATCGCAGCGGCGCGAAGCAACCGCGACCTCAGCCTGCTCGATGCGACGCGGGCCGACGCCATCATCGCCGCCGCGGAAGAGATCAGGGCCGGCCGGCTGCACGAGCAATTCGTGGTCGACGTCATCCAGGGTGGCGCCGGCACCTCGACCAATATGAATGCCAACGAGGTGATCGCCAACCGCGCGCTGGAATTGCTCGGCCATGCCAGGGGCGATTACAAGTTTTTGCACCCCAACGAACACGTCAACATGAGCCAGAGCACCAACGACGTCTATCCGACGTCGCTCAAGCTTGCGGCCTATTCCGGCATCATGCGCCTGGTCGAGGCGATGGCGGTGCTGCGCCAGGCGTTCGAGGCGAAGTCCGAGGAGTTCAAGGACATCATCAAGATGGGCCGCACCCAGTTGCAGGATGCTGTGCCGATGACGCTCGGCCAGGAGTTCTCGACCTATGCGGTGATGCTCGGCGAGGACGAATTGCGCCTGAAGGAAGCAGCCCTTCTGGTGTGCGAGATCAATATGGGTGCAACCGCGATCGGCACCGGCATCAACGCCCACCCCGACTATGCGCGCCTGGTGTGCCAGCATTTGCGCGATGTGACCGGCGTTCCCGTGGTCACCGCCTCGAACCTGATCGAAGCGACCCAGGATTGCGGCGCCTTCGTGCAGTTGTCCGGCGTCCTGAAGCGCGTTGCGGTCAAGCTGTCAAAGACCTGCAACGATCTGCGTCTGTTGTCGTCGGGCCCGCGCGTCGGGTTGAACGAGATCAACCTGCCGCCGATGCAGGCCGGCTCCAGCATTATGCCGGGCAAGGTCAATCCGGTGATCCCCGAAGTCGTCAACCAGATTGCTTTTGAAGTCATCGGCAACGACGTCACGGTGAGTTTTGCCGCCGAGGCCGGTCAGTTGCAGCTCAATGCCTTCGAGCCGATCATCGCGCACAGCCTGTTCAAGAGCGTCAACCATCTGCGCGCCGGCTGCCTGACACTGGCCGAGCGATGCGTGAAGGGCATCACGGCCAACCGCGAGCATCTGCGCCGCGGCGTCGAGCGCTCGATCGGCATCGTCACCGCGCTCAATCCCTATATCGGTTACGCCAATGCGACCGAGATCGCGCAGCAGGCGCTTTTGACCGATCAGAGCGTCTACGATCTGGTGCTGGCCAAAAAACTTCTGACCCGTGAGCAGCTCGACCAGATCCTGCAGCCGGAGGTTCTGACCCAGCCGCGGTCGTTCGGCACGGCCACGGCGACCGCGCAAACCCACCCGCTCAGCGTCCGCCGCGACCAGACCGACTGATTAACTTCTCATCAGATGAAAATGCGACATATGGCGCGATTTCTCGCGCAGTTTGACGGTTTCCGCATTTGCGGTTGTGCGCGCAGCGCGATAGGTTATCGCTCGATAAAAAGCTAAAGCCATCGACAGGCAAGAATAATGGATCAAGGGAGGTACCCATGCACGAGCTGACGCCGGAAACCATCACGCAAGCCGTGCTTGATCAGATGGCTACAACCCCCAATCCGCGCATGAAGGAGATCATGGCGTCGGCCGTGAAGCATCTGCATGCTTTCGCCAAAGACGTGAACCTGACGCCGGCGGAATGGCTCAAGGGCATCGCCTTCATGACCCAGGTCGGGAAGATCTGCACGCCGGCGCGGCAGGAATTCATTCTGCTCTCGGATACGCTCGGCCTGTCGGCGCTGGTCAACGGCCTGCATGACGAGACCGCCATGGAAGAAGGGACGAACACAAGCCTGCTCGGCCCGTTTTACCGCGAAACCACGCCGCATCTCGCCGCCGGGAGCCAGATCGCCAAGAATGCCGAGCCCGAGACCGAAGTCATTCTTTACGGCCGTGTGACCGATGTGAACGACAAGCCGCTTTCCGGCGCCACCGTCTCGCTCTGGCAGACCAGCGCGACCGGCCTTTACGACATTCAGGAAGATCCCACGTCGGTCGACTATCGCGGCATCTTCACCACTGACGCCAACGGCCTCTTTCTGGTGCGCACGGTGAAGCCGCTCGGCTATTCGATCCCGATGGATGGGCCGGTCGGTGAGATGATCACGGCGCAGCGGCGTCACGGCATGCGCCCGGCGCATATTCACTTTCTGGTCGGCGCGCCCGGTTATCGCGAACTGGTGACGGCGCTTTATCTGCGCGACGACCCGCATCTGGCCGACGACGTCGTGTTCGGCTCATCGGGTGATCTTGCGGTCGACATCAACCCGAAGGATCCGGAGTGCCCGATTCCAGGCGTGCCGAGCATCCGTTTCGACATGCGCCTGTCGCGCGAAACCGCGGCGGACCGGGCCGGCGGACGCGTCGGCGCGGATCCGGCCGCGATCCTGAAGCAGCCGGCTTGACCAAGACTGGGGCGCTCATGCGACCAGAGTTGGGTTGTGGCCGGGCGTGTCCCGGCTCTAACCTTCATTGACATCATCATCTGGTCCGCTGAACGGAGCAAAGAAACCGGCGCGGACCAGCAGCGTAACAAAGTAAGATAGAGGGGGAGGAACGATGAAACGCAGAACGCTTCTTGGCGCTGCAGCCACGGTCGCAGCGCTCGCGATGATCCAACCGGCGAGTGCTCAACAGCCGCCGATCAAGATCGGCATGTCGATGGCGCAGACCGGCGGATTGGCCGGTGGCGGCAAGGCTTCGCTGCTCGGCACCGAAATCTGGCGCGACGACATCAACGCCCGCGGCGGCCTGCTCGGCCGCAAGGTCGAACTCGTGGTCTACGATGACAAGTCGAGCGCTTCCGAGACGCCGGCGATCTATTCCAAGTTGCTCGACGTCGACAAGGTCGATTTGTTGTTCTCGCCTTACGCGACCGTGCCGACCGCGCCGATCATGCCTTTGGTCAAGCAGCGCGGCATGGTGTTGATCGGTAACTTCTCGTTCCAGATCAACAGCAAGGTCGGCCACGACATGTGGTTCAACGTGGCGCCGTGGGGCCCCGCCGATTCCTGGGCCAGCGCGTTTCTCGATATCGGCCAGAAGGCCGGCGGCAAGACCGTGGCGTTGCTCACCGCCGACCAGGAGTTCGCGCAAAACCTGGCGACGACCGCGCGTGAAGTCGCCACCAAGCGCAACATGCCGATCGTGTTCGATCAGGCCTATCCGCCGAACACGGTGGAGTTCTCAGGGATCATTCGCGCCCTCAAGGCCGCAAAGCCCGACATCGTTTATGTCGCCTCGTACCCGCCGGACTCGGCCGGCATCCTGCGTGCCATCAACGAAATCGGGATCGGCGACAACGTCAAGCTGTTCGGCGGCGGCATGGTCGGCCTGCAATTCGGCCCGGTGATGGAGAACCTCGGCTCGCTGGTCAACGGCGTCGTCAACTTCAACACCTGGCTGCCCGAGCCCAGCATGTATTACGACGGCACGAAAGCGTTCTTCGAAACCTATTCGAAGCGCGCAATCGAAGCCAAGGTCGATCCGCTCGGCTATTATCTCGCGCCGTTCGGCTATGCCGAGGGCCAGCTGATCGAAGCCGCGGTCAAAGCCACTGGATCGCTCGACCAGAAGGCAATCGCCAAATACCTGCACGAAAACGAGGTCCAGACCATTGTCGGTCCGATTTCGTTCTCGGCGGATGGCGAACGCAAGGTGACCGCGACATTGCAGGCGCAGTTCCAGGGCATCGTCGACAAGAACATGGATCAGTTCAAGAAGCCGGGCAAACAAGTGATCCTGTTCCCGGCGAAACTGAAGTCCGGCGAACTCATCACGCCTTTCGAGGCCGCGCGTAAATAACCCTCTTGCAAACGGGCAGAGCAAGAGGGGTCAAGGGGGCGAAAATTGTTTTCGATGGACCTGCTGCTCGACGCGGTCGTGACCGGCGTGCTGCTCGGCTGCTTCTATGCCGCCGTCAGCATCGGGCTGTCGGTTTCCTTCGGCCTGCTCGACGTTCCCCATGTGGCGCATCCCGCTTTTCTGGTGATGGCGTCCTATGGGGTTTATTTCCTCAACGACAGCTACGATATCGATCCGCTGGTGGCGGGACTTCTGATCACGCCGCTGTTGTTCGTGTTCGGACTTGCCGCCTACCGGATTTATTACGAGACCTTCGAGCGCCGCGGCAGCGATGCCGCCGTGCGCGGCATCGCGTTTTTCTTCGGTGTCGCTTTCATTGTCGAGGTTCTGCTCATCCTGTATTTCGGCGTCGACCAGCGTTCGGTCACCGCGTCCTACATCGGCAAATCCTGGCGCTTCGGCGACACAAGGATTCCGCTCCGCCTGATGGTGGCGTTTGCGGTTGCGACCGGATTGACCTTGCTGCTGTCGGTCTATTTGTCGCGGACCTTCATGGGGCGCGCCATCCGCGCGGTGGCGCAGGATGAAGAGGCGGTGCGGCTGATGGGCGCCAATCCGGTTCGCATCAAGCAATGGGCGTTCGGGATTGCGACCGCCGTGCTCGGCATCGCCGGCGCGTTGCTGATCATCGTCGCACCCGTCGAACCGACGCTCGACCGCGCCTATATCGGCCGCACCTTTTGTGTCGTGGTGATGGCTGGCCTCGGCAGCATGACCGGCACGCTGATTGCCGCCATCATTCTCGGCGTGGCCGAAACCATCGTGCTGACGATGTTCGGCGCCTCGTGGGCGCCCGCGATTTCCTTTGCGCTCCTGCTCGGCATCCTCGCCGTCCGGCCGCAGGGCCTGTTGGGCAGGCGATCATGAAACGCAGCGCGATCGCGTTCTGGGGGGAGCCGCGCTGTTTCTCGGCCTCGTGCTGCTGACGACGCAACTCGTCACCAACGAATATCCGTTCTTTGCCGGCTACGTCATCCTGCAGTTCATCGTGTTGTCGGTCGCCTGGAGCATTCTCGGCGGTTATGCCGGTTACGTGAATTTCGGCACCAGCGCTTTTTTCGGCGTCGGTGTCTACACCGCGATTCTGCTGTTCAAGGCTGCGGGCGCGCCGCTCTTGGTGCAGATCGCAGCCGCAGCAGTGGTGGGTGCGCTGCTGGGGTTTGCCGTCGGCCTTTTGACGCTGCGCATGCAGGGCATCTTCTTTTCAATCGCGACCATTGCATTGACGATTGTGATCGAGACGACGGTGACCAACTGGCGCTTTCTTGGAGGCGCGGCCGGCATTCAGATCCAGCGGCCGCCGGTCACGGCGCCGTTCCACAGCTATGTGCAGATGCTGGTATTCGTTCAGGCATCGCTCGTGGTGCTGGCGGTCGTGATCGCACGCTATATTCAGAACTCCTGGATCGGCCGCGGCCTTCAGGCGCTTCGGGATGACGAACTCGCCGCCGAATGCACCGGCGTGCCGACGTTGCGGCTGAAAATGGTGGCTTGCGTGGTTTCGGGCGCGCTGATGTGCGCGGCCGGTGCGCCGGCGGCGATGTACCTGCAATATGCCGATCCAGGGTCGGCCTTCAATCTGAACTACTCGGTCTCGGTGCTGGCGATGGCGCTGATCGGCGGTACCTCCCATTGGATGGGGCCGGTGATCGGCGCGATCCTGCTCGGCGTCACCCAACAGCTTCTGGCCGTCACCATTTCCTCGGAAGTGAACGTGCTGGTGCTCGGCATCATGCTGGTGGTGTTCGTGGTGGCCGCGCCTGAAGGCATCATCGGGCTTTTTCGCAAACGCCGCGGCGCGGAGGGCAAGACATGACGTCCGTGCCCGCCGCCGAACTTCCGTTGCTCCGGATCGAGGGGCTCACCAAGCGCTTCGGCGGCTTCACGGCGCTTGATAATGTCAGCGTCGATATCAAGGCGGGCGAGCGCTTCGGGCTGATCGGGCCCAACGGCTCCGGCAAGACGACGCTGATCAATTGCATTTCCGGCGCTTTCCGCACCGAGCCTTCTACCGTCATCTTCGGCGGCGAGGACATCACGCGGCTGGCGCCGCATGTGCGCACGCGGCGCGGCATTGCCCGCAGTTTCCAGATTCCGCGCCCCTTCAAAAGCATGACGGTGATCGAGAATTTGATGGTTGCCGTCGACTTCACCACCGCCACCCATCTTCGCCTCTCGACCGCCGATCATCGCGAGCAGGCGATGGCCATCCTTCAACAGATGGGCCTCGCGGCCAAGGCTGAGGCGCGGGTCACGGGCCTGAGCCAGGTCGAGCTGCGCAAGATGGAATTGGCGCGCGCGATGGCCACGCGGCCAAAGCTTCTGATTTCGGACGAGGCGATGGCCGGGCTTTCCGGCTCGGAAGTCGATGAAGTGCTCGACCTCTTGATCAAGCTGGCGGGCGAATCCATCACCATCATCATGATCGAACACATCATGCAGGCGGTGATGCGGTTCTCCGAGCGCATCATGTGCCTGGACGCAGGCAAGATCATCGCGATCGGCGCGCCTGCCGACGTGATGGCGAATGCGCGGGTGCAGGAGGCCTATCTTGGCACTTAGCCTCGCGATCCGCGATCTCGATGCCGGTTACGGCGCGGTCAAGGCGCTGCGCGGTGTGTCGCTTGACGTGGCGACCGGCGAGACCGTCGCGCTGCTCGGCACCAACGGCAACGGCAAGAGCACGCTGATGAAGTGTATCATGGGCCTGGTGCGGCCGTGGCGCGGCAGTGTCTCGCTGACCATCGACGGCACCGCGCACGATCTCGCCAAACTATCGACGGAAGCCATCGTTGATCTCGGCGTCGCGCTGGTCCCGGAAGGCCGGCGGCTGTTTCCGCGGCTCACGGTTTCCGAAAATCTCATGCTCGGCGCGTTCCGCCGCGCCGCCCGCGCCGACATCGACCGCAACCTCGCGCTCGCTTTCGACGCCTTTCCGGTTTTGAAAGAACGCGCCAACCAGCTCGCCGGCACCATGTCGGGCGGCCAACAACAAATGCTGGCGATTGCGCGCGCAATGATGTCCTCGCCGCGTCTGCTCCTGATCGACGAACCGTCGGTCGGCCTGTCACCGTTGCTGGTCTCGCAGATGATCACCAAGATCGGCGAACTCGGCGAGCGGTTCGACTTGACGGTTCTGATGGCCGAGCAGAATTTCAACCAGGCGGTGCGCATCGCCGATCGCGGCTATATCATCGTCCATGGCGAGATCGTGGTCGCGGCCAATGTCGCCGAGTTGCACGGCAACGACATCGTCAAGCGGCTTTATCTCGGCGGCAGCGTTTGATAACGGAATTCCTGAACATCCCTCGAGACGGCGCTTCGCGTCTCCTCGGGATGAGGTTCCTCATGGTGAGGAGCCGCGCGCCCGAGCAGGTCGAGCACTTGCGAGACCGTCGCGAACGGCGCAATTCAAGAACGCGGCGTCTACCGGACGATGCGAGCATCGCCGGGTGAACCATGAGGCCCCTTTGAATGCGGAGACCGGCATGACCGCAAAATTGTTGCCCACCACGGTTGTCGGCAGCTATCCGCAGCCGGATTGGCTGGTTGATCGTCAATTGCTGTCGAAGGGCGTGGCGCGGGTGCGGCTCGACCTGTGGCGTGTCGCCGAGCCGTGGTTGGAGCAGGCGCAGGACGATGCGACGCTGCTCGCCATTCGCGATATGGAGCGCGCCGGCATCGACATCATCACCGACGGTGAAGTGCGGCGGGAAAGCTATTCCAACCGGTTTGCGACCGCGCTTGAGGGCATTGCATCCGGCAAGCCGGGCGAGGTGATGTCGAAGGCGGGTCTCGCCACCGCGGTGCCGCGCGTGGTCGGCCCTATCAAGCGCACGCAAGCGGTCGAAACCCGCGACATGGAATTCCTGCGCCGCAATACCGAACGGGTGGCGAAGATCACGCTGCCGGGTCCGTTCACGATGAGCCGGCAGGCGGTCAATGAATATTATAAAGACGACGACGAGATGGTGATGGATTTTGCCGCGGCGGTAAACGCCGAGGCGCGCGATCTCGAAAAGGCCGGCGCCGACGTGATCCAGCTCGACGAGCCTTGGTTGCGCCAGGACCCGCCGGCCGCAAAACGCATCGCGGTCAAGGCGATCGACCGCGCGCTGGAGGGTCTCAAGGCGACGACGGTTATCCATCTCTGTTTCGGCTATGCCGCGGTGGTCAAGGGCGAGAAACCCGTCGGCTATTCGTTCCTCGGCGAACTCGGCGCCTGCAAGGCAGACCAGATTTCGATCGAGGCGGCGCAGCCCAAGCTCGATCTCGGTGTGCTCGGGGATCTAGCGTCCAAGAAGATCATGTTGGGGGTGATCGATCTTGCCGCGCCTGAGGCTGAGACGGCTGCGATCGTGGCGGATCGCATCCGCGCCGCGCTGAAATTTCTTCCCCCCGATCGCCTGGTGCCCGCACCGGATTGCGGCATGAAATACCTTTCGCGCGAACTGGCGTTCGCCAAATTGAAGGCGCTCGCCGACGGGGCGGCGATGGTGCGGGGGGAGTTGGCGTGAGTGAGCCCTTACTGTTGCTGCGCGGCTAGCCGCGCCTGCTTTCGCCGCAATCGCCGAAGTCTCGCGCGGTCGAGATAGAGGTAGACGACCGGGGTGGTGTAGAGCGTCAGGATCTGGCTCACGATCAGCCCGCCGAAGATCGCAATGCCGAGCGGCTGGCGAAACTCACTGCCTTCGCCGAGGCCAACCATCAGCGGCACGGCGCTGAACAAAGCGGCCATGGTGGTCATCATGATGGGCCGGAAGCGCATCACACAAGCCTCGAAGATCGCGTCGCTTGACGACAGCCCGCGCTGCCGCTCGGCATCGAGCGCAAAGTCGATCATCATGATCGCGTTCTTCTTCACAATGCCGATCAGAAGGATCACGCCGATCATGGCGATGATGTCGAACTCGGTGTGAGAGAGTATCAGCGCTACCACCGCGCCGACGCCCGCCGATGGCAGCGTGGACAGGATCGTGAGCGGATGAATGTAGCTCTCGTAGAGCATGCCGAGCGAAATGTAGATGGTCGCCAGCGCCGCCATCACGAGGTATGGCTCGTTCGCCAATGATTGCAGAAAGATCTTGGCGGCGCCCGCAAAGCTGCCGTGAATGTTCGAAGGCATGCCGATATTGCTCATCGTCGCCTCGATCGCCGCCACGCCCTTGCTCAGCGAGACGCCTGGCGAGAGATTGAAGGAGACGGTGCTGGCGACAAGCAAATCCTGGTGGCTGACGGTCAGCGGCGTCACGCCCGGCGTGAATCGCGCCACGCTGGCCAGCGGGATCATCGTCTCGGCGCTGGTCGAGACGGCTGTACCCGTCGAGGAGGCACCCTTGCCCGAGGCGCCGATCGAATTGGTCGCCAGATTTCGCACGGCGTCGGCGGTGACCGCGTTGAGCGTGCCCTTCTGCGCGGCCGATGTGACCGTTCCGGCCACCGCATTGGTTGTTTGCGAGCCGCTGGCTGTTCCGCCGGTCGTGCTGACATAGACGTCTTTCAACGTCTGCGGATTCTGCCAATAGGCCGGCGTGACCTCCATGATGACATGGTACTGGTTGCGCGCGACATAGATGGTCGAGACCTGCCGCTGCCCGAAGGCGTCGTAGAGCGTGTTATCGATCTCGCTGATGGTAATGCCGAGCTGGGAGGCGGCATCGCGGTCGATGGTCAGATTGGATTGCAGCGCCTTGTTCTGCTGGTCCGTACTGACGTCGGCGAGTTCCGGCACCGCCTGGAGCGCCACGACGAGCTTTGGCGTCCAGTCATTGAGTTCCTCGAAGGTCGAGCCTTGCAGCGTGTATTGATACGCCGCATTGCCCGAGCGTCCGCCGGCGCCAAGGTCTCCGACCGATTGCAGGAACAACGTCGCGCCGGCCACGGTGGCCAACCGGTCCCGCAGCCGCTCGATGATATGTTCGGCCGATATCCCGCGTTCGCCGATCGGTTTCAGCGAGGCGAACACGGTGCCGGTGTTGGTGGCGGACGGCCCCGGGCCACTGCCGCCGGTGAAGCCGACGGCGGTATCGACCGCCGGATCCTGTTTGACGATATCGATGAACCGGGTGAGCTTCTCGCGCATCAGCTGAAACGAGGTGCTTTGATCGGCCTGGATCGATCCGATCAACAGCCCTGTATCCTGCTGCGGGACGAAACCCTTCGGAACGATGCTGTAAAAATGCACGTTCAGGACCAGCGTCGCGAGCAGGATCATCATCACCGAGAGCGGGTGACGCAGCGCGATCGCCAGCGTCCAGCGATAGCCGTTGAGCATGGCATCGAAGATGCGCTCGCTGGCCCAATAAATTCGTCCATGCGGCTTGCCGCGCTCGGAGCGCAGCAACACCGCGCACATCATCGGCGTCGTGGTCAGCGAGACCACGAGTGAAATTGCAATTGCGATCGTGACCGTCATCGCGAATTCGCGAAACAGCCGGCCGACGAGGCCTCCCATCAACAGGATCGGCACGAACACGGCGACCAGCGACACGCTCATCGACAGAACGGTGAAGCCGACCTCGCGGGAGCCCAATAGCGTCGCCTCCAGCCGCGACATTCCCGCGTCCAGATGACGGCTGATGTTTTCCAGAACCACGATGGCGTCGTCGACCACGAATCCCGTCGCGACCGTCAGCGCCATCAAGGAGAAAATGTCGAGGCTGTAGCCGAGCAGGTACATGACGGCAAAGGTCGCCACCAGCGACACCGTGACCGCCACGACCGGCACCAGCGTCGCGCGCGCGTTGCGCAGGAACGCGAATACGACGAGGATCACGAGTGCAACCGCAATGATCAGCGTAATCTCGACGTCGCGTAGCGAGGCGCGGATTGTCTTGGAGCGGTCGACGGCGAGATTGATGTCGATGGCGGGCGAGACCGAGGCCTTCAACTGCGGCATCAATTCCTTCACCCGGTCGACCATCTGGATGATGTTCGCGCCCGATTGCCGGTAAACGATCATCATCACCGCCGGCTTGCCGTTGGACAGGCCGAGGGTGCGCACGTTTTCGACGGAGTCGATGACATCGCCGACGTCGGAGAGGCGCACCGGGGCGCCGTTGCGATAGGCGACGATCAGCGATTTGTATTCTTCGGCCGCGTTTGCCTGATCGTTGGAATAAATCTGGTAACGCCGGCTGTCGACGTCGATGCCGCCCTTTGGGCTGTGCGCGTTGGTCGAGGCGAGCGCCGCGCGAACGTCCTCAAGTCCGATGCCGTATTTGTAGAGCGCCGGCGGCAGCAGCTCGACTCGCACCGCAGGTGGCGAGCCGCCCTGGACAGCGACCTGGCCGACCCCTTCGATCTGCGACAGCTTTTGCGCGAGCACGGTCGAGGCCGCGTCGTAGAGGTCGGCCGGCATCAATGTGTCCGACGTCAGCGTGTAGATCAGAATCGGCGCTGAAGCCGGATTGAACTTGCGGTAAGTCGGGTTGCTCCGCAGGCTGGCCGGCAGGTCCGCGCGCGCCGCATTGATGGCCGCTTGCACGTCACGCGCGGCGCCGTTGATGTCGCGGCCGATGTCGAATTGCAGGTTGACCCGCGCGGCGCCCAGCGTGCTCGTCGACGTCATCTCGCTGACATTGGCGATCTGGCCGAGGTGGCGCTCTAGCGGGCTTGCGACCGTGATTGCGACGTCCACGGGGCTCGCGCCGGGCAGCGTCGCCTGCACCGATATGGTCGGAATGTCGACATCGGGCAGCGGCGAAACCGGCAGCTTGAAAAACGCAATGGCGCCCGCCACCACCAGTCCGAGGGAGAGCAACGTGGTGGCGACCGGGCGCCGGATGAAAGGGGTAGAGAGAGACATGCGTGCTGCGATCGAAGCCGTTTTCGGATCAGCTTCTATCTGGCAATGCCTCGATACAAAAGCCATACGATGTCACATGGTATCGCCACATACCCGCCTTAAATCAAGTCTTCAAAAATCGTCGATTTTCGGTGCACGGCGGGCGGCGGCTTCGTCGGTTGGAGCTCTGTTGCATCCACGACATCGCCTACGCACTGGGGTCGAAACATACACTCCAGGGACGCGATCGGCATGCGCGACTTGATCGTTCAGTCATTTGGCCATAGGGAGCTTATTAGCTCTGGATTTCCGGGTGGCCGAGCGCGCGATGTCTCGCGCACAGGCGATAAAGCGTTCCACAACGGGACTGAGCGTACGATTTCTGAGCGTAGCGATTTTAATCGGCCAATTTGCGTTCGGCAGATCGACAGGCAGCACCTTCAGTCCAAAGCGGTCGGCATGGAGATCGACAACGGATCGGGGAAATGTCGTGACGAATTTTCCGGTCGCGACCATGTGGGCACGCAGGTGGACTGAAATCGTCTTCATGGTGATTTGAGGCATTTCGACGCCGCGCATTTGGAAAGCGGTCTCTATGACCTGATAGTTCCATCGGTCGCCGCTGGTCAGAATCCAGTGCTCGTCGCGCAATTCGGAAATATTCAGCCTGCGCCGGGCGGCCCAAGGGCTACGATTCCCGACAGCGATGACCAGTTCATCGTCGTGAAGCGTCTCGACCTTGAAATCGGTTACGAGATGCGCGTCTTCAAGAGGCCACCCCCCGCGGGCCAAAACGATGTCGAGGCTTCGATTCCTGAGCTTTTGCGCGAACGAAAGAGTGTTCACTGTGTCGACGTCGAGCACGATCCGCGGGTATTGCCGCATGAAAGTTTCGCAGATCGGCTGAAGGATAGCGGCCGAAATAGATTCCGGACAACCAATCCGCACTTCGCCGACTGTCGGATCGGAAAGGAACTCGATATCTTTTATGCCTTGTTTCAGTTCGTCGAATGCCGCAAGGACCCGCCTGTCAAGGGCCGCACCATGGGCGGTCATTTCTACTCCTTTAGGGGTGCGATCAAGCAGCCGAACTCCCAACGCATGCTCAAGGTCGGCGATCACCTCGGATACGGCAGGTTGCGAGACGCCGAGTTCCTGGGCTGCTTTGCCCATGCTTCCCGCCCGCACAACAATCGAGAATACATGAAGGTCGCGCAGACGTATGCGCCGCCCAATTTGGCTCTCCCAATCGATTCTGCTTGGCATATGCCGTTCCTTATGGACTGATAACGAGATAGCCACTTCTTCTTATGACCACGCCAAGGTAGTTGCAACGGAGGGCGTTGTTCTTATCCGTGTCCCCTGTTTGACGGAGGCGATCATGTTTCGCTTGGCAGTCGCGGTGGCCTTTTCGGCCCTAGCGATCACTGCGTCACTCGGCGGCGGCGCCGCGCAAACTGCGCAATCGCGCCCCATCGTGCTTGTTGTCCCATTTCCCGTTGGGGGGCCGACTGACACCATCGGCCGTATCCTGGCGGAAGGGCTGCAGTCAGCGTTGGGACAGACCGTGATCGTCGAGAATGCTCCCGGCGCGACGGGCAGCATTGGCACCGGCAAGGTCGCGCGCTCGGAGCCTGATGGCCTTACGCTGGTTCTAGGTACGGTCGCGACGCACGTCTTCAATGGCGCCGCTTATCCCCTCAAATACGATGTCGTAAAGGACTTTGAACCGATTTCGCTTGTTGCATCCGATCCCCAGATCATCGCGGTCAAAAAAGGCTTGCCGGTCGCGGACCTTGCGCAGTTGATCGGCTGGCTTAAAGAAAATCCGGACAAGGCGGTCGCCGGCACCGCCGGAGTCGGCAGCACGTCGCATGTGAACGCGGTCAAATTCCAGGCGCTCACCGGCACGCAGTTCCGCTTCGTGCCTTATCGAGGTCTCGGGCCCGCGATGCAAGACCTCGTGGCCGGCCGTATCGACATACTTTTCGATCTAGCCGCGAATTCTGTGCCGCAGACTCGCGCGGGCACGATCAAGGCTCTCGCTGTGACGTCAGATAGCCGGCTCGCTTCTGCTCCTGAAATTCCGACTGTGGACGAAGCCGGCTTGCGCGGATTCTACTTTGTAAACTGGCACGCCATCTGGGTGCCGCGCGGCACTCCAGCGGACATAACGAAGCGGCTCAACCTAGCGGTCAGGAAAGTATTGGCCGATCAAGTAACATTGAAGCGTCTTGCCGACATCGGTCAGCAAGTACCCCCCTCCGAGCGGCAGACCCAGCAGGCTCTCGCCGTCTACCAGCGCGAAGAGATCGAGAGGTGGTGGTCCGTTATCAAAGCGGGAAACATCCGAGCTGAATGAATCATCGCTCACGACCCCGATGCCGCGCGGCGGCTTTGCATGGACACTTACGACATTTCGACAGGACAATGCCGATGCGCATTCACAATCTCTACGCAGACGAAAACGGCGAAACCCACTTCCGCGACGTAGAAATCGAGTTGACCGAAATGGGCCCTGACGGAACCATATCGAAGCGCTTTGCCGCGACCGGCATCATATTTCGCACGACCCCGGGCGATTGGGTTTTCGACTGGCACAACACGATCCGCCGACAATACGTCGTCAATCTGGACGCACCGCATCAAGTCACGGCCAGCGATGGTGAAACAAGAATTATAGGGGCCGGCGAGATTTATTTGGTCGAGGATATGCATGGCAAAGGGCATCTCTCCCAGGGGTTGGGAAAGTTCCGCCATTCTCTCCTGATACCGATCGACTAAAGCGCGATGAGATCTGGTTGAATCACCATCAAGCTTTAGATGATTGATTACGCATGACCTCCGCGCAAACGCTTTCCGCGTTTGCCGCGAGGGAAAACCGGTGCCTACTTTTCCGGATCATGCTTTAGCGGGGCGACCTTCACTCTTGGCTTCGGGCCTTTCGCCTTGTCTGACATGGCTCCGGAATGCCCAGCGAACGTCCGTCCTCCGAACTCTCGCAACCCCTTCGCTCTCTCGTGAAAGGGATAACGATCAAAACTTCTCGCAGCGCATCGTGTCGCGAGAGCGCGGAGCCGTGTGGACAAATCCGATATTTCACCTATTAGATTTCGGGCTGCGAAACGATGAGGCAACCGAATGAGCCAAAGCGAAAATCGGCCATTGGCCACGCTATGCATGAGTTTAATTTCCAGTTTGGCCTTTCTGGCGCAAGCATCCGCCGCCGACGCGCCAGCGCGCAAGCCGGGCCTGTGGGAGATCAAGACCACCATCGATGGCCGCGGGCGTCCGGTCACGGTGCAGCAATGCATCGATGCCGCGACCGACCAGATGCTGCAATCGAGCGCCGGTCCGTTCTCCGCGGCGGCCTGCGCCGGGCGCGAGGTGAACAAGTCCGGTACCGGAATGACCATCGACTCGCATTGCAGCTTCAACGGCAAAGCGGCGAGCGCGCATGCCGACATCACCGGCAGTTTCGATAGCGCCTATACCATGACGGTGACGGCGGAAGGCGTCGATCTGCCGGCGGCGAAGATGACGATGGAGGGCAAGTGGCTGGGCGCCTGTGCCGCCGGTCAAACGCCGGGCGATGTCGTCATGGCCAACGGCGTAAAGGTCAATATCCCGGAATTGCAGAGGCGTGCGCTCGCGCCGGACACCTCGACGCAGTTCGGCAAGTAGGGTGGTTTAATCATCGGAGATCGGGGCCGCTCGGTTTGCCGGCCCTGTCGACTTCTTGATCGCCGGGATCTTGATGGCCAAGATCTTGATAGCCAAGATCGTTGAACCGGCTGCGCCGCGATATTTTCAAGGCGCCGATTATCCTGCCTGGCAGAATGATCCATTTCAGGTTTTGCGCATTATCGCCCGTCCCGGCCGCGACTAGGTTTGGGTGATACGAAGCAACTTTGCTTCGCCAACAACAAGCCGGGAGATGATACCATGAAGAAGACGAGCAAACGCATTGCGGTCTCGGTTGCGTCAGTTCTGATCGCTGCCTCGATGATCCACACAGCCACGGCAACGGAACGGACCACGAAGCACCGCTTTGCCGCCACCACGAATGAACAGGTTCGGAACGCCAATGCTTCGGTCGCGCCGTCCTATCTTGATGCCGACGAGTTAGCGCGCTTGCGGAACGGCGCCGAGTCCGCCCCCGCCGGCCGTTGAAGTCGAACGCCTTACACCGAGAGCAGCGGCCGGTCAGGGACCGGCTGCTGCTGCCGGGTTTATTGCACTCTCTGGTTGCAAGTGTGACGAACTCGGTGAGGTCGCGCGTGTCGCTTCTGGGCACGGAGCTGCGCCGCACCATCTTTCAGATATGACTTTTCTCGCAGCGGAACTCGACCGCCGCGAACTGTGGGACCCGCATTTTACCGGGGTGTGCTGCTTGTCTTACGCATCACTATCGATGGAGTTCCGTATTCCTACGGGCCGATCAATTCTGATGAAGTCATGGCCAAGAGACTGTTAGCCATTCAACCATAGCATGAATTTATTGGCGTCTGTGTTTTCATCGACATCGGGTTTCATTCATCGACGGCTTGGGGGCCTCGCGCAATGTTTGGCCTGAACGGTAATTCGAATCGGAACGACGCGTCGGCGCAGTTGGCCGCATTGCACAAGTCGCAGGCGGTCATCGAGTTCAAACTCGACGGCACGATCCTCACCGCGAACGAGAATTTTCTGCGTGCGATGGGCTATTCGCTCACTGAGGTGCAGGGCCAGCACCACCGGATATTCGTCGATCCGGTTGAGGCCAACAGCGCCGCTTTTCGCGAATTCTGGGCGAAGCTCAACCGCGGCGAATTCCAGGCCGGCGAATTCAAGCGGGTGGGCAACGGCGGCAAAGAGGTCTGGATCCAGGCTTCCTACAACCCGATCCTCGATTTGAATGGCAAACCCTATAAGGTCGTCAAATACGCCAGCGACATCACGCAACAGGCCCTGATCCGGATGCGTGCCGAGCGCGCCCGCTCGTTGATCGAGTTGGTGGCGGCCGGTAGCGAAGAGATGTCGGCGTCGATCCAGGAAATCTCGCAGACGATGGTCAACTCCCGCAGGAAAGCTTCGGAAGCGGTACAGCAGGTCGATTCCGCCGACCTTCAGGCGCAGCGGCTGACCTCAGCGGCCCAATCGATGGAAGGCATCACCGAGTTGATCAGCAACATCACCGGCCAGATCAATCTGCTCGCGCTCAATGCCACGATCGAGTCGGCGCGTGCGGGTGAAGCCGGCCGGGGCTTCGCGGTGGTCGCCTCCGAGGTCAAGGGGCTGGCCAACCAGGCCAAGGGCGCGACCGACAAGATTTCCGCCGAAATTGCCTCGCTCAGTGAGATTTCCAGGGATGTCGTAGGCGCCCTTAACGCCATCAAGGGCGCGATCGAACGCGTCAACGAGTTCGTGACCAATACCGCCGCTGCCGTTGAAGAGCAGAGCGCCGTTACCGGCGATATGTCGTCCAATATGCAGAAGGCCGTCGCCGAACTCGCGGCCTAAATCGCGAGGCCTAGCGCCCGGGCTCGGCGAGCCACGCCGCGAGTACGGCGCGCTCCTCAGGCGTGATCTCGGTGATGTTGCCGGGCGGCATGGCGCTGGACCAGGCCGCATTGCGTCCGATCAGACGGCTGTTGCGCATGATCGCTTCGGGATCGTCGAGGCGGACGCCCTTTGGCGCCGCGGTGATTCCGTCGAACACCGGTTCAGCGGCATGGCACATGCTGCAACGGGACAGCACGATATCCTGAACCGCGGCGAAGTCATGCTTGGGTACGACGGCCGCGGCCTTGGCATCGCGTGGGCCTGCGGTGGTGAGGAAGAAAATCGCGATCATGCCGATCGCCGCCACGCCCCACACCCACCATGGCGATTTGCGCCCGGCATGGCGCTCGTTGAAGAAGTGGCGGATCACGGGGCCGAGCGCGAGTACGATCGCGGCGATCAGCCAGTTGAAGCGGGTGCCGAAGATCAGCGGATAATGATTGCTGATCATGAGAAAGACGACCGGCAAGGTGAGGTAGTTGTTGTGGACCGAGCGCTCCTTGCCTTGCTTGCCGTATTTCGGGTCCGGCGTTTGGCCGGCCAGCAGCGCGCCGATCACCTTCTTCTGGTTCGGGATGATCACCACAAAGACATTGGCGACCATGATGGTGCCGACGATCGCGCCGATCTGGTTGAAGGCGCCGCGCCCACTCAGCACATGGGTAAAGGCGTAGGTGAGGGCGACAAGGAAGACGTAGCCGCCGATGGCGAAAGGCAATTCGTGGCTGGACAAACCGCTGCGGCAAGCCGCCTCATACAGAAGCCAGGCGAGCGCAAGGCTGAAGAAGCTGAACAGACCCGCCTGCAATGGCGTCAGGTCGAGCACCGATTTGTCGACCAGAAACAATTCGGCATCGAGATAATAGACGATGACCATCAGCACGAAGCCCGACAGCCAGGTCGTGTAGGCTTCCCACTTGAACCAGGTCAGTTCGCTCGGCATCTGCGACGGCGCGACCAGGAACTTGATGATGTGATAGAAGCCGCCACCGTGCACCTGCCACGCCTCGCCATGGGCGCCTTCGGGCAGACCGCTGCGCGGTTTGAGTTCGAGATCGAGGTGGATGAAGTAAAACGAACTTCCGATCCAGCCGATGGCTGCGATCACATGCAGCCAGCGAAAAATCAGGCTGGCCCATTCCGATAATACCGATGCCCACATCGCCGGCTCCATCCCCAATTTGGCCAGATGCCCAAATTCGCATCTATCGAGCGGGTTTGCCAGCGCTTACGGTTGGCAGCTTGCTTGGGTGGTTTGCCCAAAAATGCAGCATGTGGACTTCGCCGCCTCAATCCGGTTGAATGATGCGGGGCTGATTTTCGAGGTTGGATTGATGAAGAAGCTACTCCTGTGCATCATGCTGATGGCGGCTGCGCCGCCGGCCTGGTCGCAAACCAAGCCGGCTCCGAAAGCCGCGCGCATCGACCCCTGCGCGCCGATCGGACAGACCGCCAATCGCGAGCTGGTCTATTCGATGAGCTGCAATGCGCTTCCGGCGCCGCCGCCTTTGCCGCCGCAAGCCGAGGCTCAACCACCGGCACCCGAGCCCGAGACGCCGCGCACCGGACTTTTCGGAACGTCCTTTGACCGGACCGGCGGCCCGGGCGGCCAGGGCAGAAATTATTGATCGGAAAGCATGTTGCAGAAGCCGCTTGAGGAATTGAACGCCTGCACGCAGGGCGACTTCGTCGCGGCGCTCGCCAATATCTTCGAGTATTCGCCCTGGGTCGCCGAGCAGGCCTTCACGGCCCGGCCGTTTGCCGGCGTCAACGCACTGTTTGCGGCGATGAAGACAGCGGTCGAGCACGGAAGCGATGATCTCAGGCTCAAGCTGATCAAGTCGCATCCTGATCTCGCCAACAAGACCCAGCGCGCCGCAGGGCTCACGGCGGAATCGACAGCCGAGCAGAATAGCGTCGGGCTCGATCGGCTGTCGGACGCGGAGTACGAGGCGTTCGAGCGCGTCAACAATGCCTACCGCGCGAAATTCGGCTTTCCCTATATCGTCTGCGTCCGCCGTCACACGAAGGATTCGATCCTCAGTGATTTCGAGCGCCGGCTGCCGCACGATGTCGCGACGGAAACCAAAGCCTCGATTGAAGAGATATGCCGGATTGCGGCGCTGCGGCTCGATCAGCTCGTCGTTGCGAGCGACCGTTTGCCCGTCCACGGACGGCTCTCGACCCATGTGCTCGACAACAGTAGCGGCAAGCCCGCGGCCGGCATCGAGGTCGAACTCGTCGAGCGCTCGATGCTTGGCCTAAGCCGCGTCGTGACCCGCGCGGTGACCAATGCAGACGGCCGCACCGATCAGCCCTTGATTGGCGGCCGGCCGCTGCCGATCGGCCGCTATGAACTGAACTTCAGCGTCGGGAAATATTTTAGAGAGCGACAAGTGCCGCTCTCCGATCCGCCGTTCCTGGACGACATAGCACTCAGGTTTGCGGTGAGCGATCCCGAAGGGCATCTGCATGTACCCCTCCTGGTGACGCCCTGGAGCTATGCGACCTATCGCGGCAGCTAATCTCTCTGCTAGACGTGCTGCGCGGACGAGGCCATGGCCGCCGCATCGGTTCTCGCGCTGGCGCTACTGCCGAGTCCGTTGAAGAACGCATTCAGGATCACCGCGACGACGGCGCAAAGCAGGATGCCGGATTCCAGCAGCGGCTGGAGATTGCTCGGCAGGTTGTGGAAGAAGCCGGGCGCCGCGAGCGGAATCAAACCGAAGCCGACGGAGATCGCGACCACGAACAGGTTGAAGCGGTTGTTCTTGAAATCGACGGCGGTGAGAATCCGCGCACCGGTTGCCGCCACCATGCCGAACATCACGAGCCCGGCGCCACCGAGCACCACCAGCGGCACCGCTTCGACCAATGCTGCGAGCTTCGGCAACAGGCCGAGCAGCAGCATGATGCCGCCGCCGGTGATCGTGACCCAGCGCGAACGCACGCCGGTGACGCTGACAAGGCCGACGTTTTGCGAGAACGACGTGTAGGGGAAGGTGTTGAAGATGCCGCCGATCAGGGTGCCGACGCCGTCGGCGCGCAGGCCGCGCGACAGCGCATCGCGGTCGATGGTTTTACCGGTCATCTCGCCGAGCGCGAGAAACATGCCGAGCGATTCGATCATCACCACGATCATCACGATGCACATGGTGAGGATCGGCACGAGATGGAATTGCGGGATGCCGAAGCGGAAGGGGATGACGATGTCACCCCACGCCGCGGCGGCCACTTTCTCGAAATGCATGACGCCGAGAACACTCGCGAGAACAGCGCCGGCGATGATGCCAAGCAGCACCGAAACGTTGGCGAGGAAACCCGACCCCCATCGGATCAGGCCGATGATGAACAGCAGCACGAAAAGCGAGATGCCGAGCCCCTGCAACTGGCCGTAACCGGGGTTGGGAAACGCGACCATCGCGCCGTCGACCAGCTTGGGCGGGAGCGTCGGTTGTCCGCCGCCCGCCCAGTTGATGCCGACCCGCATCAGGGAAATGCCGATCACCAGGATGATGGTGCCGGTGACGACGGGCGGAAACAGCGGCAACAGGCGGCTGATGAAAGGCGCGGCAAGTATGCCGAAGATTCCGGCAGAAATGACGGAGCCGTAAATGCCGAGCAGGCCGATATCGGGAGAAAGCGCCATCGATATCATTGGGCCCACGGATGCGAACGTCACGCCCATCATCACAGGCAGCCGGATACCGACACCGGGAAATCCGATGCACTGCACCAAGGTGGCGAGCCCGCAGGCAAAGAGATCGGCGCTGATCAGATAGGCGACGTCTTCCGGCGGGAGCTTGAGCGCGCGTCCGATAATCAGGGGAACGGCAACCGCACCGGCATACATCACCAGCACATGTTGCAGCCCCAGCACCAATAGCCGCGGGACCGGCAGGACTTCGTCGACGGGATGGATTCCGTTGCTCATGGCTAGCCCCCCAACTGCGCCAGTCGTATCTGGCGGCTGTCATATGATTGCAGTAATTCAAGCCCTGTGCCAGATGCGCTCTCGCGCGGGTGTTTATTCGCCGAACTTTTCTTTCAGCGCGGGAAACAGCCGGTCCGGCTTGAACGGTGTGGAGGTAAACCGGATGCCGGTGGCGTTGGCGATCGCGTTGCCCATCGCCGGCGCTACGGGATTATACGGGCTTTCGCTCATCGACTTCGCGCCCATCGGACCGATCGTGTCATAGGTATCGGCGAAATAGACCTCGGTGCGCGGCACGTCGGCAAAGGACGGCAGGTGATAGTCGCGAAAACGGGGATTGGTGATGCGGCCGTTCTCGTCAATCACCAGTTCCTCATAGAGCGTGGCGCCGAGCGATTGCGCGACGCCGCCCTCGACCTGACCGCGGCATTGCATGGGATTGGCGACGCGACCGGCGTCGGCTGCCTGCACACTCTTGAGAATCTTGAGTTCGCCGCTGCCCTTGTTCACCGCCACGCGAAAGCCCTGCACGTTGAATGCGACCGAGCGCGGCGTGCCGCCTGAATTGCCGTGGGCTTTGAGCGTCGTGCCCCGCGCGCGCGCCGTTTGCGCGATGACGGCGAAGGGAAGACGGGTATTGCCGTGGACGAGGTGATCTTGTTCGAGCACGCTGGTGACGGCGTCCACATCCATGGTCTGCGCTGCGAAAACCTTGATCGCTGCGGCGAGATTTTCCGCCGCGACTTTGGTGGCGAGCCCGGCGACGAAGGTGCCTGCCGAACCGTAGGCGCCGGTATCGTGGCCGCCGTTGGCGGTGTCGGATTGTCTGAGGCGGATCTGATCGACAGTGGTCGCGAGCGCGGTCGCGGCGATCTGACGATGCACGGTTGCGGTGCCGTTACCGAATTCGGCGGTTCCGACGGTCAATTCGAACCCGCCATCATCGCGCAAGGAGATATAACAATCGGCGATGTGGCCGGCGGGCGGCACGGTATCGATCATCGTGAGCGCGATGCCGTCGCCGACCAGCCACTCATCGGAAAGCTCGGGCTTCGGTGTGTCCGCCTTCATCGCACGCTCGACCAGGTCGAGGCACTGGTCGAGCCCGTAAGAGCCGTACACCACGTCGTGAAATTCGGATTCCGGCGGCGACAGCATGGAATCGCCGGGCTTGACGATGTTGCGGCGGCGCATCTCGAACGGGCTGATGCCGAGCTGTCTGGCGAGTTCATCAATCGCGGATTCCGTCGCGATCAGCGTTTGCGGCAGGCCGTAGCCGCGGAAGGCGCCGGCCGGCACCGTGTTGGTATAGGCGGCGATGCCGTCGACTTTTTTGTTCGGGCAGTTATAGACGCTGATGCACTCGCTGACGGCGTGAAACAGCACCGGCCCCGCATGATTGCCGTAGGCGCCTGTATTCGAAAGCACGTCGAGTTTCAGCGCCGTAAGCTTGCCGTTGGCATCGGCGCCGGCCGTGATCGTGACCCGCATCGGATGGCGTGTCGAGGTGGCAATGAATTGCTCCTCGCGCGTCAGTTCGAGCTTGACGGGACGGCCGGTTTTGAGCGCGGCGAGCGCCAGGATATCCTCGACAAACATTTCCTGCTTGCCGCCAAAACCGCCGCCGACGCGTTTGCACAAGACGCGCACCTTCTCGGCTGGCAGACCGAACAGGTCGGCCAGCGTTCGCCGCGTCAGGAATGGTACTTGCGTCGACGAGCGGACGGTCAGGACCCCGTCAGTGTCGATAAAGGCGAGCCCACCATGAGTCTCGAGGGCCGCGTGCTGCACGCGCTGGGTGGTGAACGTGCCCTCGTAGGTAACGGCGGACGCCGCGAGTGCCGCGGCGACGTCGCCAAATTCGCCATGCGTTTCGGCGACGATATTGCGCGCGCTATTGGAGACGCGATGCTCCGTCGTCTTGTCCGGAT
Source organism: uncultured Alphaproteobacteria bacterium (assembly GCA_963752265.1). Classification (GTDB taxonomy): domain Bacteria; phylum Pseudomonadota; class Alphaproteobacteria; order Rhizobiales; family Xanthobacteraceae; genus Bradyrhizobium. The sequence goes on from CAVVZW010000224.1 coordinate 121,630, forward strand.
GAATCACCGGTGCGCCCTCGGCGATCGCCGTGGCCGGATCGACCACATGCGGCAGGATTTCGTATTCGACCTTGAGACGCCGGCAGCCCTGTTCGGCCGCGCCCTCGCTGTCGGCGACCACGGCCGCGACCTTCTGACCGACAAAGCGAACGACATCATCGAGGACGCGGGTATCTTCCGGGTCCATCCATTCTTTTTCGTGCCGCGCGGTCGAGAACAGCTTCCTTGGCGCATCCTCATGGGTCAGCACGGCGTGCACGCCGGGGACCGCGAGCGCTTGGCTCTTGTCGATCGAGATGATTTTGGCGTGCGGGTGCGGCGAGCGAAGAATCTTGATGTGGAGCAGGCCCTCAATCTCGGTGTCGAAAGTATAGCGCTCCGCGCCGCGCACCAGGAGTGGCCCCGCCGGCGCGGGCAGGCTGCGGCCGAACGCATGGCCCGCGGCGGCGTCCTCGACATTGGTCTTGCCGTTCAGCGCGTCCTCGATCGAACGGTAGCCGGTGCAACGACAGATATTGCCCTTGAGCGCGGCGCCGAGATCCCGCTGCTGGGCCTGATTGAGCGAGGCGCAGGTCAGGATCATGCCCGCGGTGCAGAAGCCGCATTGAAATCCCTGCGCGTCCAGAAAGGCCTGCTGCATCGGATGAATGGCGGCGTCACCCGCAAAGCCCTCGATGGTGGTCACAGTGTGGCCTTCGGCGCGAAACGCCGGAATCAGGCAGCTATGCACCGGCTCGTTGTCAAGCAGCACGGTGCAGGCGCCGCAGTCGCCGGCGTCGCAGCCTTTCTTGACGCCGAAATGACCGAGCTCGCGCAGAAATGTCCGCAGGCATTGCCCGGCGCGCGGCTGCTGTTCGAAACTCTTGCCGTTGATTTCGAAGCTCATGAAAGTTCGTCGCGGATTTCGCGAGCCAATCGCAGCGTCATATGTTTGCGCCAGAGCGGCTTGCCGTGAATGTCGTCGTGGTAGAGGTCGTCCGGGATGGACTGCAGAACCGCATTGTACAATTTGGACGCGTCGGGCAATTTCTTGAAGGAAAGCCTGACCGGCCGCTTGGTCGAAGCGGTCACTGTCAGCACAAACGCGCCGTCCTGCGCGATGCTGCCGATCAACAGCGCCGCCGAGCGCCCTACAGCCGTCAGTGAAATCTGGCGAAAGGCCGATCGGCGCTTCAGCGCGCTCAAGGGAATGTCGATTCCGCGCAATAGATCACCGGGCTTGAGCACGTTCGTGTTGTTGCCGGTGACGAAGTCATAAACTGGAATCTTGCGTTCACCGCCATCGGCCTGCCAGATCGTGCAGACGCCATCGAGTGCCGCCGTCAGCGAGATCATCGGTCCGGCCGGCAGCGACATGCAGACATTGCCGCCGACGGTTGCGGTCTTCCAGATCTTGAAAGAAGCCAGAAAAGCCCGGCAGCATTGATTGATCAGGGGAGCGGCGAGCCAATCCGGCGAACAGATGATCGCGTCGAGTTCGGCAACGGTGCAGGTCGCGGCGATCGATAACCCCTTGGCGTCTGACGTCAGTGCCGGCCATCCAAGCGCGGCCAGGTCGATCAGGCGGTGCAGATGGGCCTGCGGTTCCGAAAACAGCCACGTGCCGCCCGCGAGCCAGGCATCGCCTGCCGTCCAAGCGGGCAATTCGGAGCGTGCTTTCGGACGCGCCACCGCCGTGATTGTATTCAGGTCCATGGGCAGGCCAGTGCTTTCAAGGCCGTCACTCTTTCTGTAACAGTCTTGCAAGACCGACGCCAATCGGGGTCGGGGCTGGTCCTTGAATTGCAAGGAAGATTCGAGAGGAAGGGCGTTAACAATGACGCAGCCGCAGGCGATCTGGATCAAGGACCCCATCGGTATTCTCGCCGACGGCGCGAGCCGCGGGATTGTCGTGCGGGAGGGGCGGATCGTCGAACTGGTTCCGGCGGGCGCTGTGCCAATAACGGATTCGGCGGTCTTCGATGCCTCTGATCATGTGGTGTTGCCCGGGCTGATCAACACCCATCATCATTTTTACCAGACACTCACAAGAGCTGTGCCTGCGGCGATGGACCGCGAGCTGTTTCCGTGGCTGCAAGCGCTTTACCCGATTTGGGCGGGATTGACGCCCAAGGCGCTCGAACTCGGCGTCACGGTCGCGATGTCGGAACTGATGCTCTCCGGCTGCACCACCACGACAGACCATCATTATGTTTTTCCGGCTGGTTTGGAGGAGTCCGTTGATATCGAGGTTGCGGTGGCGCAGCGCCTCGGCCTGCGCGTGCTTCTGACACGTGGTTCGATGAACCTGTCGCAACGCGACGGAGGCCTGCCCCCGGACAGCGTGGTGCAGGACGAAGATACCATTCTTGCCGACAGCGAACGGGTGGTCGCGAAATATCATCAGCGCGGCAGCGAGGCGATGGTGCAGATTGCGTTGGCACCCTGTTCGCCGTTTTCGGTGACGACGTCGCTGATGAAGAAGACCGCTGAACTCGCCGACAAGCTCGACGTCCGCATGCATACCCATCTGGCCGAGACGGAAGACGAAAACCGCTTCTGCGAGCAGCTCTATCAATGCCGCCCGCTGGATTATCTCGAGAACTGCGGCTGGCTCAATGCACGAACCTGGCTTGCCCATGGCATCTTCTTCAACCCTTCCGAAATGAAACGGCTTGGCAAAGCCAAAACCACGATCAGCCATTGCGCCTGCAGCAACCAGATTCTGGCGTCCGGCTGCTGTCCGGTCTGCGAGATGGAAGAGGCCGGCGTCGGCATCGGGCTCGGCGTCGACGGCTCGGCTTCGAACGACGAATCCAACCTGATGCAAGAGGTCCGCGCGGCCTTTCTGCTGCAACGCGCCCGCTACGGCGTCGGCAAGGTGAGCCACAAGGACGCGCTGCGCTGGGCGACCAAGGGTTCAGCCGCCTGTGTCGGCCGCCCCGAGCTTGGTGAAATCGCCGTCGGCAAGGCCGCTGATCTCGCGCTGTTCAAGCTTGATGAGCTGCGCTTCTCCGGCCACGGCGATCCCTTGGCCGCGCTGGTGTTGTGCGGCGCGCATCGTGCCGATCGGGTGATGGTCGCGGGGAAGTGGACTGTCGTCGACGGCGCCATTCCGGGGCTTGATGTCGCGGACCTGATCCGCCGCCACAGCGCGGCTGCGCGAGCTTTGCAGGCGGGGTGAAAGTTCTCCCCTCATGGTGAGGAGGCGCACGTGCCCGAGCAGGCGAGTGTAAGCGAAGCCCGTTAGCGAACGGCACAAAACAATAGCGCGCCGTCTACCGGACAATACTTCGTATTGCCGGGAGAACCATGAAGCCCGTGGCTATCCTTCGAGACGTGGCCTTGATTGCGCCGTTCGCGACGGCCTCGCTAGCGCTCGGCCTGCTCGGGTGCGGCCGCTCCGCAGGATGAGGTCGATATAAGTAAAAAAGGCCGGGCATTTCCGCCCGGCCTCTCTGTCTCGATGATTTCGAGCGCTTACTTGCCCGGAATCTTTTCGTCGATGCCTTTGACGTAGAAGTTCATGCCGAGCACCTGGCCATCGTCGAGATGATCGCCGCCCTTGCACTCGACCGTCTTG
>CAVVZW010000225.1:0-26934 GCA_963752265.1 uncultured Alphaproteobacteria bacterium
GATTCGAGGCTGAAGGCCTTAACGCGGAGATCGTCGATTTCGACGGCGGCGGACCGGCCGTGCAGGCGCTGGCTGGCGGCGGCATCGATCTGTGCATCTGCGCCGGCGACCATGCGCTGCGGCTTGCAAGCCGCGGGCTCGGCGGTGCGGTACTGGTGGCCCTGCTCGACAAACATCCTTATTCGCTGCTGGCGCCGGCCGGATCCCCGGCTACGGATCTTGCCGGCCTGCGCGGCAAGGCGGTCGGCATTACCTCGCCTGGCAGCCTGACCGACAATACGCTTAGATACATGATCCAGAAGCTCGGCCTCAACCCGGACAGCGATTACGAGATCATCGCCGCCGGCACCGGCGCTTCGATGCGCGCGGCGATCGAGCGTGGATCGGTGGCCGCCGGGATGTTCACCACGCCGGACGTGCAGGCCTATATGGCAACCGGCAAGTACAAGTTCGTCGCCGATTTTCGTAATCTGGACTATATGGCGCTCGATTTGATCGTTGTCGGAAGCTGGCTGAAAGCCAATGATGCGACAGCGCACGCCGTGGCGCGCGCGATCGTCAAGGCCGAAAAGCTCATTCAGACCGATCCCAAAGCGGTCGAAGCCGCAGTGCATGAGCGCTTTCCGACGCTGTCGCCGGAGCTTGTGGTCACCGTCGCTCACGACGCCGCGGAACGAAGCTTGTCTCATGACGGGCGCGCGCAGGAGGCCGGATTCAAGACTGCGCTCGAAATGTTGCGGATCGCCGACCCCTCGGTGAAGGCGCTCGCCTATACGGACGTCGTCGCCGTTCGTTATCTGCCGTGATGTGACCGAGCCGATGACCGATCCCACCGCCTCAGATGAGATAATCCCGACAGGCGGCTCGGTGGACAACACGACAACCGCTTCGGGCAAGGGCATTTCGATCTGGCTCTGGCGTTTCGGCCTGATCGCGGGACTGCTGCTGGTCTGGGAATTTTCCGCCGGTCATCTATTCAATGATTTCTGGAGCAGCCGCCCGACCCTGATCGGCGCGAGGATTCTGACGCTGTTTGCGAGCGGCGAGATCTGGCGGCACCTCGACGCCACGGTGTCGGAAGCCCTGCTCGGCCTGCTGCTTGGCGCGCTCGTGGGAACGCCGATCGGCATTGCGCTGGCAAAATATCGCCACGCGGCCGAAATTGTCGATCCCTTTGTGATGGGGCTTTATGGCCTCCCGCGCGTCGCGCTCGCACCGATGTTCATCCTGTGGTTCGGCATCAGCCTTCTCGCCAAGGTCATGATGTCGTTTTCGATGGTCGTGTTCGTTTTCATTCTCAACGTCACCGAAGGCATTCGTACCGTCGACCCCGATATGGTCGACCTGATGCGCACGATGCGGGCACCGAAGTCCTACATCCTGCGCAAGGTCACGATTCCCTCGATCGTTCCCTGGCTGATCGCCTCGTTCCGGATCGGCATCGGCCTGTCGCTGGTCGGCGCGGTGGTGGGTGAACTGATCGGCGCCAATCGCGGTCTAGGCTGGTACGTCCTGCGCGCCGGCGGCCAGCTCGACACGACAGGCGTCTTTACCGGACTGCTCGTTCTCATGCTGGTGGCGATGATCGCCAACCAGATCATTTTCCTCATCGAACGTAGGGTGTTGCATTGGCGGCCCGCGACGAAATGACGGCCGCGGCCGCAGCGCCGCGTATCCTGCTCGATAACGTCTCGATTTCCTACGCGACGCCGCGCGGCCGACTGCCGGTCGTCGATCGGGTCAGTCTTGCGGTGGATCGTGCCGAATTCGTCGTTCTGGTCGGACCGAGCGGCTGCGGAAAGTCGACCATCCTGCGCGCCATTGCCGGCCTCAACGCGGCGGAGAGCGGCATCATTTCGGTCGACGGCAACACCGTCGACGGGCCGCCCGAACATATCGGCTTCATGTTCCAGCGGGACACGTTACTCCCGTGGCTGACCGTGCGCGGCAATATCGAGGTCGGCCTTGAGCTTGCAGGCGTCGCGTCCAATGAACGGGCCGCGCGCGTCGGCGAACTATTGGCCCTGCTGCGGCTCTCGGAGTTTCACGATGCTTATCCGGCGCAACTTTCCGGCGGCATGCGGCATCGCGTGTCGTTGGGGCGAATGCTCGCCTATCAGCCCGCCGTGATGCTGATGGACGAACCGTTCGGCGCCCTCGACTTCCAGACCAAGGCGGCGATGGGGCGCGAACTGCTGCGCATCTGGGAAACCGAGCGGCGTAGCATCCTGTTCGTCACCCACGACATCGAGGAAGCGGTAGCCTTGGCCGATCGCGTCCTGGTGTTTTCACCGCGCCCGGCCCGTATCATCAGCGAATACCGGATCGATCTGCCGCGGCCGCGCCACCTGCGCACGTTACGTGCCAGGCCGGAGTTTACCGCCTATACCAGCGCGATATGGCAAGCGCTCGGCGATGGCGATCCGACGTGAACTATTCGCGCCTCGCGAAATTCGAGCAGCGTATTGAGGAACGGAACCAGCAGCGACAGCGAAGCCCCGCTCGTTCCAACGCGCAGATCCGGAACGGATGAAGCGAGATCGCGGATGCGCTCAAGGTCCGGGCCATCGAACACGATTGCGCCGAAAAAGCTCTGCCGGCCGGCCGCCTCGACGCATTGGTCGCCATAGCGCGCGCGATAGCGCGCGGGCGAGACCAAGGTGAGGCGAAAGCCACGCGGCAACGCGATCGTCCAATCATCACCTTGCCGCTCGGAGGCTGCTTGTGCAGCCTTTCCATAGCGCGGCACATCGGCTTCAAGGTTCGAACTCACGATCACGAGTTCACTTAAACCCCGAACGCCGTTGGCATGCGACATCCACGGGCGGTGCCAGACCAGTTCCGGCGTGTAATGCTGGCAGTAATAGACGCGGCCGGCCTCAAACAGCTCCGGCGCGGTGCGCACCGTGCGGAAGCGCGCGACATGCTCGATGCCGTCAATCGTAACGGGCCGCGAGAAACTCTGCGGTTCAAGCATGCTGAGGCCGCTGTCTCGCAGCGTGCGCTGGCACGCGTCGATATCGCCGGCCTGAAACACCAGTCCATTCAATCCACGCGGGCTTTCGAGCACATCCTTGCGCAGGACATCCGTGCCCGACGGCAATCCGACCAGTTCGAGATAGTCGTTTTCGAACATCAGGAGATGATTGATTGAACCGAGCGAATGATAGCCGCGCGGCGTCAGTGTGAAGCCGAGCCGCGACATCAGCTCAGCGGCGCGGTCCATGTCGAACAGCGTGTTGATCACGATATGGTCGAGCGTGAAGGCCATTTGCTTATACTTCCGGCGGCGGGATGGCGCCTACGCCGCTGGCTCATCCATGGAATGGCCGCTCGGCTACCTTTTATTTCGCGCTGCAATGACCAAAAATCGAGCACTTTTTGCAGCGCAAATGCGGATCATGACCCAAGTCATAGGATCGTTTCGTCCGGAGTCAATTCGGTTCATGACGAAGCCATCTGCCCTCATGGCAAGGCTGATATGGCAAGAATATCCGACTGGCACCATCATCTGTCGACCCGGCGGCAGCCCACGGCCGGTGTTGCTTTCAGCGGTAAATTCTGGTCAATGCAGCTAATAGCAGGGAAAAGCCATTTGGTGGTTTCTTCTGTCGTCTGCCTTCCGTTTCAATCCGAAAATGGCGAAAGCCGAACGTAAAAAGACAAGAAGCAAAAAGAAAAGAGAGGAAACACCATGATCGCGCCAGCTCGGGCAACGAAGCCAAATTCGCAAACCCCGGATTCTCCGCACGGTCTGGCGCTGTTGCGCGACCCTTTGCTCAACAAGGGAACGGCTTTCACCGAGGCCGAACGGGACGCACTTGGCTTGCGAGGTTTTCTTCCAGCGCATGTGCTCTCGATGGAGGAGCAGGTGGCGCGCGTTCTGACCAATCTGCGCAGCCTTCCCAACGATCTGGAAAAATACATCGCGCTCAATTCGCTGCATGATCGCAACGAAGAACTGTTCTTTCGCGTCGTTTGCGACAACATCGATGAAATTCAGCCCCTGATCTATACCCCGACGGTGGGTCTGGCCTGCCAGCGTTATGGACTGATCTTCCAGCGCCCGCGCGGCATGTTCATCAACGCGACCGATCGCGGACGCATTGCCGAACTGCTTGCCAACTGGCCTTATCCGGCCAAGCTGATTGTCGTCACCGACGGCGAACGTATCCTGGGACTGGGCGATCTCGGAGCGCACGGCATGGGCATCCCTGTCGGCAAGCTCTCGCTTTACTCGGCATGCGCCGGCGTCCATCCCGAGCATTGCCTGCCGATCATGCTGGATGTCGGCACCAACAACCAGGATCTCCTCAACGATCGCTACTATATCGGCTTGCGCCAGAAGCGGTTGAGCGGCGAGGCCTATGACGCTTTCGTGGATGAATTCATCACCGCGGCCCGCGCCGCCTTCCCCGGCGTGCTGATCCAGTTCGAGGATTTTGCCAATCACTCGGCCTTCCGCCTTTTGCACAAATACCGTGACGATATTCCGGTCTTCAATGACGACATCCAGGGAACGGCGGCGGTCGCGCTGGCCGGACTGTTCTCCGCACTTCGCGTCGGTGGCGGCAAGTTGGCCGATCAGCAAGTGCTGTTCCTGGGCGCCGGCGAGGCAGCGACCGGCATCGCGGATCTCATTGTCTCTGCGATGATGGCCGAGGGCCTTTCGGAGCGTGATGCCATCAACCGCAACTGGCTGGTGGATTCGCGCGGCCTTGTCGTGAAGAATCGCGAAGGCCTCACCGAACACAAGCTGCGCTACGCGCATGATCACGCGCCGGTCGACAATTTCCTGACCGCAATCCAGACGCTGAAGCCCACGGCAATCATCGGCGTCGCCGCCGTAGGGGGAGCCTTCACGCCGGAAGTGCTTCAGGCCATGGCCGAGATCAACCACCGGCCGATCGTATTCGCGCTCTCCAACCCGACCTCGAAAGCGGAGTGTTCGGCCGAAGAGGCCTATCGTCACACCGGCGGCCGGGCGTTGTTCGCCTGCGGCAGTCCCTATGATCCGGTGAAGTTCGACGACAAGACCTTCGTGCCGCGTCAGGGCAACAATTCCTACATTTTTCCGGGCGTAGGCTTGGGGGCAATCGCGAGCGGATCGAAGCTCGTGACCGACGAGATGTTCATGGCCGCCGCCCACACGCTGGCCTATCTCGTCACCCAGGACGATATCGAACAGGGCAGCCTTTATCCGTCGCTGCCTCGGATCCGCGAGGTCTCGGCCCATATCGCTGTCGCGGTCGCCGAAGTCGCCTATAAACGCGGCCTCGCCACCGCGCCGAAGCCGAACGACATGATGGCTTATGTCGAGCAGCAGATGTACGACCCGCATTATTGAAGACGGATCGCATGGCTGACTGGATCTGGTTCAAAACCACCCCGCCTAAGGGAACCCGATCCATTGCCGTTTCGGGACACACACGGCAAAATCTGGCGGGGCTAGCTATTTTTCCGAAAGGTTCGGATCGGGCGGATACTGCCCATTTTCTCGTTTCATGGCATTTTTCGCTGTTTTTCCTTGGTTTTTCCCGAATCCATGGCCTGGAAAGCCGCCATGAAATCCTCATTCACCTCTCGCCCCGGATTTGTCCCTATGGCTTTGTCCGGCACGTTGAACGCTGCTAAGACCGGGATAACTCACCACCCCTATTTGTGCTGAAGGATCATCGTATTGACGGGCGATTTCTCGGAAATCGAGGTCGTGGCGACGAATTTCAACTGGCGCCAATCCGGCGGCACGACCGCCGTCGTGCAATTGGTCCCCGAGCAGGCCAAGACGCTGAAAATCGCAGCCCTCGGCTTCGACTTGCCGAAGCGCGTCCCGCGCATGCGCTGGCGCGACGTTCCAAAGCTGTTTCGCCGGCCAGCCAATCGGCCCTTTCGGATCTATCACTGTCGCCGCAACAACGAGATGATGGTGGGACTTTTGCTCAGGGATATCCTGCGCGCGCCTCTTCGGTTGATCTTCAATTCCGCCGGTCAGCGCCGGCACAAACCGCTGACGCGCTGGATGCTGAGGCGGATGGATGCGGTCATCACGACCAGCGAACGCTCGGGCAGCTTCCTCGATGTGCCTTATACGGTCGTACCGCACGGCACGGACTTCGAACATTTCCACCCCGCCCGCGATCGCGAGGACGGCTACGCCGCGGCCGGGCTACCAGGCCAATATGCCGTCGGCTGCACAGGACGCATTCGCCCCCAGAAGGGTACGGACCTGTTTGTCGACGCGATGGTCCGGCTGCTGCCGAACTATCCGGATTGGACGGCGGTCATTGCCGGCCGCACCACCTCCGACAATCTGGCCTTCGAACGCGAGCTGAAGTCGAAGATTGCAGCCGCAGGGCTTACACAGCGCATCATCTTCCTGGGCGATGTCGACGACATCTCGATCTGGTATCGGCGCTTCACCTTGTTTGTAGCGCCTTCACGCCAGGAAGGCTTTGGCCTGACCCCGCTAGAGGCCATGGCCTCGCAGACGGCCGTCGTCGTCTCGGACGCCGGCTCCTTTCCGTCCATGGTCAGGCCCGGGGTTAACGGAGCTATCGTGCCGGCGGGCGACGGAGAGGCCCTCGCTCAAGCGATCGAGCCTTATTTCCGTAAGCCCGATCTTGCTAAAGAACATGGCCGAGCGGGATTGGAATTCGTGCAAGCCAACTTCTCGCTTGCCACTGAGGCACGTCGCATCCGCGCGGTCTATGATCGCCTGTGGACCGAAGGACAGATGCCACTTAGCCTGTTGCGAAAAGAGCGGCCAAACGCTGATAGCACCGGCCCTGCGCGAAACCCGAACGAGACGCGCTACCAGGAGGAAACATGCTGAAACTTGACGCACTTCGCTCGACGCCTCTGGAACGCGATCCCTTCGAATATGTGATCGTGCGAAATTTCGTCGATCACGAGAAGCTGAAAGAGGTCTTCGCCGACTATCCCGACGTGCCGGGCCCGGGGTCACATCCGCCGGACGGCCTGAAGATCGCGGGTCACTTCAAGGATATGATCGACGAGATGCTGGGATCGTCCTTCAGGAACATCGTCGAGGAAAAATTCGACGTGGATCTGACGGACAGGCCGACCATGTATACGGTTCGTGGTTTCTGCCGTGCGCGTGACGGCAAGATTCATACGGACTCCAAGACCAAGATCATCACCGTCCTGCTCTACATGAACGACGATTCCTGGGAGAGTTCGACCGGCCGCCTGCGCTTGTTGCGCAACAATTCCGATCTCGAAAATTATGTCGCTGAGGTCGAGCCTTCCGGCGGCACGCTCCTGATCTTCAAGCGCTCCGAGAATTCATGGCACGGCCACCACTCCTTCGAAGGCAAGCGCCGGGCGATCCAGCTGAACTGGGTGACCGATCAATCCGTCGTCGATCGTGAGCAGGGCCGTCACGGCATCTCCTCGAAGATCAAGCGGCTGTTTCAGCCCACGCACTGGATGCAGTGAACCTGGTGCGGCGGATTGGAGCTCTGGTGTGACACCTGACAACGACACTTCCTCAGCGCCGTTTGGTGCCCTGGCGCCGAACGCGGCACAGGCCGCGCTTATCAGGCTCGTGCACCGCTCCGGCCTCAAGCGCGGCGTATTCCGGCCATGGATGTCGCGGCTCGTCAATTTGATGCGGGCCGGACCGGTCGACGTGCAATACCAGGGCGGCTCATTCCGCTTCTATCACCTGGCGAGCGCCACCGAACGCGGCGCCTTGTTCAATCCCGACTACAACCTCGACGAACTTTCGTTCCTGCGTTCCTATACGCCGAATGGGGGCGTCTTCGTCGACATCGGCGCCAACGTCGGCACTTACGCGCTCACGCTGGCGAACAAGGTTGGGAAAAACGGAACGGTGATTGCGGTCGAACCGCATCCGGTGGCGCACGCCCGCCTCGCCTTCAACCACGCAGCTTCCGGATTTTCGCAAGTCAAGCTGATCGCCGCCGCGGCCGGCCCATCCAATGGCGAACTCCTGATCGAGACCGACGGCGACAATCTCGGCGCCAGTCATGTCGTAAACGACCAACCCTCCAGCCGCGCCATCCGCGTACCCGCGCTGACGCTGCAACAAATTCTTTCCGACGCCGGCGTCGCCAAAGTGGATGCGCTCAAGATCGATGTCGAAGGCTTCGAGGATCGCGTGCTCATCGGCTTCTTTGCGCAGGCCCCGCAAACGCTGTGGCCGCGCGCCGTCGTCATCGAGCATCTGTCGCGCGACGAATGGCAGCAGGACTGCATCGACGACATGATCGCCCGCGGCTACCGCGAAGAACGCAAGACGCGCAGCAACACGCTTCTGGCTCGCAAGTAGAGCACAAACCGCGGCCGATCGGCGCCGCGCGGCCGGCAACCTGAAGCCTGTCCGAGCTATGACTTCTTTTTCGACGACTTCTTTTTCGAAATCTTCCGGTCCTTGGCGGTCGACTTTGGTGCCGTCTTTTTCACCGTTTTCTTCGCTGTTGTTTTCTTGGCTGTCTTCTTCGCGCCTTTCTTTTTTGAAGCGGCGGATCCGCCACTGCGCGAGTTGGCCGCGGCAGCCTTCTTGCCGCCACCACCTTTCGCGGTCGTCGCACCACCGCGTCCGGCCACCATAGGAAGCGCGCGCGCCCAATCGGCAAGGAAAACCGGCTCGTAGTAGCCGGCGAGTTCGGCACTTTGCAAAATCACACCGGCATCGCGATTCTGGCTGACGCCTGCGGGAGAGAAGTTCTGGCTGCTCACAATGACGATATCCGAATCGACGACGAACCCCTTGTTGTGCACGTCCGGCTGGGTACGAATATTGGCGGTAAGGTCGACGCTCTTGCCGTCCTTCATCTTCTCGGCCCACTTCTCCGCGTAGTTGGCGCTAACGATCAGGCGCACGTCGATGCCACCGGCAACTCGCTTTGCGATCGCCTTGAGCAAGTCATCGTAGACATCGCCCTCGCCGCTGGAGGATTCAATATATTGCAACTGGATGTAGATCGATTTTTTGGCTTGACCGATCAGGTCGAGGATATGGCTCAGATATTGACCGGCGCCGTCAGAAAGCTTGTCCGGCGTCAGTAGCGGCGTAACGGTCAAATTGAGATTATCGAAAGTTTTCGCTTGCACCGCTTTGGCCGCGGGCGGCGCCGGCTTCTTTGGGGGACGCTTGGCGGAATGGACGCGTGTTCCAGCCGGGTCGGTGTTCAACTGCTTCTTCTGATGTGCTTCTTCAATGGCACGCTCGACTTCGACGGTGGCGGAGGCCTGATGCGCGTGGGCCGTTGTATAGTCGAAATCTAGATAGGCGGCGAAAACCCCGGTGAGAGCCTCGTTCTCGATAATCACATGCCAGTCCCTGTCCTCCGCCGTCTTCGGATGGTCAGGTGCCGGCTCATTGCTGTTGTTGAGATTGCCGCTGGAGAGCCAGAACAAATCGCCATCACGCACGATCACCTTGATGTGGTAGGCCGACGGGAACGACCATACCGCGGCGAAATGATCCGAACGGGTGAGAGCACGCGCGATGCTCGCACGGCTGCTCATCGTCGTGTTGAGGTCCTGCACCGTCATCCAGTCCGACTGGTCTTGCGTCGGATTCGGCGCCGGACTGTCGAGCACCATCTGCAGCGTTTTCGGACTGACGAGATCCTTTTCAAAGGCCGTCAGGATCGGCGCGGACGTGAAATCGTACATGCCGATCTTGAGCGCTTTCTTGGCATCCGCGAGAAAACCCGTGAGCGTGGCAAAGCCGCAATCGGGGCTGACGGCGGCAGTAACGTTGGCGCTGATGCTGACGGGATTGAGTGGGGGACATCCCTTCGGATCGTAGGGAAGGTTCGGCTTCTTCGCTTGGCTCGAAAGGGCCTCGCTGCTGGCTTTTTGCTGACCGCGCTGTACCTTCAGTGTGCTTTGCGCCTGGCTGTGGCTATCGGTCAAAAGCTTGCCGGTCTCCACCTCGCGCTCATGCGGCCAGCTTGGCTCCTCGTCCTCGGGACGGCCATATGCACGGCTGACTTCTGCGGCGAGCGGGTCGTTGGCGCGCAATCGCTGATAAGGACTTGCCTGACGCACGTCGACCGGAACGCCGCCGACCTGATCGGGCAAAGCCTCGCTGGGACCGAGATCCGCGAGCGGAGTCTTGACGCGAACGGTTGCCACGACGGCACGTTTGCCGGTGAGCTGATGGCCGGCAATTTCGTAGCCCGGCCGGACCGTCAGCACGCCCGGCTTCTTGAACTTCGCAAAGTGGGATTGAATCGTCTTGTCGAGCTGTGCGTCGCTGGCATCCGTCACGGCAGCCTCCCGTTGAAAACGACAAACTGAAATTAGTCTCGGAGCGATGGGTTCGAACGTGGTGTGGTTCACAAATCCGAACCATTATTCATGCGGATAAATCGTCAGTGCATTCGCAGTGCGCGCGCCGGCGCGAATAAATGATGCTCGTCGACCGCTATTTTATAGTGAGGCGGTCTTTATATATTTTTCAATTCAAAATTGTGACCAGCACCGGTCTTTTGCGACCGGCAATCAGCTTTGCGCCATTTGTCGCGTGGATAAGGCGGAGCCCGCTGCGGCAGCATCACAATCGTCAAAGCGATGGTGGCGCAGGCGAGCATGTTCGATGTGCTCACCCACAATCTCGGCGCAGCGAACCGCCTGTGAATAACGGTCGCAGGCATCAGCGCTCATTTGCCGGATGGGATACCAGGTGGCGTCGTCGTAGCGCTACCGGGGCGAATCGGGGCGGCCTCGGGACGGCAGAATTCTTTTACTGCCGCGACGACGGCGCCGCTGACGATATCCTGGCGTTCAGGCGATCCCATCTTGAGCTCCTCGTCCCGGTTGATGATGGAGCCTGCCTCCAGAAGAACAGCGGGCATCTGGGCCGTTCGCAGGACGACGAGTTGATCGTAGCTATAGACACCCGTTTCCTTGTTCAGCAGCGGGTGCTGGTAATGCCCCATGATGGCCTGGCTATATTGTTGGGCATATTGCAGGCCCCGGGCCTTCATTTCCTTGGCCAGCAGTTCGGCGAAAGCGAGGCTCGTCTTGAAGTCTGGATTCTCGCGGGAAACGAAGACGGAATAGCCGCTGAAGCGATCGCTGAAATGACTTTTCTTGCCGTCGAATTCCCAATCCTCGAGAAATTTGTTGGGCACGGAGTCATGGTGGATCGACAGGAAGAGATCGGCGTTCAGATCGTTGGCAGCATTAACGCGTTTGACGAGGCTCGGTTTGGCCTTGCCCTCGGTCACAAGCAACCTGGTCTCGGCAAAGCCTTCGGCCTTCAATTTCGCCTCGATCCGCTGCGCAAGATTCATATTGAAGGTGAACTCAGGCACACCACGTGCGCTGGTCGCTCCTTCCAATTCGGCCGTGTGTCCAACATCCAGAACGATGCGGAATTTCCCGGGATCGCAGACTGAAGCGGCGGGTTTCAAAGGCTTCCGCTTGGCCAGTCCCAACGCGGCAGACCTTGCAGAATGGAGTTTTCGTGAAGCAGCCGGCTTTCGCGAAGCGACGTGGTGCTTGGGCGATTTGCCGCCCTTCGACGAGCCTTTGAACATATCCGACAGCCAATTTTCAGCGCTGGCCTCGATCGGCAAAAGCACGCATGCGGCTATCACCGCGACGACGATGCAGCGTATCCAAATGCCGAGGCCTGAAGTTACGAATTTTTTACCTGACGACAGCAAAGCCAGCTTTCCGAAAGAATGAGCTTATGTTCGCGCTTCAAGATGGCATTAGCCGCGCCATGCGACATTAACAGGGATTGGGATTAGCCGCATCGTTTCCAATGCACCCTAACGCGCTTTGACCTCATCGAACCTGGCCAACGCCTGCTCAAATTTGGCGTTGAAGAGCCACATCGCATCCAGAATTTCGCGGAAGGTCGCCGATGTTCTCTGCCGGTCGGCACGTCCATAGGCGAAAATGCTGTTGTTTCGCAGATACCCCATGACCTTCGGGTCGGAGATTCGGTAGCCGGCCAGATTGCCCGACGCGAGTGCGGATCTGGTCGGGGACGGGATAATCTGGATCAGCTCGAAAAGCTTCATTTGATCGATCGGATCGGGCAGTGTTTTCGCAATTGCAGCTACCTGCGGAAAAATATCGGCATGCGCGCTCATAAGCGCGTCGCGTACCGCGGTCCAATGATTGAGCCGATGATCGAGGTTGCCGACCCGTGCCTCTTCCTTGTCATCGCGCAGGCTCAATGCTGGATCGAGCGCCGCGACCGAGGCCTTTATCGCGGCCCATTTCCTCTGGCCGCTTTCGTCTTCGGAAGGGCCGGTTTGAAAACTTCCCTTGTATTTATTCGAGCGCGCATTCCCCGCATTTTGAATGCCATTGGTCTCCGCAAAAAACAGCCCCAGGCTGATGCGGCCCGCAGCCTCGGCATTCGCCGCATCAAGACCCCTCGCTCGCGCAATGGCAATGGCCAAGTCGACAACGTCCTTGAAGGGAGTTTTTGACTTTTGCGCGTTAACAGGCGGCGCGTCCATGAAGTCGAAGAGAGCCTTGTACTCGTCGAGCAGCGGCTCTTTGTCGGCGTCAAAGTAGGCGGGCGGGATGTCGAATTTATTGGGCCTTCCGATTTTAGAGGGAACGGCATCGGTGAGGTCTTTGTGGGCGCTCATCATGTTGTTGCGCGCAAGGTAGAGCGCTTGTCCCGGCAAATTCGGCAGCTCTTGGTTCGAATCGATCTGCGCGCGCCGTTCGCCGAGGATCGCTTCGAAATTTTTTAACGAGCCGTTGTAGGCATTGAGTGCATCCGACTGCTGCTTGGTCAGCGCGACCGGCTGACCCATCGCGGGAGAAGCGAAGAGAAGTCCGATGACAAGAGCCGCCGCAGCGCTATAGCTTTTTATGCCCATGGCGGGGTCCCAATGCCTTGGCTTCAAGGATATAGCGCCCAGGGATCGCAATCATCGAAAGCGCGGGTCCCGACGGAACGCGGTAAAAAGACAAGCTGACGGACAGAGTGTCAGTCAACCCTTATTGAAAGATCAAGAATTTTCGGCCTTTCCAGACCAAACCCGCGATTTGAGGAGCCGCCTGGAAAGCCTGCGCACCTTCCCGGCCGATACCGTCGCGCGCCCATGCCCAGGCGGCGGCTCGTCGCTTGCGCATGGGTACAGAAACCGCGAAAATCGGGGCCGATTCAGAAGTTGTCAGGGAATTCCACACAGATGCAGTTTGATGACGTTATCCTCGGCCGCCGGAGTATCCGCGGTTACAAGCCTGATCCGGTACCCAAAGCGCTGATTGCGGAAATCATTGGCCTGGCGATGCGCGCGCCGTCGTCGATGAACACCCAGCCGTGGAATTTCTACGTCATCACCGGCGAACCGCTGGACCGGATCCGCGCCGGCAACACCGAGCGGATGGTGACGGGTGTTCCGCAGTCGCGCGAATTCCGCACCGGCCAGGCCTTTGCCGGCAAGCACCGCGAACGGCAGGTCGGCGTCGCCAAGCAATTATTCTCCGCGATGGGGATCGAGCGCGACGACAAGGACAAGCGCCAGGACTGGGTGCTGCGCGGCTTCCGTCAATTCGACGCGCCGGTCTGCGTGATCATTACCTATGACCGGGTGCTTGATGGCAGCGACGACACGCCTTTCGATTGCGGTGCCGTGGCGACCGCCCTGGTCAATGCTGCCTGGTCTCGCGGGCTCGGCGCCGTGATCAACAGCCAGGGCATCATGCAATCACCCGTGGTGCGTGAGCACGCCGGAATAGCCGACGATCAGGTCATCATGAAAAGCATCGCGCTGGGCTGGCCGGATGAAACCTTCCCGGCAAACGCGGTCGTGTCGGTGCGAAAGTCGATCGAGGAAGCCACGGTATTCGTCGGGTTCGATAATTAAGCGGCACGAATCGGCGCACTCGAAGATGATGTGCTCTTTTCAGATATGCATGCCGATGACGACATGCAGCAGACAACCTGCCGTCGTGTGACCGGTGGGATGTACCACGTCCGGCGTTGCGACATGGAAATCGCCGGCGCGCAGCACGAGGTCGCCGTATTGCAGGTCGCCCTCGATCACAAGACACTCTTCGTCAACATCGTGCGAATGCGATTTGTAGATCGCGCCGGGCTGCATCTTTACCAGTAACGTCTGCCGCTTAAGTCGGTCGTCGACTTTCAGAACGCGGTAGGCAATGCCCTCGGAATATTGATGCCACTCGGCGTTCGCCGAGCGTTTGGTCGAAGTGCCCGGCAGGAACAAACCTTCTTCGTCAATGCGCGCCATAATCTTTTCGAACGCGCCTGATGGCACCGACTCGCCGTCAGCGCCATCGAGCGAGGCGAGCCGTGCTTGCCAAACTTCGATTTCCGAACGCAACGAGGAATTGTCCGCCAACCGGTCTTCGGCCACATCGCGTTCCTCGCCCCGGAGCAATCCGAGCACGTATTCCGCCGACAAAGATGAAGGCCTCTGGTCATTCGACATGAGCTGAACATAGCAAATAATGTGGCACAAAAACAGCTTCAGTTAAGCGGGCTTTAAAGCTACGGTTAAGGGATGACCTCGCGAACCCCTGGCGTTTCGCGTCTTTTGGTAGACCGAGCCGGGAGCCATATGGATCAATAGCGAATTGCGGTAATTGACGCTGGGCGATGTACGCTACGCTGAGACCAGCGAGCTTCTGCCGCCAGCGATGGGCGAACGACACAGGCGATGTTCATTGGCTCAGACATATCTGCAACTGCCCGACGGCCCGGTGAATCCAGGTCTTGATTGTTCCAAGAGGGACGCCGGAATGCACCGAAATTTCTTCGTAACTCAGCCCATAATGATGGGCCATAACTACACAGCGGCGATGCTCCTCCTTTAGGGCCAGCAGGCAACGACGCAAATCCTCGCCCAGCGACGGGTCGCTGCTGGCTGCAAGCCGATCGACGACAGAAGCGACTTCCTCATCGCTCAGCGAAAGGAGTGCCGCCGGCTTTTCCGAAAGGCGGCTGAAAGCCACATTGCGTGCAAGTGCAAGCATCCAGCCGATGGCGTCACCCTTGCTCCGGTCGAACAGCGGAGACTTCTCCCAGATACGCACCATCACGTCCTGCAAGGTATCCTGGGCGGCGGCGTGGTCTCTCATCAACCGCTTGCAGACACTGAATATCCGTGGTCCGACGTCCCGGTACAGGTTTCGAAACGCAACCCGATCTCCCTTCGCGACCCGTTCGAGGGTGGTTGCGAGTTCGACGTCCAACACTTTTGCTCCAGCACCCCGGGATGAGAATTATCGACCACGGTTATAGGAGCCCGATTGATGCGGAATCAATCCGGAAAAGTTTCAGCGACT
Organism: uncultured Alphaproteobacteria bacterium; assembly: GCA_963752265.1. Taxonomy (GTDB): domain Bacteria; phylum Pseudomonadota; class Alphaproteobacteria; order Rhizobiales; family Xanthobacteraceae; genus Bradyrhizobium. The sequence goes on from CAVVZW010000225.1 coordinate 15,289, forward strand.
CCCTTGCGAGAACCGGTTTCGCGAGCGATCACGTCGGCCGCAACCCTTGCGCGCACAGCATTCTGGTAATGGCGACTTCGATGCTGCACCGTTTCGGCGAGGGAAGCGAATTCGACATCAAGCGCCAGCAAGTAAGCGAAGCTACCCCGGCTAAGCGAGTCGGTGTTGGAGCGAGTTGCGTTCGCGACCGACATACTGACACAATACGTGGAAATTCGTCTCCGCCCTTTCCTTCTTTGTCTTGCTCAACTTGATGCGAAGCTCCACGTCCCGCGGCGGGACGCCGCTAGCCCGACATTCACAAGAAGCGCATTTCGAAGATAACACCCGGTCGGAGTGTCAAAGCGGGGTTGACCACCCCAGACGCCGAGCTGTCCACGCCATCCGAGGTTGCTTTTCTGAGGAAACTATAAGATGAGGCCGGAACAGAAACGGAGAAGCATATGCCTTCGAAGACAGAGATCTATGCCCTTGATCGCCTATTTGCGATTGCTCGTGGTGATACCACCAATCCAAACACGCGGCGGACTTGTTGTTGGCCTGGTGGAATGCTCACCGAGACGGGGGATTCGATCTGACCAGCCTGTGGAATCTCGACGCAGCGATTTGCGAGGATCTTTCCATAGTATTTAACCTCATCGCTTCTAGGCGCTCTTACGTAGACGCGTTCGGATACGACACTTCCATTCGCGGATTGGACCGGCGACGAGTTGGCCGCCATTTGGCCGCAGGGTCGGAGCTCCGATCGCGGTCTTTCTCCCGCTGACTTTTCTCCGGGCGGCCGCAGCTGTAAGCTCGGCGTAACGGTCGACGTCTCGATGCCTGTACTCGACGCCGGGTGAAGCAATGGCAATCGCGGACACGACCGAAGCTTCGTCGGTTTCACGTCCGATCTTCATTGTCAGGAACGGAGGTCGCGGGTCTTAGCGCCGCTTTGGCAAAACAAGACGAACCCGTCAGTCTGAAATTAGACGTTCCCATATAAGTTGTTTTTGATCATGACAAAGCCTTTTAGAAGTTCTTGAATACCATGGTCGAGCGAATGGGTCGGTTTGTAGCCGGCCTTTTCAATTTTTTCGTTCGACACAATGTAATTTCGTTGGTCCGGGTCACGGCCAATTGCTTCATCCACGAAAACAAATTCCGGCAGGAATTTCTGGATATGCTCACAAAGCTCTTTCTTTGATATGTTGGTGTCTGACAGACCTACATTGTAGATCTGTCCCTTCATCTCTGTAAAATTTTCCAAGCCGTGCTCGAAGACCCGCGCAGCGTCACGAACATGGAGATAGTTGCGTTTGAAATGCCCTTCGAACAGCACGACGAAGCGATCATTGACCGCGCGATAGACGAAGTCGTTCACCAGCAAATCCAGGCGCATCCGTGGCGACATGCCAAACACGGTCGCAAGCCGGAAACTGATGACGTTCGGGTGTTGCATCAGTTCGTTTTCTACCGCGACCTTGTCAATCGCGTATTGCGAGATTGGCCGGAGCGGGGAATCTTCGGTGCAATAATTGTTCTCGTCGCCGGAGCCATAGGCGCTGTTGGTCGTCGGCATCAGGATGCGCTGCTCCGGTGAGACGTGCTTCAGCATCATGTTGATCGCGCCATGATTGGTGGTAGTAGCTCCGACCGGGTCCAGATTGCACAAAGGTGCGCCGACCAGGGCCGCTAATGGGATAATCACGTCTGCTTTCCTGAGCAGCGGCAGCATGGTGCCCTCTGTGCGGATATCGCCCTTAACCACGGAGAAATTATCACAGTGACAGCAATCGTTGAGGCTCGTCTGCTTGAACATGAAGTTATCGAGTACGGTGACCTTGTGGCCAGCCCGCAGCAGCAGCGGCACCAGCGTCGACCCTATGTAGCCCGCTCCCCCGGTAACCAGAATGTTCCAATGCATCTGTGAAATTCTCCCTTGATCAGTCGGCCTCGGTTGATCGGGCGATCCGTGGCACCGGTCAGATGTCAGCGAGGATATTCCCGTTGCATTCGCGACGCGGGCGAACGCTGTTGGAGGTTAGTCCCGCGATTGCAAAATGTCAGCGGCGCGTTGGTAGTCGGATGGGATGCCAATGTCGATGAACCGGCCAATATGACGAATTCCGTAGAGCGCCGAGTTTAGTGCAAGCAAGGCCGGAATGATTTCGCCCTCGAGCGAAACCTCGCCCTTGAATCTTTCGGCAATGTGGCTGAGCACCCCCGGAGAGATCAAATAGACGCCGCCATTGGCCCAAACCTCCTGCTTTGCGAAGGGAGCGGCCAGCGAAATCAGACGTCCATCATTGTCCAGTTCGACACCCAGATAGCGCTTTGGATCGTTGGTTAGAAACAGTCCCAAGGTCCAGTCCGAGTTTTTTGAATGATGAAATCCACGCAAATCCGATAACGGCAAATCAAAGAATGTGTCGCCGTTCAAGACCAGGAAAGGCGCATTCGACTTCAAGCGCTGCATGGCCAGCAAAAGCCCGCCGCCGGTTCCGCACGGCTGGTCCTCGATCGCATAATCAACCGGCACATCGCCAAAATGGCTGCCGACACGGTCCATGATCAGCGCCGCCTTGTAGCCAACCGAAACAATGAACCGGTCGACACCCTGCGCCACCCAATAGGCCATCTGATGCTCCAGGAAAGGGCGCCCTCCAATGGGGGCGATAGGTTTTGGCACAGCAGGTACCGCGGCACGAAGCCGTGTTCCCTTTCCCCCCGCCAAAATGATCGCCTGCATCGGCTCCTGCCCTAGTTGACCGAGTTGATCAGGTCGCAGATCTCGTCGACTTCACCGATCTCAAGATCGGGAAAATTGCCGATATAGAAGCCGTAAAAATGAATGTGGTCCGTCTGAGGAAACTGCAAATAGTGATTGGGCGGCAATATGGATTTCAAATAGGGCTGGCGCAGCTGATTGCCTCCGCCCGCGCTGCCCCTGCGGAATTCAATGCCGGCCTTGCGCAGGGCCGCCATCAGACGCTCGGCAAAGTCCATATCCGGATCCCGCAGCACCAGATTGAAGGCATAGTTGCTGGAGCCCGCGGTCTTGAAGTCGGTGCGGAATTTCTCTGGATTGATCCGGGCCAGGAAGCGAAAGAAATTTTCGGTGCGGCGTTGGACGTTGCTGTCCAGCCTCCGGAGTTGCTGCCGGCCGAGGATGCCTGCGATCTCCGTGCTCCGTACATTGTATGCCGGGTGGGCGAAGATGAAATCGGGATTAAGGTCCGGATGCTCCGCGACGTATCTATCCTTGATGGACTGCGCGTTCGACTCGCGCACCATGCCGTGCGACCTGAGCATTCGCGCGGTTTGATAAACTTCAGGGTCGTTAGTGCAGATCATGCCGCCCTCGATGGTCGTCATGTGATGGGCATAGTAGTAGGAGAAGTTGGAAATCCAGCCGAAGTTACCCAGCTTTCGACCGTTGTGGGTCGCGCCGTGAGCCTCACAGACATCCTCGATCAACGGAGCTCTGGCAGCCTCGAGGCGCCGCAGCAATTCATCCGTGATCGCGTTAAAGCCCTGTACGTGAGTGATGAATACGGCGCGGGTCTTTTCGGTCAGGGCATCGATCACCGCTGCAGGGTTCATCGCGAGTGTGGTCGGTTCGATATCGACGAAAACCGGCGTAAAGCCGTTCTGCAAGACCGACGCGATGTCGGAAACCCAGGTCAGCGGCGGCACGATGACTTCCCCGCCGTCCGGATGCCGGATCTTGAGAATGGCGAGGGTCACCAAATTTGCAGACGAGCCGGAGTTGACCAGCACGCTGTATTTGGTTCCCAGCCAGTCGTTCCATTCCTGCTCGAAGGCTTGGACTTGGGGTCCACTGGTAAGAATAGGATCGTCCTGTTTCAAATGCTCGATGACGGCATCGAGATCTTCTCGCGGGATGTTGTTGCGCATTAAAGGAAATCTCATCACATTACGTCGCATTGGTAGTTTTTGACCGTCATTTGGCTCGAGAGGAAATCTATCAGCCGGCGAGTCACGACCTCTGGCCCGATTCCGACCTGCTCATGCAATTCCGTGCGGGTTCCGAGATCGAAGCGATATCCTCCCTCGACGCCGATATTGAGCAATTTCGCATCGATACCATTGTGCCCCATGAAGTCGTAAAGCAGGGCATCAAGGCCGCCTCGACCGGCAAATCCCTCTTCCATGCTGACCAATGCCTGATAAGGCAAGAGCTCCTGGCGCAGATTGGCTCTCTTGAAGCGTGCAAGGTCGAACAGATCGATCACGCCGACCTTCACACCTATCTCCAGCAATTGGTCGGCAACGGCAAAAGCCGTGTGCAGCATATAGCCGGTGGCGACGCAGCAAATTTTCTCGCCCCGACGGTGTACGTTGAACCCGTTGGCGATGTCCGGCGCCTGGTGGCCGTAGATAACCGGCAGCACCTGCGCATCCAGCCTCAGGTATTTTGGCCCCAGCTCATCGACGCATCGGCCAAAAAGCGATTCCGCGGTGATATGGTCTGCAGGCGACATGAACTGAAAATTGGGCAATGCCCGCATCAGCGTGATGTCTTCGTAACATTGGTGTGTCGGCCCGGAAACCACATAGCTGTAGCCGGCGCCAACCCCGATCAGGTTGACGTTCATCGGACGTACCTTGGACAGCAACGCCAGGCTGACGCGAATTTGCTCGAAGCAGCGCATGGCGATGAAAGGAGCGATCGCATAGGAAAAGACCTTGTAGCCCTCGAGCGCAAGGCCCGCCGAAACATTGATAAGGTTTTGCTCGGCAATGCCGACATTGACGAAACGCTGTGGATAATCGGCGCGAATGCGGTCGAGCACCGGAGATCCGAAGTCCGCTGTGACGAAAAATATATCCCGGTCGGACGCCATCGCATCGTGAATCCGCTCGAGCAGTGCATCGCGCATCGCCCGTGGCTTAACGGGCATCGGCGGCGTCCAGCAGCGAATCGATCAGTTCGGCCTTTGGCGTCAGAATGTGCGACAACGCCTCGTTCTCCAGGCCCGGAACACCTCGTCCCTTCAGGGTCCGAGCGACGAGCGCCTTGGGCTGACCATTCGCCGTCGCCTTGAGCTCAATAAGCTTTTCCCGCACCTCAAGCGAATTGTGACCATCGGCCTCAGCGCATTGCCAGCCGAATGCTTCGAGGCGTTTGACCAGTCCGTCATGCGAGACGATATCGTCGGTAAACCCCAGCATGCTGATGCTGTTGTTGTCGACAATAAGGTGCAAATTATCTAGCCTATGATGAGAGGCGAACATGATTGCTTCCCAATTGGCCCCCTCGTGAAGTTCGCCATCGCCCGAGACCACGAAGACGCTCTGTTTGCTGCCCTTGCGCTTGAGACCTAGCGCCATGCCCGTACCGACTCCGAGCCCGTGGCCGAGCGAGCCGTTGATTGTTTCAAAGCCGGGAATGATCGGATCGGGAATCCCGCCCAAAATGCCGCCCGCCTTGCAGACCCTCTGGAGTTCTTCGACCGGGAAAAATCCGAGATCAGCCAGAATTGGATACATGCAGATCGAGCCATGCGCCTTGCTGATGACGCAGCGGTCTCGCTTTTCCCAGCGCGGATCGGAGGCGCGGACTTCGAGAACTCCGCCATAATATAGCGCGACAAAAATCTCGATGACCGAAAGCGAGGACGCTATGCGGGTCTCGGGCGCGCGGCGGTGAATTGCCAGGCTTTCGCGCCACACCCATCTGGCCTTGTCCTGAAGGTCGACGTTGTTGCTCATCAGGATAGGACCTCAGCCAGTTTTTAACGCCGTAGGCACAGCTATCATTTGCTCTGTCCGGTAAAACCCGGTTGTCCCGCGCCATTCCGATAGTCGATAGTATCGACCATCGAGGGTCTCGCTTCACAGGCCGTTTGGTTCGTATAGCACGACACGACTCCCCAAATCCTCGAATTCGAACGGGACGTGGATCAATCTGTCCAGCCGCTCGCGAATTTTGCCGTGGTGCTCCGGCTTGGCGAAGAGGAGCATGAATCCGCCGCCGCCGGCACCCAGCAGTTTTCCTCCGATGGCGCCAGCGCCGCGCGCTGCTTCATAGATTTCATCAATTTCGGGTGTCGTTACCAGCTTCGACAAGGAACGCTTGGCCTGCCAGGATTCGTGCAGAAGTGTTCCGAAGGACTCGATCGGGACGGATAAATTGGCGAAAATCTCCAACCCGTCTTCCACCATCCGCTCCATCCGCTTCAGATGCTGATGATTGGAAGCCATATTTGCCAATTGGGATTTGGCCACCTCCGACGCGAGTCGCACAAATCCGGTAAAGCACAGCATCAAATGAGCCGATAGCTCCCGCTTTCGGCTGTGCGGCGCTATGACCGGTACTATATCGAACGTTCCGTCGGGAATGAATCGCACGTAATTCAGGCCGCCATAGGCTGCGAGTATTTGGTCCTGTGATCCGACACACTCCCGAAGCAGATCCTGCTCGATGTGGATCGCGGTGTTCGCCAATTGACTTTTTTTTGTCATCGTTCCGCGAAGGGCGTGCAGGGCGTGAACCAGGCCGACGGTAAAGGATGAACTCGACCCAAGGCCGGACCGAGCCGGCAGGTCACCGTCATGGTGGATTTCCAGCCCTTCGGTCACGTTTGCCCACTGCAGCGTCGCCCGCACCGCCGGGTGTTGAATTTCATCGATCTGCGAAACGCTTTCGATCGACGAATAGACGATGCGGTGCTTGTGCGCGAAAAACGGCGGCAGCCGCCGGCATGTGATATAGCAATATTTGTTGATCGTCGTTGCCAGCACCGCTCCCCCATGCTCCCGATACCATCCAGGATAGTCGGTGCCACCGCCGAAGAATGAAACACGGTATGGAGTTCTCGTTATGATCACTCGCAGGTGGTCCTTTCAGGTACGGGCAGCCGGAAGAAAACCCTGTATTCCCGGTGCCGCCGGATGGCGGTCGCAAGCTTGTCGATCCGCGGTGGCTCTGAACGCCGGGGCCGTTCGGTCAATCACCCAGCAGTTGTCGCTTCAGCCGGATTTCCGACATTTGCTCGATATTGCACCGCTCTGCGACGCCAAATTTTTTTTCGATTCGTGAGAGATAGGACGGGTTCCTGAAATAGGTTTGCCAGGCGTCGTCACGAAATCTCAGGACCTCGGCGGCGGAAAGATGCCTGGTCCGGAGTGGAGCGCTTTCATACGACAGGAACGCGAATCCTTCGAACGTGTCTGGCAATTTCCACCCATTTTCGTGGGCCGTGCGGTAAAGCGGACTGCCCGGCAGGGCCTGGCAGGGATACATGTTCGCCATCTCGGTATTGAGCTCGAGGGCGAGGTCCAGGGTCTCCCGCATCGTATCGTGATTGTCCTCGGGAAAGCCGAAGATGTAATTGCTGATGATGTTGATGTCCGAGCCGCTGATGGTCTTGCAGACGTCCCGGATGTTGACTTCCTGAAATGAGCCCTTCGAGACTTCCTGGCGGACCACCTGGTTGCCGGCCTCGATTCCCAGTGCCAGCCAATTGACGCCCGCTTTCTTGAATTTTTCGAGCGCGTTCGCCCGCACGGTATCGATACGCGAGTAGGTCCACATGTTGAAGCCATATCCGGACTCGATGCAGTCTTCGAGAATGGGCAGGTAGTATTTGCGGTTCAGGAAGAACATCTCGTCGCTGATGCGCAGCGTTTTGACCCCCATCTCCGCGAGCTTGCGCATTTCGCGGGCGACCCATTGCGGGCTCCAGAATCGCATGTGACGCGAATGCGAGGCATTGATTGAGTCGTCATTATTGACCCGGTTGACGATATTGATCATGCAAAAATCGCAGGCGAACTGGCAGCCAAGCGAGGTGTAGATGGCCGCAAACGGTGTTCGCTTGTCGTGATCGAACGCGGCGTGCCAAAAGTGCGCGCGGTAGAGATCGAGCGGTCGCTCGTTGTAGGGCAGCAAGTCCCATGCATAGCCGGGCAGATCGACATCCATGCGGGATTGCGGCACAACCTTTTCGGGTGGATTCAGGATCAGGCCGGGCGCTGCGCCGCCCGGAGCCTTGTAGCCGATGCCCTTAATCGATCGCAGATCGTCCCCAAGATTGGAACGCAGCAGATTGTGCAACGCATAGACACCCTCATTGAGCAGGACGATATCCACGCAAGAATAGGCCAGCACTTCCCTTGGCAAGGCGCTGGTGTGCGAACCCACAAAACATATCGGTGCCGACGTGCCGGCGGCCTTCAAAGCCCCGGCCAGTTCAATGGCGCCGATCATGCTTGTGGTGCCGGAATTCGGGTTCTGCCCGTACAAAACCAGCACCACGATGCGCGGCTCGGAATCTCGCACGCGTTTAACGGTCTGCTGCAGCGACAATCGCTCGGCATCGCTGTCGAGAATACCCACTTTGAACCCCCGGGCGCGGCAGGATTCGGCGAGCAGCAGGGACCACGTCGGAGGCTCAATGGCCGAAAACGTCTTGGCTAGGCCCTGATAGGCCTTCGCCGACGAATCGGGGGTTACAAAGAGTGCATCCATCCCCCAGTTCCCTAGCCGAATTACCTTTAGCCGCGCTCAGTCATCCCTCGCCGAAGGACTGGCCCACTCCCACTTCAGCCGATGGCCGTTGGTGTGACAGCAATCTGCCACCGCGATTTACCCGGCAGTGGTCAATATTGCTCACTTTCGGAAAAATAACCGGACTTTCGGAAAAATAACCGGTGTGCCCGCGAATGACGATAGTTAGCCGGCGTAGCGCCACAGACGCCGCAATCTAGCCCCGCGAAGTCCCGAAGATGCCATGCCGATAGACGATCATGCGCGGTTCGCCGTTCATCCAATCTCGATTTCAACCTATTCCACGAAGTTTGCTGAAGTAGTAACGTCCGATCATCCATGCGCAGAGATAGCTTCGCCAGCCGAGCGGCAGATCACGGTCGAAAAAGAACCTGCGGATGCAGAGAGGTACTATTCCAATAGCGCTTGTCGGCCGGATGATTGGCGGAACGGAGCGGACCGGTGGCCGGGTTCTGCCGAAGATCCTTGCCAACAACCGATCTGCCTCGAGCCTGCGCGAATCGATCAGTGCAATGAACGTCTGGTCGTCTCCAAACCGCAAACGCTCGCCATAAGTTGCATCGAAGGCTTCCGCGATCTTGCGATAGTGGAGGTGTTCGAACACGATATCCTCCGCGTAGGCAATCCGCGCATAGCCGCGTTTTTCCAATCGTCGGAAAATATCCATCAAATGTACGTCGATGAAGGCGCCCATATAGATGCGAGGGTACGGCTCCCCCAGCACCCGGCAGGCTTCACGCGACAGGATGGGAAACGTGCTGAGTTTTGCACCCTTGAAGAGATCGTTACCATAACCAAGATAGACGCCGTCCGGATACCGTGCGTCCAGTTCACGCACCTTCTCGTCCCATCCCCGCGTCCGTACAATGATGTCGTCATTGACGGCGATCGTGATTTCGCCGGTGGCATGCGCGAGGCAGATCGCATTATAGCCGCCCATGGATTGCCGGGGCACGACGATAACATTCAGCGCGAGTTCATCAGATGCGATGCCATGACTTTCGATGTCATCTTCGTCGACGCAAACGATCACTTCGATGAGTTCGGGATGCGCGCTCTGCGCGGCCACACTGCTAAGGAATCGTTCCGCGAGTTTCCGGCGGCCCCGCGTAGGGAGAAGCAGTGAAATCCGCTTTTTCATCCTCGGTCGAAGTCCTCTAGTGCCGGGAGCCGCAGGTCGGCAGAGAGTGATTCGGTTCGCACCCGATCCGTGATCGCCCAATATTCCATCATGTCATGCGGAAATGGATGTGTCTGCTCGAAGTCCCCGGCCATCCGGCAATAGCCCTCATACATCTCGTGGTAAGCCGTTGCCCAGTCTGCGACATAGCTTTTCAGCTTGTCTTTCCAGCTGGAATTGTAGAGGTCGAGTTGATAGGTGCACGCCGCTATGCGCGATGCATCATGGGTTCCGAGCGACACCGTTGCCCGCCCACAGCGAAGCGCCGCCATGACACGCATCACCGAAAGCCACTGCCAGCCCTCCCGCTGCGGAAGGTTGAGGACAAGCTTTGTGAATCGGTTGAGTTGATCGCGCTTCTTGCGCGAAACGAACTTCCGCGGAGACGCAAGTAATAATCCTGGCAAGGCTGCCTCCGCCAGCAGTCTTTCGCGATATTCAGTGACATATCCCGTGAAGAGAAGGTCATATTTCAGCCGCCGCGTCTCGTCACTCTGATCGTGGTGATCGATCCTGGGAAAGGGAATTGTACGTACATCGGCGCCAATCATCATATCGGCAAAATTTCGTAACTCCGGAAGATCGCCGAGCACCATGAAAAACTTGATGTACGGCTGGCAGCTCATCAGGCATTTCACACGCTCAACCTGGGTCGCGGGATGCATGTAGTCGTTGTCGTTCCACAACGGGTCGCCATGGATAAGGATTCGACGCGCGACAAAATCGATATGTTCGGTCATGATGACCGCGACGCGCTTTCGCGTTCGGGAGCAAAATTCGATCAGTGTATCGCGGGTCTGTGATGAAAAATTCTCGATCACCACGTTGAGCGCCATATCCTCTGGCTTCCGTCCGACCGAAACGGTGTAACCGTTTTGCCGAAATGCGTCTACGAAGTACTCGACCTGATCGCTGATGCCATAAAACGAATGATTGTAAATCCATAAATGAACGGGGGGGCCGTGCTCGGATTTTTGATCGGTTATCCTCATCTGGCTGGTTCGAGGACTTGGCGACGTAGGTGCGATCGGGTCGGGATCCACGATGCGTTGGCATTTCGAGGCGCAATCCTCCCGTCGTTTCTATAACGCAGCCTCTTTTTCGCCCTGCAACCCGGAACGATTTGCACGGCATGGCGTGATGTTTGTGAAAGTAGCGGGTGATGCGAAATTATGAGTATTCTCCGTCGCGAGGTATGTTCAATTTTCGCATCCGACCCAGCCGGTTTTGTACTGAGCGTGACGGAGCCAGTGCTTTGCGAACTTTGAGCGCAATCCGGTAGCTTCGGGATGCCATTGCATGTAGCTTTGGAAAGCGCGTCAAGGCAGCGGAGATCGAGCCAACCCATCTTCTTGAGCCTGGCCCTAATTCATGGTCTTTGCCAGCGAGATAAACGTCACTCAGTTCGACGAGTGTTTTGTCGAAGATCGTTTCGGGGGCGCCCGCGCTGTAATATCGTGCGAAAACAGACCAGTCCGCCAGGCCCCGCGCGCGGCCTACCAGATTGATGACGGCCCCGCCAAGCTCGGCGACGGTGCTTTCGCCAGTGTCCAGAAGAGGCCTGGGTTGCGAGCTGCTTTCGAAAACCCGGGACCACGACTCTTGGTCGAACGTGCAATTTTGTAGTGAAGCCGTTAGCTCGGCGATGCGCGGTTGGGGGTTATGCCGGGATTGCTGGGCCTTGGCCACTACCGATTCCCAGAATTCCGATCCGAAAGCTTCTCCAGAGAATTCGATGCGCGCCCTCTCCGCGGTCCGATGGCTCATGGCAACGACGGCCTCTTTCGAATTCAGCAGCTCCAATACCCGATTGACCAGCTGTGTAACCAACACGGTCGTAACGTTGGGCATTCGTTCGTAATGATCAACCAGTATGCCGATATCCGGATCAAGATGCCAAATCTCGTCTCTCACACCCTTAAGGACGATCGCATGGTCCCAATCCGGA
>CAVVZW010000226.1:0-6130 GCA_963752265.1 uncultured Alphaproteobacteria bacterium
AACTGGATGTCGATGCGCCCGTCGGATTGCCGGCGGATCTCCGCGCAAGCTTCTTCCATGGCCTTCGAGGACGGATGGCTGTCGGCAAACTGCCCGCCGAACCTCAGGCTCGTCTTCTTGCCCTGTGCGATCGAAGGCGCCGCCCAAAGCGCCGCTTGATCCGATCGAGATCGCGCCAAATCGTCGTCTCTATAGAGCCAGTTGCCCCTCCCGATTTTCAAATTATCGGTGATCAACACGCGATCAGGCTTTGCCCGCCTTCGCAAAATCAGCGAGAGCGTCGATGGCGAGCACGTAACCGGTGGCGCCGAGGCCGGCGATCACACCGGTGACGCCGTGCGACATCAGCGACTTCTGATACATGGGCTCACGCTTGTGGATGTCGGTGATGTGAACCTCGACCTTCGGCCCGTCGAACATCTTCAGGGCGTCGAGCAGAGCGATCGAGTGAAACGAAAATCCCGCGGGGTTGATGGCCACGCCGATCTTGGTGCCGCGCGCTTCGTGCAGCCAGTCGATCAAGGTTGCTTCCGAATTGGACTGCCGGAAGTCGACCTCGAGCCCGTGCTTCTTGCCCTGCTCGATGCAGCGATTTTTGATGTCTTCGAGCGTGTCGCGGCCGTAGATCTCGGGTTCGCGCACGCCGAGCAGGTTCAAGTTCGGTCCGTTGAGGACCAGGATCGTTCCAGTCATCCGAATTTCCTCCAGTCGCGTATCGGTCAAGGCGTCTACGGGGATATGATCGTAAGGTAAAATGAAAATCAACTGGTGTTTTATGATTTGTTAGATGATAACCGTTGAGCGTCTGCGAGCCGCCTGCGCGCTCGGCCAGCCGCGGGGTACAAATAAGACAGTGTTCTTCGAGGATTAGACATGCCGCTGTTGGGAAAAGCAGCCGTCGCGATGTGGTGGAACGTTTCGCCCGAGCAACGTGCGGAGTTCGGCGATTGGCACTCGCACGAGCATTTTCCGGAGCGGATGAGTATTCCCGGCTTTCGGCGGGATCGCGTGGACCAGCATGCGCGATGCCGAAGGCTTCTTCGTTCTTTACGAACTGGAGCGGTACGAAACCCTCACCTCGAAGGGATATCTCGACCGGCTCAATGCACCCACCCCTTGGTCGACCAAGATGATGCCTCATCATCTCGACATGGTCCGCAGCCAATGCCGAATCTTCGCCAGTTTTGGGGGCGGGGTTGCGAGCTCGCTCGTGACGATCAGACTTTCTCCGATGGACGGAAAGGAAGCGGGAATGAAGACGGCGCTGGCCGCCGCGCTTCGCGACTTGGCGTCGAAGCCGGGACTGACCGGCGCTCATCTCCTGATGACCGACACGCCGGGAACGAGCGCGCTGACGACAGAGCAGCAAATTCGTGGATCGGACGCCGCCGCCGACTGGATCATTCTGCTGTCGGGCTACGATCCCGAAGTCGTGCAAAACGTGGTCGCGGACCGGTTCGCTTCTCCCGCACTTAATCTTCTGGGTGCCCAGGAAAACTCAATCATGGGTCGCTACAAACTCGCCTTGGCAATGACCCCCCTTGATCTTGTCGCGACGCAAACGCCGTAGGGCCCTGCGTGTCGCCACGGCGAGCCGGTCTTTATTTTCGTATCGCGAAGAAGGCGCCGATGTCAGGCGCCGGCGATTTGATCTCGACCACGACGGAGTATTCGATGGCCTCCAGCCCGTGGAGGACCCCTTTGGGGTGGCGGCAAACATCGCCGGGTCCCATGGTGAATTCCTCCGAACCGACAGTCGACTTCACTTTGCCCTTCACAACGTAGGCAATCAATTCGTGCGTGTGGGTGTGAAGCGGGGCGCCTATTCCCGCCGCATAGTGGATCTCGAGGAATGTCATCTCATCGCCCTTGATAAGCGGCTTGACCAGGATATTGCCGCCATAAACCTGCTTGCCCTCGATGGCACTTACAACCAAAGCCTCGACGTCAACATTTCTCGACTTGATCACACTGGCCTCCTTAGGTGATAACCCCAATCAACGTCGAGCATTTCCTATCCTCGACCTTCAGCTAATCTCAAGTAGCAACCCTTAGGCCATCATAACAGAAGCAAGCGCGCGAGAGGCCGGCCGTGATCGTAGACATTTACACCCACATCTTGCCGTCTCGCTTCTTCCAGGAGTTGGAGCGCGGCTCCCCCAAACTGGGCAGCATCGGCAAGCGGCTGCGGACCGTGCAAAAGCTGTTCGATCTCGATCTTCGTTTTCGCGACATGGACGCGATCGGCGACTATCGGCAGATCATCTCTCTGCCGAATCCTCCGATCGAGGACATTGCCGAAGGCGAAGTGGCGACAAACCTGGCCCGTGTCGCGAATGACGCCATGGCGGAGCTTTGCATCAAGCACCCTGACCGCTTCCCGGGGTTTGCCGCCGCAGTCTCGATGCACGATGTCGACGCCGCCATCGCCGAAGCAGACCGCGCCATCAAGATGGGCGCGCGCGGGGTCCAGACCTTCACCAACATTGCCGGCCATCCGCTGGACGAGCCGCGCTTCCGTCCGTTTTTTGCGGCGATGGCCGCCCACGATTTGCCGATATGGCTGCATCCGGCGCGCACGTCGAGCATGCCGGATTATGCCTCCGAGTCGCGATCCCGCTTTGAGATGTGGTGGTGCTTCGGCTGGCCTTATGAGACCACTGTGGCGATGGCACGGCTCGTGTTCGACGGCTTGTACGATCGCCATCCCAAGCTCAAGATCATCACCCACCACCTCGGCGGCGGCATGATTCCTTTCTTCGATGGTCGCATCGGCGCGGGCATGGACGTGTTGGGCGCCCGGACGATCGAGGAGGACCACACCAAGGTACTTTCCTCGCTGAAGCGGCCGCATCTGGAGTATTTCAAGGAGTTCTACGCCGACACCGCGATGTTCGGCGGCCGTTACGGTCTGCCGTGCGGTCTCGAGTTCTTCGGCGCAGACCGCGTCGTATTTGCGAGCGATGCGCCGTTGGCGCCGATCCCCGCGCATATCAAGGCGCTCGATGATCTCGGTCTCGATCCCGCGGTCCGGCACAAGATCATGGTCGGCAACGCCGAGCGGTTGATGAACATGCGATTCGTCTAGGGCCCGGACGCGAAATGCGGCGCGGGAATGATGCTTCGCGTCAGCTCGGCAGCGCGCCGGTCGTCCGCGATGCATTTTCGGGATTTCAGCAGCATCTTTATGCTGCAGGCAAATAACATGCTTTAGGCCAGCCAGTTCTCGACCTTCAGACCGCGAATACGTGTGAATTCGGAAGCATTGGCGGTCACGATGGTGGCCCCAGTCGCGCAGGCATGCGCGCCGATCAACAGATCGTTTCCCCCGATAGTTTTTCCGGCAGCTTCGAGCTCCGCTCGAATCCTGCCGTATTCAACGTCAGCCGGCACATCAAAGGCGAGCGTATCGATTTCGGCAAGAAGGTCTTCAACCGCCTTCAGCAATCGCGCCGAGCCGTTCTTGGCGCATTCATATCGCAGCTCTGCCGCCACAAGAATGCTGGTGCAGATATTCTGTTCGCCGTGGCTGGCGATTTGCTTCGCTGCTTTATCGTGCGGGTTTTTAATCAGGTCGGAAATGATGTTGGTGTCGAGCATATAACGTGTCAAAACACGCGCTGCGGAGGCGGCAACGGATCGGTCACATCGGGAAAGCTTTCGCCGATTGGCTTCATCGATTTGAGCAAGGCGACTAAGCCACGTTTACGAACTGGCACGATCGCTAGCCGCTCTCCGTCGCGGTGCATAACGGCTTCATCACCCGGGAGCTCGAATTCCACGGGAATCCTGACTGCCTGGTTGCGGCCGTTACGAAATAATTTGACGTGGCGCTGCTCGGTCATGGCATCTCGCGTTGGCAGATGCCTGCAAAATATTCCAAATTGCGACCGATAGAAATGCCGCTTTTCGTCCTTGCCGCAACGACCTTGCTCGTCATTGCAATCTGCGCTGCCTAATCGCGCGTAAGAAGTTTTCGCGCGACCACCGGCTTTCCTTAGCCAATCAACGCGATCTACCTATCCAATCGCTCGGCCAAAAACTTTCACCTTGCGCCGTCGGGCAAATCACCTTTACGAGCTCGCGCCATCCTGTCCCATTAGGAGGGGCGGCTCGCGATCGCCACGAACGCGGGGCAGGGAGCGGTGGACGCTGGTCTCCTCGCAAGGCGTGCGATGAGACAAGCGGACGGCGAAGCCGTGTGGTCCTGACATCTCGACGCTGATGTCAAATTCTCACGAAGCTAACGCTTCTCGAGAATGACGGTGACAAAACGCCCGATCACCGGGGAGAGCGCGGAGTAAGCCGTTAAAACCATTGCGCAGGGAATGCCGGTGTGCCGGCGAACCTGTGGTGACTTGCTTGCGTGCTTTTTATTTTTGCACGCAAGGCTGCGGGTGCGCCTGGCGCATCCGGCATTCCCTGCGCCCTCCATTCAAGAGGGAGCAAGAATTTTGCAAAACTCGGACGCAAAAAGCGCGGCGCGAGAAGGCGGAGTTGCGCTCACTCGTCATCGCCCGCGAATGCGGGCGATCCAGTATTCCAGAGGCATTGATGTCCAGACTGAGAAGCCGCGGCGTACTGGATGCCCCGCCTTCGCGGGGCATGACGGCTACATGGAAAGCAGAGGAACGAGGCCTACTCTTCCTTCTTCGGTTCCTTGGCCAAGCGATCGAGGCGATCCTGCATTTCTTTCATCTGCTTGCGCAGATCGTCCATATTGTCTTCCGGCAAAGGCTCCGGAACCTTTTCGGGTTCGGCAAGCCCCGACGTGCGCTGCGGCACGAACGGTTTGAACATCGAGAACGTCTGCTGAAACAATTCCATGTTGCGGCGGACATGCTCTTCCAGCGGCGCAAACGGCGTGCCGCTGAACGTATCGGTGAGCTGCCTGCGGAATTTTTCCTGCTCGCGCGTCAGCGTGTCGATGGACTGCTCGAGATATTTCGGTACCACCATCTGCATGCTGTCGCCGTAGAAGCGGATCAGCTGCCGCAGGAACGTGGTCGGCAACAGATTTTGCCCGGCCTTGTTTTCCTGCTCGAAGATGATCTGCGCCAGCACCGAACGGGTGATGTCGTCGCCGGTCTTGGCGTCGTAGACGAGGAAGTCCTCGCCCTCTTTCACCATCGCGGCGAGATCCTCGAGCGTCACGTAAGTGCTCGTGCCGGTATTATAGAGCCGTCGATTCGCGTATTTCTTGATTGTGGTGGGTTGGTCTGATTTCGCCATGGGGGCTCGCACAGAAGGACCTATAAATGGGAACCCTGCGGAACCGCCGGAGGGCTAAAGCCAATGCATTGCAGCAAACGTAAGCATTTTCAATGCGGTTCGGCTACCGTTTTGTGCGGCACGGTTAATTCCAAAGCATGGAGGCGGCTCAGGAAAGCGCCAAGACCATCAATTTGAATGCACTGCCGTGCAATTCTGCTCACTGGCCAATTGACATGCCTCAACTACGTTAACAGGATGCAAGGAAGAGTGGCCTGCCAGTCCGGCGCCCGCCCCCTTAAAAAGACCTCAAGCCCCAGGAGATGTCCATGTCAGACGATGTCGTCATCGTCAGTGCCGCCCGCACCCCGGTCGGAAGTTTCAACGGCGTATTCGCCACCTTGCCGGCCCACGATCTCGGCGCCGTCGCCATCAAGGCTGCGCTGGAGCGCGCGGGGATCGAGCCGGGCCGCGTTTCGGAAGTGATTATGGGCCAGATCCTCACGGCTGCGCAGGGCCAGAACCCCGCCCGCCAGGCCTCGATCGCGGCCGGCATTCCCGTGGAAAGCCCGGCCTGGGGCGTCAACCAGCTTTGCGGCAGCGAACCTGCCGCCGATCATTGGCCTGTCGACCAGCGGCGGGTTCGAATACCAGCTTGAAAACCTGGAGGGCCGCCCGCCCGAGGATATGGGCAGCGTGGTTCAGGGCATGGTCGCCGCCGCGAACCAGGACCCCAGGCTGACGCGGGTCTTTTCCCCCTTCACCGCATCGAATCCGTCGATCTATCTGGACATAGACCGTGAAAAAGCCCAGGCGCTGGGGCTTGCAATCTCCAACGTCTTCAATGCCCTGCAAACATCGCTGGGTGGTTACTATGTCAACGACTTCAATCTGTTTGGCCGCGTCTGGCAAGTGAACC
>CAVVZW010000227.1:0-3640 GCA_963752265.1 uncultured Alphaproteobacteria bacterium
CACCGTTCCGGCGGCCGCGCCGAACGCGCCTGCCGAGCGCCCGCTGAGCGCCAATCCGCTGTGGGCGATGCCGCTCAAGCAGTTTTCTGATACGCGCGAGCGTCCGATCTTCTCGCCGTCGCGCCGGCCGCCGCCGCCGCCTCCTTCAACTGTGACGGTGGCGAAGGTGGTTGTTCCCAGAGCGAAGGAGCCCGAGAAGCCGCAGCTTTCGCTGGTGGGCACGATCTCAAGCGATGAAGACAAGCTTGGTATTTTTGTCGACCAGGCGACCAAGAATGTGCTCCGGTTGCGGGTCGGCGAAGATTTTCAGGGCTGGCAGCTCCAGTCAGTTCAGGGCCGCGAAACGACGTTTCAGAAAAACGAGCTGACCTTTGTGGTGGCCCTGCCGCAGCCTGGCCTCGGGCAAGCTGTCGTCGCACAACCTTCCGCCGCCGTCCGCAGCGAAGCACCGGTCGGCGTCGATATTGGAAGGCCGCAGCCTGTCAGTGCGCGCCAGCGGCCTGACCGGCAACAATAGCGATCGCGGCGCGATCAGAAGCCGTATTGCTGAAAGCCTGAGGTCAACAGCAGCCCGGCGGCGAGAAACGGTCCGAATGACAGCGATGTCTGGGCGGTGAGGGCGCGACCTGAGAGTCGTACGGCGCCGGCGCAGGCCAATGCCGCTATCGTCGCAATCAGCAAAACAGGCGCAATTCCTGCGACGCCGACCCAAATTCCCGCTGCAGCTAGGAATTTGACGTCGCCCAATCCCAACCCCTGAATTCCTCTCAACGAAAAATAAAGCCGCCGCAGCAACCAGAACAGGCCGCCAACGGCGAGACCTTCGCCGATCGCCTCCAGCCCGGCCGACAGATCACCCGTCAACATGATCTTGACCAGGCCAAGCCCGGCAATCGTCAGATTGAGCCAGTCGGGAATGATGCCGTCGCGGATATCGATCCAGGCGAGGATGGCGCAGAGGAGGCACAGCAACCCAAACGGCAACAAGATGATCATCCGCTTTGCCTGCTCAAGCCGCTAACCGTCGTATTGGTCCGGTCCCATCGCCCAGAGCCACTGATCGTGGCCGGCGGCGAAGGTGCGGTTGGTCTGGGCTGGGTTGCGGTTGATCAGCGGCCGCAGGAACATCGGGTGCGTGGCGCTGCGCACTTCGTGCTCGACGGTGAACAGGTGCTTGCCGCTCGCAAGATCGACGATGTCGCGAAAACGGTATTGATAAGGATTGTCCTCGCTGAAGATGAGGTTGCGCTCGGCGAGTGCGCGATGCGGTCCCGAAAAATTCGTGATGTAGATCTGGACGTGGTGGCCGTCATATTCAGGCTGCGGCCGGTCGGTCTCGCGAAACAGGAGATGCTGGTCCTTGCCGACCTGCACCGAGGCCGCAGTGCGGTCGCCATTCGTCAGTTGCGCCGGCATTCCCATGATCTTCGGGTAGAATTCGCAGATGCCCTTGGCGCTGCCTGCGGGGACGTCGAACTCGACATAGGGGATGCCGAGCGTGATACGTCCAAAGCGATCGGCGTCTGGTTCAAAGCAGCGGAGCCGATTGCCCCAGGGACAGATCGCTTCGACATAATCGTTATATTCTTTGAATGAAAACTTCGTGCCTTCGAGCTTCTTCGCGACGGATGCCAGCCGTTCTAGCAGCGCCTTGCGTCCGGAAATGACGAGCGCGGTATAGCCGCGCAGCACCTGCGCCTCGCCGCTCGGCAGATGGAACTGGCTGCGGCCGACATTGACCCACATATTGTCGTCGGACGTCATCAAATAGGGATCGCGCGTCAGCCCCAACCCCGACACATAAAACAGCATCGCCAGGTGCTGATCCGGCACCTGCACATTGACATGTTCGAGATGAATCGAATTGCCGAGGTCCTCGGCGGCGCGGTCGAATTTGTGCTGCATGGCGACGGTCCCAACATCAACGAGAAGGCATCATACGGCAGCGCCGTGCCTCGCGCCAACGTTTGATCCGCGCGCCAATTTTCACCCCTTCGAAAAACCGCTGACCACGAGGCGGTTGAGGCGATTGGCAAACGCCGCCGGATCTTGCGGCAATTCGCCGTCGAGAATCTGCGCCTGTTCCAACAGCAGGAACGACAGGTCGGCGGCGTTGTCGCCGGCTTGCGGGATCGCCGCGACCAGCGGATGGCGAAGATTAATCTCCAGAATAGGCTTGGTAGCGAGGCCTCGGTTTTGTCGCGCCAATAGCCGTTCAAGCTCGCGGTCGGGGCCTTGACTGCCGGCAACCAGACATGACGCACTCACGGTCAGGCGCTGCGACGCGCGAACGTCGGAAACGCGATCTCCGAGGTTCAGCTTGATCGCGGCGATGATGTTGGCTTCATTGGCGTCTGGCTTATTTTCGTCCTTCTTGCTGTCGTCGAGTAGCGGGATCAGCGAGAAGTCGATGTCGCCCTGGCTCAAGGACTTCAGCGGCTTGCCCTCGAAATCGAGCGGCGCCGACGTCCAGAACGCATCGACTGGATCGGTCAGGAGCAGAACCTCGATGCCGCGCGCCGTTGCGGATTCCAGTTTAGGGTTTCCCTTCAACCGTTCGATGCTGTCGCCGGCCAGAAAGTAAATCTCGGTCTGGTTCGGCTTGAGGTCGGCGACATATTGCTTGAGCGTGCGCGCCTCACCCGAGGTGGTCGTAAACCGCGACAAGGCCAGAAGTTTCTCGCGCCGCTCGAAGTCTTCGTAAATGCCTTCCTTGATAACGGTGCTGAAAGCATCCCAAACCTTGGTAAACGCTTCCGGCTGCTTGTCGGCGAGCGTTTCGAGTTCGCTGACGATGCGGCCGGTTACGGCCTTTCGGATCTGAGCTAACTGCGGATTGTTCTGCAACATCTCGCGCGAAAGATTGAGCGGCAGGTCCTCGCTGTCGATAACGCCGCGAATAAAGCGCAAGTAGGACGGCAGCAGGTCGGCATCGTCGGTGATGAACACCCGCCGGACATAAAGCTTCACCTTTGCCTTGCGCTCGGGGTCGAACAGATCGAACGGTTTGGTGGAGGGCGCAAACAGCAGCACCGCATAGGAATAGCGCCCTTCGGCGCGGTAATGCAGCGTCATCGCCGGTTCGTCGAAGGCGCCGGCGATCGACTTGTAGGCTTCCTTGTAATCTTCCGGCTTGAGTTCGGATTTGGGCCGCTGCCACAGCGCGCTGGCCGAATTGATCTGTTTGGATTCGCCCTTGTCGTCGACCAGTTCGATCGGAAACTGGATGTTGTCGGAATAGGCGCGGACGATGCGCTCGATCTCGTAGGCTTCGAGATAATTGGTCTTGTCGGCCTTCAGATGCAGAACGATGTTGGTTCCGCGCCGGGGCGTTTGCGCATCATCCTTGTTGGCCGGTGAAATCTCAAAACCCGATCCGCCGGCGGAAGACCACGTCCACGCCTCGTCGCTGCCGGCATGGCGGCTGGTAACGACGATGCGTTCCGCCACCATGAAAGCCGAATAGAAGCCGACGCCGAACTGCCCGATCAGGCCGATACCGTCCTTGGCTTCCTTCAGGCGCGACACAAAGGATTTGGTGCCGGAGCGGGCGATGGTGCCGAGGTTGTCGATCAGCTCCTGCCGTTCCATGCCAATGCCGGTGTCGGCAATGGTGAGCGTATTGGCGGTCTTGTCCGGA
>CAVVZW010000228.1:0-25204 GCA_963752265.1 uncultured Alphaproteobacteria bacterium
GCTGTTGCTGAGATTGCCGTTATGCGCCAGCGCCAGAATTTCAGCGCCGGTTTTCTCTTCGCACATCGCCATCCACTTCCAGAGGTCGCGCGGATTGGGACTTCCAAGCGGCGGCTGGGTGGTGAACGGCTCGATCAGGCTCGCCTTGGCGCCGTTGTCGCGCCAGATCACGTTGCGATGAAGATTGTTTCCTCCGGCATTCGACGTCCATTCATACCCGATGAACGCCGTAAAGCGGCCGGGATCGTTGGCCTCTTCCGCCGCCTTGATGGTCTCGCGCCAAGCGCTGCGGTAGGCGGGTGTGCCCGGTGTCGGGAAACCCTTCGGCAATTCGCCTTTGCCAAAACTGGTGATGATGTCGATCGCGGCCGTCGCTCCCTGGCCCGAATTGATCTGGTCGTACCATTTCCGTCCCTGCGGCGTTGCCATCAGCACAGGATCGGCGGCCATCAATTGCGGGAAAAATCCCATGCCATCCGAGTGGTCCGTCACAACCAGAAAATCCAGCGGGCGCGAAAGCTTCGCGCGCTGTCCGCTGGAGGCGATCACTTCCTCGCCCTTGGCAAAACGATAAGCGTCTTTTGGACCGAGCCGCGCACCAAAGGCGCCGGCGTCCATGGAAAACGAGGTATGGGTATGTGTGTCGCCGAAGAACGGCCGGGTGGGGAAATTGCGCCCGGCATAAGGCGAATAAGGCGGCTTGGCGGGAAATGCCTTCTCGGCGGTTCCCTGATCGAGTGTGCCAATGTCGGTGGTTACGGTTTGCTCGGCGGCCAACGCCGGCACAGCGAGAGTAGTCGAGAGCAGGAGGGCGAGACTTGTTTTCTGCAGGCTTGGCCCGTGCATCGCTGTCTCCTTTCTAGATTTCAACTCAGATCATTCAGGCTGCCCGTTGAAAGATAGGTGATGTGTGCAACGACAAGTTGCCTCAAATTGTCGTCCTTTGGACCGACAGGGTCAACTGTAATGACGCAAGCGCTGGAAGGATTGGATCTGAGCGCTGCCGATGTACAGATTGTGACACGGGCATCGATTTTGGCGCGTTCTGCTTTCGAGACTGATCCCTTCGCGGCTGATGCCAACGCATCGGCCCACCTCCCCTTTTCAAGGGGAGGTTCAGCGGTGCCGAGGCCAACAGGCTCAGAGACCGGCCCTACTTGGCTTTCAGCTTCGCAATCTCCGCCTTCGCCGCGGTGACGATCTCATCGTTCTTGTGCGCGTGGCCCCATAGACCCCAGCCTCCTTCGACGGCCTCGGTGAGCAGAACCCAGGTCCGCTGCTTGAGGCTGTCGTCGCCGGCAGCTTTGGCCACGAGATCAGTCAACTGGCTTACGACGGCGATCTGCTTCTCCCGGTCGAGCGCGCCCAGATTGGTGAGAACCTGCACGCGAACGTAATTGCTGTCGCCGTCCACGTTGGAGAGGCTGCCTGCCTTGAGTTCGTGGACAAAGGCCGCCGTGTTCTTGCGGAACATGGGAATGTCCGGCACCTGTTCGATCGATTTGACGGTGGCGGCGGCCTCTTTAGCGAGCGCGTGCGGGTCGCTGAAGGTACCTGCGGTGGCGTAGATATCGATCATCGGCATCGACGGCGCTCCTTGGTTGGGACTATGCTGACCATCATAGTGCACTATGACAATCGTCATAGTCAAGGAATATAAGCGGAACTAAGCTTTGGCTGGCAATATCAGGCAAACCATGATCGAGCGCACCGCGGTGCTGCTGGCCAAGAAGGGCCTGCAGGGCGCGTCCTTTAGCGAAATCCTTGAAGCGTCCGGCGCGCCGCGTGGCTCGCTCTATCATCATTTTCCCGGCGGCAAGGACGAGCTGGTTCTTGCCGCGCTCGAACATGCCGCAAACCAGGCGCTTGGCGTGCTTGACGGTCTCTCCGGCAAGCCGGCGCGCGAAGTCGCGCAGGGCTTTTTGTCGTTGTGGCGCTCGGTGCTGGCGCGATCGGATTTTTCCGCCGGCTGCGCTGTCGTCGCGGTGACGGTGGCGGCGGAATTGGAAGACCTGCGGACGCGGGCAGCCGAGATCCTTCGCAGCTGGCGCGAGAAGCTGGCCGCGCTGTTCGTCGCAGGCGGGATCCCGAAAAAGAAGGCGCGCGCCGTCGCGACGAGCCTTGTGGCGGCCTGCGAGGGCGCCGTGATCCTGGCCCGGGCCGAACGCTCGTTCGAACCGTTCGATCTGGTCGCGGCCGAACAACTGGCGATGATCGAAACGGCGGCGAAATCCGCTTCGTAAGCGGAAGCCGAATTACTTGAGAAAATCGGCGATCGCGTCAAGAAAGGCCTGTGGCGCCTGCAATTGCGGTACATGCGCGCAACCCGTTAGAATCTTCAGCCGTGCATCCGGCAATAGCGCCGCCAGTTCATGCGACATCGGCGGCGGCGTCGCCTCGTCATGTTCGCCGACCAAAACCAGCACCGGCATTTTAACCTTCGAGAGCTCGGGACGAAGATCGAGCTCAACGAGTTGCGCGCAAGCCGCTTGCAACACCTCCGGATCCGTCTTCAGGAAAGCCTCGCGGCGGTCGCGCATGATGTCGGGATGGGCGGCTTGAAATTCCGGCGCGAACAGCCGGCGCATCGCGACATCCGTGATCGCGGCAAGTCCCTTGGCTTTGGACGCCGCCGCCATATTGCGAAAGGCCTGCCGGCCTTCTTCCGAAAACGCCGCGCCGCAATCGGCGAGAATGAGCTTTTTCGCGAGATCCGGATGCCGGATCGCCATCTGCAACGCGACAAAGCCGCCATAGCCATTGCCGAGCACGATCGGCTGTTGGCTACCGGCAGCATCGCTCACCGCTTCCGCCATCCGGTCCGCGACCGCCGCTAATCCACCGCTCACGGATTGCGAACTGCCGAAACCCGGCAATTCCGGAACGATCACACGGTGCGAGCGTGCGAGCTCAGGCGCGATGGCATCGAAACTCGCGCGGTCCGACAATAAGGAGTGAAACAGAACGAGCGGCGTTCCGTCGCCCGAAAGCGCCGCATTCACCGTGCTTTGAGCGAACAAACGATCCATGCGGGTCTCTTTCTACGTTTTTGGCTCACAAGCGGGCCGTCAGCGGAACGGATTGATAAATCAAAATCCGAGCATTTCAAGCCCTCGTCGCTTGACGTGATATTTCACGAATGTAAGAAAGGGACGAATTTCAGCGGATTTCGTCATGCTTCTGCGCGACAATGTCTATGAAAGCCTGCGTTCTGATATTCTAAGTTGCCGGCTCGCGCCGGGCGACGACATGCGCGAGCAGGAGCTGGCCGAACGCTATGCCGTCAGCCGCCAGCCGGTCCGCGAAGCCCTGCTGCGGCTGGAGCGCGAGCATCTCGTCACCGTCCAGCCCCGCCAGGGTTACCGCGTCAATCCGATCTCGTTGTCGGATGCGCGCGACCTGTTACGGTTTCGCCTCGCGCTCGAGCCCGCCTGCGTCGTAGAAGCGATCGAGAACGCGTCTGATAAAACGCTTCAGGCGCTCGACGACTTCAGGCGCTTTGCCGGCGATCATGAAGACTTCATCGCCTATAACCGCGCCTTCCACTGCGCGCTCGCTGACGCCTCAGGTAACCGCCGCATGGCAGGCTCCCTGTGCGACCTCATTGGGCAGGCGGACCGCCTCGTGCGCGTCAGCCTCGCCAATATCAGGGATCATGATCCCACACGACTGGTCGCCGAACATGTCGAAATCATCGAGGCGATGCAGCGCCGCGATGCGAGAGGCGCGAAGCGCCTGATCAAGGCCCATATCGGCCAGACTGAAAAACGCGTGTTGCCCGCACTCAAGCGCAATGCCGTGATCGTTGAGGAACGAAACACATGAATATTTCAACCAGGCCGGGTTCGGCATCCATCGAAATCCACGGCAATTTCGTCGACGGCCGCGAGATCGAAGCGGGTGAAGGCGCGATGCTGGATGTGCGCAACCCCGCAACCGGCGAAGTGATCGCGCAGATCCCGAACTCGACGCGAGAGGATATCGACCGCGCCATGAAAAGCGCGCGTGCGGCTTTCGAAGGCAAGGCCTGGGGCGGCATGGACATTCGCGCCCGCGCGCGGTTGGTCAACAAGCTTGCGGACGCGTTCGAGGCCAATCTCGACCAGCTCTACAAGCTCGAGACGGTGAACAACGGCCGCCCGGTCAACGAGACCCGCGCGCAGCTCTCGCGCCTGCCGGACTTCTTTCGCTACTTTGCAGGCCTGGCGCTGGCGCGACGTGACTCCGTGATCCCGGTCGAAGGCGCTTATCTGAACTATACGCTGCGCACGCCGATCGGCATTGTCGCCAACTGCACGCCGTTCAACCACCCGCTGATGATCCTGTGCAAGTCGCTGGCCGCGGTGCTCGCAAGCGGCTGCGTTACCGTGGTGAAACCTTCCGAATACACGCCGTTGACGACCTTGCGGCTCGCCAAAATCTTCACCGAGGCGGGCCTGCCGCCGGGCGTATTCAATGTCGTGCTGGGCCTGGGGCAAAGCGCCGGCAAGATGCTCGCCGAGCACGGCGATATCGACAAGCTGGTCTTGACCGGCGGCACGGAGGCCGGCCGCATCGCCGGAAGTGCGGCGGCGAAAGTGTTCGCGCATCAGACCATGGAGCTCGGCGGCAAGACCCCGGTGATGGTGTTCGACGATTTCGACATCGACCGCGCCGTCAATTACGCGGCCTTCGGCGCCTTCATCGGCGCAGGGCAAACCTGCATCTGCGCCTCGCGCCATCTCGTGCAGGCCTCGATCTACGACGAGTTCGTCGAGAAACTGAAAGCCAAGACCGAGACGATCAAGATCGGCGATCCCTCCGATCCATCGACGCAACTGGGCCCGGTGATCTCGGCGCGTCAGCGCGATCGCGTATTGTCCTATTGCCAGTTCGGTCATGACGACGGCGCGAAGCTCGTCACCGGTGGCGTGGCGGCGAAGATCGCCGGATTCGAGAACGGCTATTTCGTGGAACCTACGGTGTTTGCGGATGTGAAGGCCGACATGCGCATTTTCCAGGAAGAGGTGTTCGGTCCCTTTACTTCCGTCACGCCGTTCAAGGACGAGGCGGATGCGCTGCGGCTTGCCAACGATTCACCGTTTGGGCTCGCGGCTGCGATCCGCACCCGCGACGTCGCGCGCGCCCATCGGGTCGCGAGCGGCGTGAAGTGCGGTATCGTCTGGATCAACGATCACCACCGGCTCGACCCGGCCTCGCCCTGGGGCGGCGTCGGCGATTCCGGCGTCGGGCGCGAATGCGGCACCGAGAGCTTCGACGATCATTTCAACGTCAAGAGCGTCATGGTCGCAACCGGCGACGCGCCGTTCGACTGGTACCGTGACACGGCGGGACAACGGCGGCTGAACTGAACGAACGGCTACCGTCGTAGCCGCCTCTATCCCCTCATCCTGAGGGGCTTGCGCGAGCAAGCGTCTCGAAGGATGGGGACACTACCGGGCCTCATGGTTCTCCTGGCGATGCAAGCATCGTACAGCCGGGCATCATCAGGATGAAAATGAATAAACGGGGGAAACTTCATGGCTCTTGCAGTAAACGCCGGCGCGCGTCTCGACCGGCTGCCGATCTCGTCGTTTCACTATCGGATTTTTTGGCTGGTCGGCGCCGGAATGTTCTTCGACGGCTATGACCTCTATGTCGCAGGCGGCGTCTTGGCGTCCCTGCTCCAGTCGAAATTTTCGACCCTGCCGGAAAACCTTCAGTTCATTTCGCTGACCTTTGTCGGCATGACGGCGGGCGCGCTGATCACCGGCTTTGTCGGCGACGCCTTTGGCCGCCGCTTCACCTATCAGATCAACCTCCTGATCTTTGGCCTCGCCTCGCTTGCCGCCGCTTTCGCGCAGGACATGACCCAGCTGATCGCCTGCCGCTTCGTGCAGGGGCTCGGGTTAGGCGCTGAAATCGTGGTCGGCTACTCGACCTTGACCGAATTCGTGCCACCGAACACGCGCGGGCGCTGGCTGTCGATGATGGCGTTTATCGTGGTCGCGGGCTTTCCCGTGACCTCGCTGCTCGGTTATCTCGTGATCCCGAATTTCGGCTGGCGGCCGATGTTCGTTATCGCGGGCCTCGGCTCCCTGTTCGTCTGGTATCTGCGCAAGAACTTGCCGGAATCGCCGCGCTGGCTTGAATCGAAGGGCCGCCTTGAGGAGGCCGGGGCCTTGATGCAGGCCATCGAACAGGAGTCATCCGGTGGCAAGCCGCTTCCGCCGGTAACAACACCCGCGCCAGTCGCGCAGCCCGGCAAGACCTTTCTGGCCACGCCGTCACTGCTGCGGCGCCTGATCGTCGGCTCCTGGGTGCTGATCACCATCAACACGCTGATCTTCGGCTTTGTGATTTTCCTGCCGCAATTCTTCCTGCGCCAGGGACTGACCATCACCAACTCGCTCGCCTATACGCTGGTGCTCTCAGTGGCTTCCCTGGTCGGCTGTGCGCTCGGCGCCTATTTGTCGGACGCGATCGGCCGGCGCTGGAGCATCATCGGCGCCTCCATCCTCACCATCGTCAGCGGGTATGTCTATGCCCGTTTCGATGCAGCTTCCGATCCGGCGATCGTGCTGAGCGTCGGCTTCGTGCTGGTGGTCGCGATCTATATTCAGACCGCGATCCTCTATGGCGTCTATACGCCGGAACTGTTTCCGACCGAGATCAGACTACGCGCGAACGGCATCTGCAACTTCTTCGGCCGCGGCGCCACTGTCGTTTCACCCTTCATCGTGGGTAGCCTGATGGCCTCCTACAAACTGCCGGGCGTGGTCTGGCTGATGATCGGACTTGTGGTGGTGCAGATTGTGGTGGTGTGGGCCTGGGGCGTCGAACCGCGCAACCGCGGGCTGGAAGAGGTGACGGCCAAGGGGAATGGGTGAGGCGCGTGAAAACTGCAAAACTCATCTTAAGGAGGCCGCAATGCGGCCGTCTCGAAAGATGAAAGCCCGGCTGAGGCCTCATGGTTCGAGACGCGCAAAGATGTGCTCCTCACCATGAGGAACTAAAAACTTAAGCGTTCTTCAGCGCTACCCGGAACTCGGCCTCGGTCTTCGCCTTCACCTCGTCGAGCGTGACGCCGTCGGCGAGTTCGATTAGCGCCATGCCGTCATTGCCGTGCTTGTCGATGGTGAAGACGGCCAGGTCAGTGACCACCATGTCGACCACCCGCTCGCCGGTCAGCGGCAGGTTGCACTTCTTCAAGAGCTTCGCACCGTCCTTGGCGGAATGCTCCATCACGACCACGACGCGCTTGACGCCGGCGACGAGGTCCATCGCGCCGCCCATCCCCTTCACCATCTTGCCGGGGATCATCCAGTTGGCGAGATCGCCGTTTTCGGCAACCTGCATCGCGCCCAAAATAGATAAATCGATGTGGCCGCCGCGCACCATGCCGAAGGAGTCGGCGGACGAGAAATAGCTGGTCGAGGGCAGTTCGCTCACCGTCTGCTTGCCGGCATTGATCAGGTCGGGATCTTCCTCGCCCTCGTATGGGAAAGGTCCCATGCCGAGCATGCCGTTCTCGCTTTGCAGGGAGACGTCGATGCCCTCAGGAATAAAGTTGGAAACCAGCGTCGGGATGCCGATGCCGAGATTGACGTAAAAGCCGTCGCGCAATTCCTTGGCGGCGCGGGCGGCCATCTGTTCGCGGGTCCAGGCCATGGGGCTCTCCTGTCGGAATCGGATTAATGGGCGGGACGCGGGCGCGTGTTGCGGAATTCGATCCGCTTCTTGGCCGTGCCGACCTCGATGATACGCTTGACGAAAATGCCGGGCGTATGGATGTGGTCCGGGTCGATCTCGCCGGCCGGCACCAGATGCTCGACTTCGGCGACTGTCACCTTGGCTGCGGTCGCCATCATCGGGTTAAAATTGCGCGCGGTCTTGCGGTAGACGAGGTTGCCGGCCGTATCGCCCTTCCAGGCGTGGACGATCGCGAGATCCGCAAACAGGCCGCGCTCCATGATGTATTTCTGGCCGTCGAAAACCTTTTCTTCCTTGCCCTCGGCGATCAGCGTGCCGACGCCGGTCTTGGTATAGAAGGCGGGAATGCCGGCGCCGCCGGCGCGGATGCGCTCGGCGAGCGTGCCTTGCGGGTTGAATTCGAGTTCGAGTTCGCCGGCGAGAAACTGCTGGGCGAACAGCTTGTTCTCACCCACATAGGACGAGATCATCTTCTTGATCTGGCGCGTCTCGAGCAGGCGCGACAACCCGATCCCGTCGACACCGGCATTGTTGGAGACGACCGTCAGGTTTTTCACGCCAGAGTCGCGGATCGCGTCCGACAGGGTCTCGGCAATGCCGCAGAGGCCGAAACCTCCAGACATGATCATCATGCCGTCCTTGAGGATGCCGTCGAGGGCCGATTTGGCGTCGGGATAGACTTTTTTCATGCGAATAACGACCTGATGGAGAAAATGCGGCTCACCTCGCCCGCCAACTATTAGGCGAAATCTTCGCAGTGCGTCAATGATCGGGGAGGCACAGTCATTCCAGGGCGAGGCAAAGCATCGAACTATGGGTGCCCAATTGGGCACCTGAGAATCTCGAGATTCCCCGATGCACAATTGTGCATCCGAGGTCTGGCGCTGGCGCACCATCCCGGTATGACGTTCCCCTCACCGGCCTTGAAAGCGTCAAGAAAAACCATCAAGTTGCCGGTCCTTAGGTGGTGGCGGGCGTTTGGCGCCCCGAGCCACCATTTCGGCGGTAAACTTGGGACGCGGTAGACTTGGGACCCTGATGCCCGCATCCGGTTCCAGCAAACCAGACTTGGATATTTCTTGGATTTTCCGTTGACGATGGCCCAAAGAACAAGGCGCCTCGCGATGCCGGTCGCGGCGCTTCTCGGCGTGGCGCTGGTCGCGATGATCGCATCATCCTGGCTGCTCAACCGTGACGCTCTCCGCGCCGCGGTCGAGGCGCAGATCCGCGCCGTGACCGGGCTCGATCTGGTGATCAAGGGCTCAACCGAGATTTCGGTGTTTCCTGGAAGCTATGTCTCCTTCCACGACGTCGGCTTGCGGGGCGGCGCTGGTACCGATCCCGCGCTGACCGTTGACGTGCTGACGGCGAATTTGCGGCTGCTGCCGCTGCTGCTGCAACGTTTCGAGATCGCGGACGTGATGTTGCTGCGCCCGCATATCCGGGTGGTCCGCGACATCAACGGTGACAGTAACTGGACCCCGTTTATCGGCACCATCGCCCGCACGATGAAACCGGGGCCCGACAACCAGGTATCGTTCTCGGAAATCCGGATCCAGGATGGCAGGCTCACCTATGAGGATCCGGTGCGCCAGGTCGACGAGACGCTCGGCAATATCGATCTATCGCTGGCATGGCCGTCGATTTCGCGCTCCTTCGCAGCCACGGGGCAATTCGACTGGCGCGGCGAACGCGTCGACGGCAGCATTTCGATCGGCGACTTCCTGGCCGCGCTGTCCGGCGAGCGCTCTGGCTTCAAGGCGCGGCTCGCCAGCGCACCGCTGAAACTCGCCTTCGACGGCACGGTCGCCAACCGCACCAGCCTGATGATGGAAGGCACCGTCACGATCAATTCGGCCTCGCTGCGCAACGCGCTGCGATGGACCGGGCAGGCCCCGCCCGGCAGCGGCGGCTTCGGCCGTTTTGCGCTGAAGGCCCGCGCCAATGCCGTCGGCGCCTCTGTGGCGCTCACCAACGTCAATGTCGAACTCGACGGCAATGTCGCCGAAGGCGTGATGACCTATGCGAATTCCGGCCGCCAGTCGCTGCAGGCGACGCTGGCTGCGGACGCACTCGACTTCACACCCTATATCTCGACCTTCCGCCTGCTCGCGAGCGGCGCGCATGACTGGAACCGGCAGTTGTTCGATCTGAATTCGCTGTCGGCAACCGATCTCGATATCCGCCTTTCCGCCGCGCGGGTCACGATCGGCCCCTCAAAACTCGGCCGCACGGCGATCGGCGCCAACTTGCGCAACGGCGCGCTCGCCTTGAGCGTCGGCGAAGCCCAGATCTATGGCGGCATCGCCAAGGGTTCATTCGCCCTGGCGCGGGCCGATACATTCGCGGAAGTGAAAGCGCAATTCCAGTTTACAGATGTCGATTTGCAGGCCTGCGCCAGCGAACTGTTCGGCGTCAACAAACTATCCGGCCGCGGCAATCTTGGTGTCTCGCTGGCCGCCTCCGGCTCGAGCCCATTCGGGCTGGTGCAATCGCTCGACGGCACCGCGACGCTGACCGGCCATGACGGCGCGATCGCGGGCTTCAATGCCGAGCAACTGCTGAAGCGGCTGGAGCGGCGGCCTTTGTCCGGCGCCGGCAATCTCCGGTCTGGTTCGACGCCTTACAGCAATCTCACCGTCGCGCTGAAATTCGCCGACGGCATCGCCACGCTTGAGGATGTCCAGATCGATGGCCCGGCGCACATCACGCTGACCGGTACGGCCTCGGTGCCGGCGCGCGAATTCGACATGAAAGGCGTCGCCAGCCTGCCCGGGGCCGATGGTACGCCCGGCTTCGAACTGCCCTTTGTCGTGCAGGGGCCGTGGGACGATCCGCTGATCTTTCCCAACTCCGACAGCCTGCTGCGGCGCTCGCCCGCGACCGCACCGCTGCTTGATGCGGTGAAGGATCCCAAGACCCGCGACGCGGTACGCAACATGATCGAGCGCTTCACCGGCGGAAGCGCCAAGCCCGCCGAATCCAACGCGGCCGCGCCGGCGCCCGCGAATGCGCCGGCCCCCGTGGTGGGGGGGTCGAAGCCGAATTGAGCCCTCATACGCCCGGCTACCCCTAGCTGTGGCCCGGCCGTCATGCTTTGATGTATCAGGATCGAAACCGAGATAGCGTCCAGCGTCTCCGCTGATAATTTGGAACACTGACTGTGACGGATAACGTTGCCGGCGATCCCCGCGAGGTCATTGCTGATCTCAAGCGCAAGCTTGACGAGTCGCTTGCGCAGCAGACTGCCACCGCCGATGTGCTGAAGGTTATCAGCCGCTCTGCCTTCGATCTTCAAACCGTTCTCGAAACGCTGATTAAATCCGCGGCCGAGTTGTGTCGTGCCAATCGGGGCTCGATCTTTCTTCGCGAAGGCGACGTCTTTCCGCTGAAGGCGGCGTCCAGCACCACACCCGAATTCCTGCAATATTGGGCGGCGAATCCGGCGAGAGCGGGCCGCGGTTCGGCTACCTCACGCGTCATCGCATCGGGAAAGATCGAGGTTATTCCTGACATTCTTGAAGACCCGGACATGAAAATGTCTCCGGCCTCCCTGAACAAAATTCGTGCGGCGCTGGGCGTGCCGATGCTCAGGAATGGCAAGGTCGAAGGCGTGCTGGTGCTGACGCGGCCCGAGCCCGGCCCGTTCACCAAAAGCCAGATCGACCTGGTACAGACCTTTGCCGATCAGGCGATGATTGCCATTGAAAACGCCCGCCTGTTCGACGAAGTGCATACGAAGACGGCCGACTTGCAGGAATCACTACGGCATCAGACCGCTACTTCCGAGGTGCTCAAGGTTATCAGCCGCTCGCCCGGCGAGCTCGATCCGGTGTTCCAGACGATCCTGGCCAGCGCGACCGGCATCTGCGATGCGCAATTCGGCAACTTGCTGGTTCTCCACGAAGATGACGGGCTTCCGATGCGTCATCGATGTTCAATTTGCCGCCCGCGTTCGCGGAAACCTTTTCACGCAATCCGGTGATCTATCCGCCGCCGATTGATCCGTTGGGACGGCTTGATCGCAACCCAGCAAGTCGTTCATGTCGTCGATGTCACGCAGGAGCCGGCTTACCTGACGCGCTTTCCGCCGATCATGGAACTTGTCGAACTCGGCGGCGCCAGGACACTTCTGCTGGTTCCGATGTTGAGAGAAGACAAACTGCTCGGTGTGCTGGCCATCTTCCGCCAGGCCGTGCACGCTTTCTCGGAAAAGCAGATCGATCTGGTGACAAGCTTCGCCAGTCAGGCCGTGATTGCGATTGAAAACGCCCGCCTGCTCGAACGAATTGCGCGAGCGCACCGACGACCTCAGCGAATCCCTGCAACAGCAGACCGCGACTGCCGACGTGCTCAAGGTGATCAGCCGCTCGGCGTTCAATCTGGATTCGGTCCTTACCACCCTGACGGAGTCGGCAAAATTGCTTTGCGGCGCTGCAGTTGGCGTGATTTTTCGTCGTGAAGGCGATGTGTATCGCTACGCCGCAAGCACGATGGACCTGCCTCAAGCCTACCGGGAGCACGAGCAAAAGGCTGCTATTCGAGCCGATCGCGGAACGCTGATCGGTCGTGTGGCGCTCGAACGAGGCGTTGTGCACGTTCCCGATGCCTGGAGCGATCCCGACTATCAAGAGAAAAACGAAGCACGCATGGGAAATGTGCGTGCCATGCTCGGCGTTCCGCTGATGTTAAACGGAGAGCCGATTGGGGCTTTTGGTCTTTCGCGGCGCGATCCTGTTCCGTTCACGGAACGCCAGGTCGAGCTTGTGACCACCTTTGCAGACCAGGCCGTGATCGCAATCGAGAACGCGCGCCTGTTCGACGAAGTGCAGGCGAAAACGCGCGATCTCAGTGAATCCCTGCAACAGCAGACGGCGACCGCCGACGTGCTAAAGGTGATCAGCCGTACGGCATTCGACCTGAAGTCCGTCCTGACCACGCTGATAGAGTCAGCAAAGTCGCTGTGCGGCGGGTCACTGGGCATCATCTGCCTGCGCGACGGTGATGTAATGCGGCTACAGGCCGAATCCGGCTGTACGCAGGCCTTTGTCGATTTCATGGATGCCCACCCGATCAAGCCCGGTCGTGAAACGATCACCGGCCGCGTCTTCATGGACGGCAAACCGGTTCATGTCGCGGATGTCGAGCTTGACGCGGAATACAGCTTTGCCAACGCGCCGACGATCGGTGCCTATCGGGCGGTGCTAGCGGTCCCGCTGATGCGCGACGCCACGGTTCAGGGCGTGCTGCTGCTGGGAAGACCTGGACCCGGACCGTTCGGCCAGCGCCAACTAGAGCTCGTGCAGACCTTCGCCGACCAGGCGGTTATCGCCATCGAGAACGCGCGGTTATTCAACGAAACGAACGAGGCACTCGAGCGGCAGACCGCGACCGCCGAAATCCTGAAGGTCATCGCCAGTTCGCCATCGGACGCGCAACCCGTGTTTGAGGCCATCGCGAGAAGCGCCAATACCCTCATCGGCGGGTTCTCGAGCACTGTCTTCCGTTTTATTGACGGTATCGGTCACCTCAAAGCGTACACCCCGACAAACCCCGCCGCGGATGAAGTGTTGCGGACCAGCTTCCCGATGCCCGTTACGGATTTCCCGCCGTTTCAAATGGCGCAGGCCGGTGAAGCTAACCAGATCGCTGATACCGAGAAGACGTCATACGAGATTCGGGATATCGCGCGGGCGCGAGGCTTCCGAAGCATCTTGTTTGCTCCGATGATGAACGACGACGTTTCGATCGGCGCCATCGCGGTGACGCGCGTTCAACCCGGGTCTTTTGCCGATCATCACGTCCAGTTGCTTCAGACCTTCGCCGACCAGGCTGTCATCGCTATCGAGAACGTGCGTTTGTTCGAGCAGGTGCAGGCGCGCACGCGGGAGTTGTCGGAGTCGCTCGACGAGTTGCGTACCGCGCAGGACCGGCTGGTGCAGACCGAAAAGCTCGCTTCGCTCGGCCAACTCACGGCCGGCATCGCGCACGAGATCAAGAACCCGCTCAACTTCGTCAATAATTTCTCGGCGCTGTCGGGTGAATTGATCGACGAGCTCAATGAGCTGCTCGGATCGGCCACGCTCGACGGCAAGACTCGCGAGGAGATCGACGAACTGACGCAGATGCTCAAGGCCAACCTCGACAAGGTCGTGCAGCACGGCAAGCGCGCGGATTCGATCGTCAAGAACATGTTGCTTCATTCGCGCGAGGGTTCGGGCGACCACCGCCCGGTCGATATCAACGCGATTGTCGAGGAAAGCCTCAACCTCGCCTATCACGGCGCGAGGGCCGAGAAAGCCGGCTTCAATATCACGCTGCAGCGCGACCTCGATCCGTCTGCCGGCATAGTCGACCTTTACCCGCAGGAGATCACGCGGGTGTTTCTCAATCTCATTTCCAACGGTTTTTATGCGGCCAACAAGCGCAAGGAAGCCGGCGGCGAAGGCTTTGAACCGCTGCTGACGGCGACCACGAAGAACCTCGGCGGCAAGGTCGAAATCCGGATTCGCGACAACGGCACCGGCATTCCGGCAGAAGTGAAGGAGAAAATGTTCAATCCCTTCTTCACCACCAAACCCGCGGGCGAAGGCACCGGATTGGGCCTTTCGATGAGCCACGACATCATCGTGAAACAGCATGGCGGCAAGATCGACGTGGAAACGGAACCCGGTGCATTCACCGAATTTATCATCACGCTGCCCCGCGCGGCGATCCAAATATCAGAACCGGGACACCAGACTGGAGGCCGAAATTGAGCGTTTACATACTCGTCGTCGACGATGAGCCCGATGTCGAGGAGCTGTTCCGCCAGCAATTTCGGCGCGATCTGAAATCCGGCCGCTTCACGATGGAATTTGCACCGTCGGCGCCTGCGGCGCTGACTCGCGCCGCCGACATCAAGGATCCGTCGCTGATCCTGATCCTTTCGGATATCAACATGCCCGGAATGAGCGGGCTGGACATGCTGCCGAAAGTGCGCGCGGAGCGGCCCGACGTTCCCGTCATCATGATCACCGCATACGGCGACGCCGAAACGCGCCGCAAGGCGATCGAGCGCGGCGCTGTAGGACTATTGACCAAACCGATCGATTTTGCGCTGCTGCGCCACGAGATCGATACACGACTTGGGCAAGCCGCATGACCGCAACCATCCTCGTTGTCGATGACGAGCCGGACCTTGAGGCTCTTGTCTTGCAGAAATTCCGCAAGCAGATTCGCGACGGCGCGGTGAGTTTCATGTTTGCCCATGACGGCATGGAGGCATTGCAGTCGATCGAAAATCACCCGCATGTCGATCTGGTGGTCTCCGATATCAACATGCCGCGGATGGACGGCCTGTCGCTGCTCCAGAAATTGCAGGAGGCCGAAGACAAGAAATCGACCATCATCGTCTCGGCCTATGGCGACATGAGCAACATCCGCACCGCGATGAACCGCGGAGCGTTCGATTTCCTGACCAAGCCGATAGACTTCGGCGATCTCGAAACGACGATCGCCAAAACCATTCGCCACGTCGAGGCGCTGCGCGAGGCGCGCCGCCGCCAGGCTGAAGCCGAGCGCGCGCATGCCTCGCTTTCGCGTTATTTCTCGCCCCAGATCGCCTCAAGGCTAGCCGCCAGCGGCGAAGACAATGGCATGGAAGTGCACTGGCGCGACGTCGCGGTGATCTTCACTGATATCGCCGGTTTCACGTCGCTAGTGGAAACCGTTGCACCGGAAGTGCTGGGCACACTGCTCAACGAGTATGTTGGCGGCATGACCGAGGTCGTATTTGCCCATGAAGGCACCGTCGCCAAGATCATCGGCGACGCCATCCAGATTCTCTTCAACGCACCGGGCGATCAGAGCGACTATGCGACCCGCGCGATTGCCTGCGCCCATGCGCTGGATGACTGGGCTGAGGCGTTTCGCGTGCGCTGGAAATCCAAAGGTGAGAATTTCGGGGTAACCCGGATTGGTGTCCATGCGGGGCCCGCGCTGGTCGGCAATTTCGGCGGCGGGCGTTTCTTCGATTACACCGCGTATGGCGATACCATCAACACCGCGGCACGGCTTGAGGCGGCCAACAAGGCTCTCGGCACGCGTATTTGTGTCAGCGCCGCCGTCGCCGATGGCGTCGATGCTTTTCGTGGCCGCCCGGTCGGTGATCTCATGTTGCGGGGGCGCAGCGAGCCGCTGCGGGCTCACGAACCCCTTAACGAGGCGGCGTTCGAGAGGCCGGCGACCGCGCAATATCGCGATGCCTTTGCCAAGCTCGAGACCGGAGACGCGGCGGCGATGCCGGCCTTTGCGGCGCTGGTCGGATCACATGCCGGCGACGCACTTGCCGGCTTTCATCTCCGGCGGCTGTTGAACGGGGCCAAAAGCGCCCGTATTCAACTGGAGTAACTGACGCAACGCATAAAATCCGGAAGGAAACGATGGGAGAAGCCAAAAGCCATTACGAGGTGATTGTCGTCGGCGCCGGCGTCGCGGGCATTTACCAGATCAAGCGGCTGGCGGATCTCGGGATCGACGCCATTGTGCTGGAATCGGCGCCCGATCTCGGCGGCACCTGGTACTGGAACCGGTACCCCGGCTGCCGCTTTGATTCCGAGAGCTACACCTATGGCTTCTCGTTCTCGCGCGAACTGCTCGACGAGTGGCACTGGAAGGAGCGCTTTTCCAGCCAGCCCGAGAACCTGCGCTACCTCAATTACGTCGCCGACAAATTCGATCTGCGCAAGCTCATGCAGTTCAACTGCAAGGTCGAGGCGATGCGCTTCGATGAGGCGCGCGATCTATGGCACGTAAAGACCTCAAACGGCCGCGAGCTGACCTGCCGCTTCGTCAGTCTTGCGATTGGCCTCTTGTCCGCGCCGACCATGCCGCGGCTGGAAGGCATCGGTGACTTCAAAGGCCGCTCATTCCATACCTTTTACTGGCCACACGAGCCGGTCGACCTTGCGGGCAAGAAAGTCGCCGTGATCGGGACCGGCGCCACCGGCATTCAGCTGATCGGCGAAATCGCCGACAAGGTCGGCCAACTCACGGTATTCCAACGCCGGCCAAACTGGAGCGCGCCGCTCAACAACAGCGAGATTTCGGACGAAGAGATGGCCGACATTCGCGCCCGCTATGACGAGATCTTCGCAGCGTGCGCGCTGACGCCGGGGAGCTTTCTGCATGGCCCCGACCGCCGCGGCTTCTACGAGGTGACCCGCGAGGAGCGCGTCGCGCTTTGGGACAAGCTCTATGACGAGCCCGGCTTCGGCATCTGGCTTGCGAATTTTCGCGAGATCTTCATGGATGAAGCCGCCAACGCCGAATTGTCGGAGTACATCGCCGGCCGCATCCGCGGTCGCGTTAGAGATCCCAAGGTCGCCGAAAAACTGATTCCGCGTGATCACGGTTTTGGCGTGCAGCGCCTGCCGCTGGAGACGAACTATTTCGAGGCCTATAACCGCGACAATGTGCATCTCGTCGATGTCAGCGAGACGCCGCTCGTTCGCGTCACCGAGAGCGGCCTGCGGACGAGCGAACGTGATTATGACTTCGACATCATCGTTTACGCCACCGGATTCGACGCCATCACCGGCGCCTATGATCAGATCGATATCAGCGGCATTGGCGGCGAAAAGCTGGCCGCAAAATGGAAGCACGCGCCGTCCACGTATCTTGGGCTCCTCATCCACGGCTTTCCCAACCTGTTGATGCCTACGGGACCGCAAAGCGCGTCGGCTTCGACGAATTTCCCGCGCGGCATCGAGAACAACGTCAACTGGTGCACGGACCTGCTGAAATACATGTGGGATCGCGGCTACACGCGGGCGGACGCCACGCGCGAGGCGCAGGAGCGCTGGACCGCGCATGTGGCCAAAATGTACGAGATCATGCTGATGCGCAAAGCCAAGTCCTGGTTCACCGGCTATAACTCCAACGTCGCCGGTCACGAGGAGGGCACGGTCCGCTACTTCCTCTACAACGGCGGCACGCCGAAATTCATCGCGATCGCCAATGACGTCGCCGCGAAGGGTTATCAGGAGATCACGTTCAGCTCGGGCGGAAGTGTCGATGGACAGACGGCTGGCGTCGATCCTCATTACGCAACGGAACCTCGCCGACCGCGACGAGCCGCACCGCTGCCTGCGAATGCCCAAGCGCGCGTGGGGGATACGAAGTAGAGGTAATGGGCTAGTCACTTTGACAAGATCAAAAAGGGAAGCGACGCCACTGACCTACGACAACGGATATTCAGGGCTGAGGCACCACGCGCGAGTGCACTCCTTTCGGATCGTCACCGTCATCCTGGCTTGGATGTTTATTGCCGCTGCCTTTTACGAATGGCCCGAACTGCTAACAGGACTTCAACGCGGGATCCAACATGGCATGGAAGTCATCGGCGACAGTATCCCGGCTCCGTGGGGGCCGCGAATTGAATTCGTATTCAGGGAGATTGGCGGCTTCATTTGGCTCCAAATCACTTTGATTGTTGTTTTTATACGCGTCTTCTTGTCTGGCATCGCAATTGTCTGGCGTTTGCTGAGAGCGCGCAGGGTCGATTAGCGCATGGGGTGGGTGGCGAAACCTCCGCCGAAACAGCCGGCAGTAAATTTCACGTTCGGCTCTCGGCGGCCTGAGTCATCGTTTCGGGATGGACTTGCGACACGCTCTTTCAGCCGCCATTCCGGGACGCGCACTTGAAATGAATCGACGCGCGAAGCGCTTTCTCTCTCCTCGTGGCGATGGACGAATGGGTTCGAGGACACGGGCTTGTTCACGGTGTTGCGTGCGTGCTTGCGATCGCGAATCTTGGCTCGGATGTGCTCGCGCCACTTCCGCGGCTGTGATGCCGCTTGGCGCTCATCTGAAACAAACTCCGAGAGAAAGCGGAAAATCCGAAAATGTCAGGGAAGAATTGGGACAGAGTACCGATCGACGCGCAGAGCATCGACGCTCCGTTGTCGCTGGCGGCGATCTTTCTCGTGGTCACCGTCGCGAACGAACCGGCCGCTCTCGCGAAAGTGGGCTCCGTACTGGGTGAGCTCGACGATCTCGTCAAGACGGTTGGATTCCGCGATCTTTCCGGGCGGCTGTCGTGCATTGCCGGGATCGGCCGCGACCTCTGGGATCGCCTCAATTCAGGCACGCGTCCGAAGGAACTGCGGCCGTTTGCGCCGATCAGCGGAACGGCCCACGCGGCGCCGTCAACCCCGGGCGACCTTCTCTTTCACATCCGATCCGAACGCCCCGATATGTGCTTTGAATTCGAGCGGATTTTGCTCGACAGTCTTGGCGCGAGCGTTGCGGTCGTCGACGAGGTTTCCGGCTTTCGATATTTCGATGCGCGTGACCTTCTTGGCTTTGTCGACGGCACGGCCAACCCGACCGGCCTCGATTTGCCCGCATCGGCGCTGGTCGGCGACGAAGACGCCGACTTCGCCGGAGGCAGCTATGTCGTCGTCCAGAAGTATCTGCACGATCTCAACGCCTGGTCACGGATTTCAACGGCCCTCCAGGAGGAGATCATCGGCCGCACCAAGATCGACAACATCGAAATCGACGACGACGATGCTCCGCGCAAATCGCACAAATCGCTGACCACCGTCGTCGATGCCGATGGCACCGAATATGACATCCTGCGCGACAACATGCCGTTCGGCCGGCCGGGACGACAGGAATTCGGAACCTATTTTATCGGCTACTCCAGATATCTTTGGGTGATCGAGAAGATGTTGCAACGAATGTATGTCGGCGATCCGCCGGGAGCTTACGACCGGCTGCTCGATTTCTCGACGCCGCATACCGGCACGACGTTTTTCGCTCCAACCCGCTCCACGCTGCAAACGCTGGTTCAAGCGGCGCAGGGCGGATGACGCAGGTTCACCGGTGACGCATCACCCGGGCGTTTTGCGTTGCAGGAAGGCGTGGGTGTGCTGGCGCTTGTCCCCAACTCGTCGTCCCCGCGTTCGCCCGGGGCGACGGGGCAACATCCTACGCCACTACCTATGTACGACAAGATGCCGCTAGATCGGCCGCGACCCCTGCGCTAGTCTTTTACCCGACCGGTTAAAATAAGGCCGGCGCCAACAAGGGAGAGAGATGTTGAGAATTCGGGGAGGAATTGCGCTTTTCGCCACTGCCGCCGTGCTGCTGGCCGCCGCGCAGCCCGCCGCCGCAGACACGATTACGGTCTGGTGGGGCAAGGGCTTCTACAAATCCGAAGACGACGCGCTGCTCAAGGTCGTCAAGAAATTCGAAGAGAAGACCGGCACCAAGGTCGAGCTGTCGCAATACGCGATCCAGGACATGATTTCGAAAACGGTGGCGGCGCTGGATTCCGGCACTGTGCCCGATGTCGCCTACGCCGATACGTTCGACGTGCAGGCCGGCGGCAAATGGGCCTTCGAGGGCAAGCTCGAAGACCTCTCCGACATTCTGGTGCCGATGAAGGGCAAGTTCGCGCCGAATACGCTTGAGACCGCCTATCTCCAAAACGGCGTCACCGGGAAGAAAGGCTATTACGGCTTTCCGCTGAAGCAGCAGAGCATGCATGTGCAGATCTGGAGCGACATGCTGGCGAAGGCCGGCTTCAAAGCGAGCGACATTCCGACCAAGTGGGAAGATTACTGGTCGTTCTGGTGCGACAAGGTGCAGCCGGCGATCCGTAAAGCCACCGGTCAACGCATCTATGGCATCGGCCAGCCGATGGGCGTGGAATCCACCAACTCCCTGCAATCGTTCTACACGTTCATGGACGCCTATAACATTCACCTCGTCGACGACGACGGCAAGCTTCTGGTCGACGATCCCAAAGTGCGCGACGGACTGATCCACGCGCTGAAGGATTACACCGACACCTACATCAAGGGCTGCACGCCGCCCTCCTCCACCACCTGGAAAGATCCCGACAACAACGTCGCCTTCCACAACAAGACGATCGTGATGACGCATAACTTCACGATCT
The DNA here is from genome assembly GCA_963752265.1 of uncultured Alphaproteobacteria bacterium. Classification (GTDB taxonomy): domain Bacteria; phylum Pseudomonadota; class Alphaproteobacteria; order Rhizobiales; family Xanthobacteraceae; genus Bradyrhizobium. The sequence continues at coordinate 20,642 of CAVVZW010000228.1, forward strand.
CGATCGCGGCAAAATGGTTCGAGGATTCCACCAATCCGGCGCTGACGGACGAACAGCGCGCCGCCGGCAAGAAGGCCTATGAGGAAGACATCATCACGGCCTCCTTCCCGAACAAGCCGGACGGCGGCGTCATCAAGTATCGCTCCGACGTCAAGACCGGTGTGATCTTCACCGCGGCGAAGAACAAGGCCAAGGCAAAAGAGTTCGTCGCCTTCCTGCTGCAGGAAGAAAATCTCGGTCCCTATGTCGAGGGTGCGCTCGGCCGCTGGTTCCCGGCGACGATCGAAGGCCAGAAGAGCCCGTTCTGGCAGGCCGACCGCCATCGCAAGGCGGTCTACGCCCAGTTCACGGGTGGCACCCAGCCGTTTGATTTTACGAAAAACTACAAGTTCACGATTCTGAACAACGAAAATGTGTGGGCGAAAGCGATGAACCGTGTCGTCAGCGAGAAGGTGCCGGTGGAGAAAGCGGTCGACGAACTGATCGCACGCATCAAGGAGGTCGCGGGGTGATTCTCATCGGGTGTCGTCCCCGCGAAAGCGGGGACCCATAACCACAGGCTTTGATTGTTGGGCGAGAGCCGTCGAACAGCTTCTCCCAACACAAACGACATGGCGTATGGGTCCGGCTCGCGCTTCGCTTGGCCCGGACGAAAACTGAAGTAAAGACGAGGACATCCTTCCAAGAGTGATGTGAACATGGCGATCACGATCTCGGCTTCCGACCATATCGAGCCTGGCGCACCGCTCGCGCCGCGGCTGTCGACGCCGCAGGTCTGGGGCATCGTGATGATCGCGCCCTATCTGCTCGTGTTCGCCGCCTTCGTGGTTTACCCGGTGGCTTATGGCTTCTGGCTGGCGCGGTCGCCGTCGAACTACGTCGCGCTTTACAATGATCCGATCTTCGCCCGCGCTGCCGTCAACACGCTGATATTCCTTCTCGTCGGCATCAATATCAAAATGCTGATCGCGCTGTTCCTGTCTGGTTTCTTCGTGCAGCAGCGAAGCTGGATCCGGTGGTTGTCGGTGATCTTCATCCTGCCCTGGGCGGTGCCGTCGATCCCAACCATCCTGTCGGTGCGCTTCATGCTCAATCCGGAATGGGGCATGGTGAACCAGTTGATCTTCAAGTTCACCGGCGATGACGGCCCGAACTGGCTGAACGACCCGACGGTCGCGCTGTCGATGGCGATCGGCGTGCATATCTGGAAATCGCTGCCGTTCTGGACGCTGATCCTGATGACCGGGCGGCTCGCGATCTCGCAGGACCTGTTCGAGGCCGCCGATGTCGACGGCGCCAACTGGTGGCAGAAATTCCGTTTCATCACCTGGCCGTCAATGCAGGCGCTGTATCTGACCTGCACGCTGCTCTCGATGATCTGGACACTCGGGGATTTCAACAGCGTCTATCTGTTGACCGGTGGCGGACCGGCCGATCTCACCCACGTGCTATCGACGCTCGGCATCCGATACTTGCGACTGGACCAGCTCAACCTCGCGATGGCCTCGATCGTCTGCGCCATGCCGCTGGTGCTGCCGCTCGTCTATTTCATGATGAAACGGTTGTCGCGATGAAGCTGCCTTCGATGAAGCTGCCGACCCTGCGCGACACGGCGACCGAAGCCCGGCTGCTCCTGATCGGCATTCCCGTCCTGATCTGGACCATGATTCCGATCTACCACATGTTCGTGTTCGCGATCTCGCCGAAGGAAGACGCATTCTCCGGCAAATTATGGCCGGAGCATCCGACCCTGCACAATTTCGAGATCGTGTTTCGCCAGCAGCATTATTTCTTGCGCGATTTCTGGGTGCAATTCGGCAATTCCGTGGTGATCGCAGCCGCCGTCGGCGCGTTGACGCTCGTCGTCGCCACCGCGGCGGCGTATTCCATCTCGCGGCTGCGCGTCCCGGGCGGACGCATCGTGCTCAACCTCGCGCTGTTCACCTACTTTATTCCCGCAGCGTTCCTGGCCGTCCCCATGTATCGCACCATGGGCAATTACGGCCTGCTCAACACGCGCTGGGCCTTGATTTTGGCGATGGTGACGATCGCTTCGCCCTACGCGATCTGGGTGCTCAAGCAAGCCTCAGACAAACTGCCGGTCGAGCTTGACGAGGCGGCCGTCATGGACGGCGCGACCCCCTTGCAGATTTTCCGGCTGGTTTACGTTCCCCTGATGATGCCGTCGCTGGTGGCGATCGGCACCTATGCCGTGCTGCTCGCATGGAACGAATATCTTTACGCGTTCCTTCTGCTCTCGAACGACCGCGACATCACCTTGCCGGTGGCGCTCGGCAATTTTTTGGCGGCCGACGATTCACCGTGGGAATTGCTGATGACGACCGGCTTCATCTATGCGCTGCCGCCGGCCGCGATCTATTACGTCTTCCGCCGCTACATGGTCGGCGGCCTCACCGCGGGCGCAGTGAAATCGTGATCGGCCTGCACTCTTGGAACGATAGCGGCCATCAAATCCAACATTAAGTCGATGTTGATCATGAAGAGGCCTGATAAATGGGTGGAACTTGACATGTTCTTGTTTTGTTCTATGATACAAAGAGATCCGAGGAACAAGTGATTTGCCGGGGCGATATGCCGAAACAACAGCGTATTCGTGACCCCTTGCACGACATCATCGATTTCAATGTTGATGAGGTGCATCGGAGCGAGTGTTATGGCGAGTAATTCAGACTAGGCCTTTCCAGAGGCTGCGGAGAATTAAGCAGCTTGGGTTTTCGGATTTTGTCTATCCGGGTGCGACGCATCTCGGTTCCTGCACAGCTTGGGTGTTTTTCATACCGCGAGATATCTGATGGAATGTCGTTCGCAAGTATGCGCACCCGTTTGAGCCGACACAGAGCTGACCAAGCGCTGGCGGCCGCCTTAGTCCATGATGTTGGACACGGCCCGTTCAGCCACGCCTTCGAAGATGTTGGAAGAAGGCTCGGTCTCAAGTTGGCCGATCATGCAACTCGTGAGCGAATCCTTAATACGGGACGGCGAGATCGCCGCGGAGTTCAAAGGAACTGGGGTCTGGATTTGCTGATGATGTGGCCGACATTGTCAGCGGGAACGGAAGCAGCTCTATCTATTCTGCAGTCGTATCGAATTAATTCGATGCGGATCGACTAGATTATATGCGTCGTGACCGCTTGATGGCTGGAACTGAGCATTCTGGAATTGATTTTGAATGGCTGATTCAAAATTTGGAAGTTGCCGATGTGCCTTATGGCGTAGACGAAACGTCACTTGGTCATGTTCGAACATTTGTTCTTGGACCAAAAGCTATCTTTGCTGCAGAAGCTTATGTGCTTGGCCTTTTTCAACTCTACCCGACAGTCTATTTTCATAAGGCAACGCGCGGCGCGAGAAGATTTATGTCGAACTCCTTGCTCGCGCGGTTACCCTTGTTAGGGATGGGTCTGCCGAATTGACCAGACTAGCAACTTCGCATCCGCTGGTAAAATTCGCGAAGGATCCTGAGAATATCGATTGCGCGATTGCGCTTGATGACACGGTAATTTGGGGTGCATTGTCGTTGATGGCGGAGGCAAAAGACGAGTGCCTCGCAACGCTTGCGCGACGGCTCCGTGATCGAAAAATTGTATAAATGCATCGATGTTAGAATTTGTATTGCGCATGAAAAGGTGAACGCGGCTGCGAACAGCCTGGAAGCAGATCGCGTTTGTGCAGACATTCGCGACGAAATATCTGCGTGGTCCGATCTACATACGGTTTCCGCTCCCCGCGCGCTGATCGACCAGCAAGAGTCGCTCCCTTACAAGAGAATTACGGAAACAAAGGGACCATTGGATCAAATCAATATTCGGACCGATGGCGGGTATTTAATCGACTTAGCACAACGCTCCAAGGTAGTCGCAGAACTCCAAACATATAAGTTGTTTCGCGTTTACCACGATGGTGACGACGTTGAAGCGAAGAACAAGATCAATCAAATAATCGATGCGAGGATAAAAAAATGGCAACAGTAGAGGAAGCCCGTCGAGCTGCTGCAATCGTTCGAGATGCCGGAGGCCGCGTTGTTGGTCGAACACGGTTCCAAAAAATGGCCTTTATTTTAGAGGCTGGCGGACTGGGGTCGGGTTTCCCGTTCAAATACAAGCACTATGGACCATATTCTGAAGAGCTCTCTGAACGCCTCTCGCACTGCTGCAATTCTTGGATTATTAGAATGAGACGGAAGTCACCAGCGTCGTGGGGTGGTTCATTTTCAACTTTTGAGGTGAACGCGCCCCCTGACCCGAAACATTCCAGAATCGAGGCGCAGGATTGCTCAGGAAACCGTGAGCGCTGATGCCGTCGAATTAGAGTTGGCAGCTCACTGCGCTTTTCCTGTTTTTGGCTCGAATAGGAACATCCGACGCATGGTCGGAGACCGCCCGCCGCAAGCCTGAAAAATCCGCAAATGGTCGCTTAGATCGTGCGCAATACTCTATGAGCAAATTCGGCAAATCCAAACGCCAACTCCGCTCCCTCCATTGAGTTAAAAAATGACGGGCTAGTTGCTTTCGAGTTGCTATTTCGGCTCAGCCGTCGACACGG
>CAVVZW010000229.1:0-15352 GCA_963752265.1 uncultured Alphaproteobacteria bacterium
CGCCGCAGACTTGCCGCGCTCATTGGAAATCTTCGACGCGAGCGAGGCGACAACGATCACGACCGCGATGAGCGCCACCACCAATGTGCAGATCGCGTTGATTTCCGGTTTCACGCCGAGCCGCACTTCGGAATAAATCCGGATCGGCAACGTCGCCGAACCGGGGCCGGTGGTGAAACTCGCGATCACGAGATCGTCGAGCGACAGCGTAAAGGCGAGCATCCAGCCCGCCGCGACAGACGGGAGAATCAGTGGCAACGTGACGGCGAGGAAGGCGCGCGCCGGATCGCAGCCGAGATCCATCGCCGCTTCTTCCAGGGTTTTATCGAGCGCGCCGAGCCGCGCCTGAACGACGACTGCGACGAAACACATGGTCAGCGTGGTGTGCGCAATGACGACGGTCCAGAAGCCGCGTTCGGCGTTGATGGCGACGAACAGCAGCAGCAGTGACAACCCGGTGATCACCTCGGGCATCACCAATGGCGCATAGAGCATGCCGGAAAATACCGTCCGCCCCTTGAAGCCCGCGCCGCGCGACAGCGCCACGGCAGCGAGCGTGCCCAGGATTGTCGCCAGCGTTGCCGACGTTGCTCCTACGCGCAGGCTCATCCAGGCGGCATCGATCATGGCGTTGTCATTGAAGAATTCGGTGTACCACTTCAGCGACCAGCCGCCCCACACCGTGACCAGCCGCGAGGCGTTGAACGAGTAGATGATGAGGATCACGATCGGCAGGTAAAGGAACGCTAGCCCCAGCACGAGCGCGGCGATGTTGAAGCGGGAGAGCTTGTTCGCGGTGCTTGTCATCACACCTGCTCCAGCTGCCGCCGTTGCAGGCGGTCGTAGAGCAACAATGGCACGATCAGTAGAATCAGAAGTATCACCGCGACCGCGGAGGCCACCGGCCAGTCCTTGTTGGTGAAAAATTCAAGCCACAGCGTCTGGCCGATCATCAACGCATCGGAGCCCGCCAACAAATCGGGAATCACGAATTCGCCGACGATGGGAATGAAACAAAGCAGCGCGCCAGCGCCTACACCCGGCAGCGACAGCGGGAATGTCACCCGCCAGAACGCCTGGCGCGGCGAAGCGCCGAGATCGGAGGCTGCTTCCAACAGCGCCGGGTCCATCTTGGACAACGTCGCGTACAGCGGCAGGATCATGAACGGCAAATAGGAATAGACGATGCCGAGATACATCGCGCTGTCGGTCGAGAGCCAGACCACGGGCGCGGAGACCAGATGCAGTGCGAGCAATATCTGATTGAGCAGGCCGTCATGCTGCAGGATGTTGATCCAGGCATAGATGCGGATCAAAAACGAGGTCCAGAACGGGACTATCACCAGCATCATCGCGACCGCCTGCCAGCGTTGCGGCAGGCGCGCCATGCCGTAGGCGATGGGATAGCCGATCGCGAGCAGGATCGCGGTCGAGATCGCAGCAACGATCAGGCTGCGCAAATAAGACAGAACATAGAGATCGTCGGAAACCAGCAGCTTGAAGTTGTCGAACGAAAGCGCGGCAAAGGCCGCCTTGATCGCCTCCCATCCCTCGGTCACGTCGAACACCGGGGTATAGGGCGGCTGCGCGATCGCGGTCTGCGACAGGCTGATCTTCAGGACGAACAGGAACGGCACGAGGAAGAACAGCGCCATCCAGAGATATGGCGCGATCGCCGCCAGGCGCGCAGGCCGCGTAAAGAGCGAGGGTGAAATCATTGTTCGAGCACCACGCAGTCTTCGGGCGAGAACCACGCGACCACGCGCTGGCTCGGGCTGTAGGCGTCGAGATCCAGCCGCGCGGTATTGGCCATCGACGAGCGCAGCACCGCGCCATTGTCGAGCTTGATCTTGTAGCTGGTGATGCCGCCGAGATAGCTGACATCGGTCACGACGCCCTCGAGCCGGTTGATCGCGCGCGCATCGTCGGACGCAGGCGCGCGGCGCGACAGCTTGACCTTTTCGGGACGGATCGCAACACAAAGGCTGGTCGTGGTGAACGGCTGGCGCGGCTCGGCGACATAAATCGTTCCGGCCTCGCTGGTTGCAATCGCGAGCCGCCGCGCCATCGTCGGGCGAGGTTCCTCGCTGGTATCGAGCTTTCCCTCGATCAGGTTGATGTCGCCGACGAATTCAGCGATCCAGCGCGAGCGTGGCGCCTCGTAGAGTTCGCGCGGAGTTGCGACCTGTTCGAGGCGGCCGGCATCCATCACGCCGATCCGTCCCGCCACGGTCATCGCCTCGGCCTGATCGTGGGTCACGATAATGAAGGTCAGGCCGAGTCGCCGCTGCAATTCCATCAATTCAAGCTGCGTGCTCTCGCGCAGCTTCTTGTCGAGCGCGGCGAGCGGTTCATCGAGCAGCAGGAGTTGCGGGCGGCGCGCCAGCGAACGCGCCAGCGCCACGCGCTGCCTTTGACCGCCGGAGAGCTGGTCGGGTTTGCGCTTCTCCAGCCCCTCAAGCTTGACGAGCGCAACCATCTCCGTGACGCGCGCGCGGATCTCGGAAGGCGGCATTTGCGCGCGCTTCAGGCCGAACGCGATATTTTCCTTTACGCTCAAATGAGGAAACAGCGCATAATTCTGAAACATCATGTTGACGGGGCGTTGATGCGGCGGGACTCGCGCGATGTCCTCGCCGTTGAGCAGGATGCGGCCTTCATCCGGCGTCTCGAAACCGGCCAGCATTCGCAACAGCGTGGTCTTGCCACACCCGCTCGGCCCCAACAGCGCAAAAAACTCACCGGCGTGGATGTCGAGCGAGAGCGCATCGACCGCGCGGAATTTGCCGAATCGCTTCACCACCGCATCGATTCGCAGGAGCGGCAGGCCCGATGCCGGCTGCGGAACGGATTGCGGCGAATCCGCCTCTCTCGCGGCTTTCGCGGGTTCTTCGATCATACTGCCGGCCTGCCCCATGGAAGGCGCAAGCTAACCCCGCTGCGGTCCGGGCTCAACCGCAGCGCTGTGGACGGCGGTTGGAGAATCGACCTTTTACGTCACCGAGGCCATGAACGCGGCCAGCCGCTCGCGATCCGCAAGCTCCATGGTGAGCCCCAGCTTGGAGCGGCGCCAGAGGATGTCATCCGGGAAGCGGGCCCACTCCTTCGCCATCAGGTAGCGCACCTCTGCGCCCGTCAAGTCCGGCCCAAAGCTCGGGCCGAGATCGCTCTTCTCCCTGGCCTCGCCCAGCACCTGATGAAGCCGCGAGCCATAGGCCGAAACCAGGCGCAGCGCCTGATCGGCAGTCAGGAACTTCCAGCGCTCGCGCGCGTCTTCGACCTCGGTCTCGAACCGTTCTTTCGGAAAATCCCCGCCGGGCAATGCGGCTTGCCCGGTCCAGGCCCGTGACATCGGATAGAACGGCAGGAAACGGGAGACGGCGCGTTCGGCGCGCAACCGGGCCATCGTCTCGTCGCCGCCGAAGATCGTGAGCAACGGCGCCTTGCGCCGGCGCGCGTCAAACATCACCGTTCCCTCACGCGCAAATCGTTTGCCGGGACGCCCCGTGACGAAATTGACACCGGCCACCGACCTGATCACGTCGGAGGCACCAATCCGCTCGCGAAAATAGCGGTTGGCCGCGTCGCAGAGATAGGCCACTTCATCGGCTGCCATCGCCACCGCTGCCGGGTCGCCCACAAAACTTCGCGCCACAGTACCGATCATCGTGAAATCGCGCTGATAGGGGCTCGCAAAGACCAGCCTTCGATCGGAATTCTGCAAAACATAGACGTTATCGGTGTCGAACAACCGCCTGACGATGATCTGGCTGAGCTTGACCGCGGCAACGCGCGGGGGCGGCATACGCAGCACCGTCTCCGCGACGCTTGCCGTCCACGCGCCGGCGGCATTCGCAAGCGATCTTGCCGTGATCACCTGACGCTGGCCGCGATCGATCACCACAAGCCGCCAGATATCGCTCCGATCGGCGCGCACGCAGCGGGCGCCGGTGTGGATCACCGCGCCCCGCTCCGCGGCGTCAATGGCGGTCATCACCACCAGCCGCGAATCGTCCACCAGACAATCCGAATATCCGAAAGCAATACCGAACGGCCGCTGCAACGCATCGCCGATCGGATGATGGGTGATGTCGATCGTGGCCGAGCGCGGCAGGCTGCCGGGCGGAGCCAGGCGGTCGTAGAAGAACAACCCCAGCCGCAGCAACCATGGCGGCCGCTCGTCGGAATGGACGGGAATCACAAAATGGACGGGGCGCACCAGATGCGGCGCAATTCGCATCCACACCTCACGCTCAGCCAGCGCCGCGCGCGTACGCCCAAACGCCCTTCGTTCGAGCACCGAGAGATCGCCTTAAATCAACCGGCCGCCCGCCGCGGACGCCGCCCCGCCGAGATCGCCCTGCTCGATCAGAATGACCCTCAGGCCACGCCCGGCGGCGTCCCGCGCCACGCAGACGCCATTCAACCCGCCGCCAATGACCGCAAGATCGTAATCCGCCATATTAAACGTATAGCGTCTTCACTTGTTTATCGTTTGACGGAAATGGCGCAAGAGTTAGCCGATCTTGCGCGCCTGTGCGTCTGCGTCGCTGGCTACCCGGCCGACCAGTGCGTCGTATTGCTCGATCGGAAGCGGCTTGCCGATAAAGTAGCCCTGCACGGCGTCGCAGCCCTCGTCGGCGAGGAAACTGAGCTGCTCCAGGGTTTCCACGCCCTCCGCGACGATCGACATTTCGAGGCCGTGCCCGAGACCGATGACCGCGCGCACGATCGCCGCCGATTGCGGGTTGCGGCCAAGGTTCATGATGAAGGCGCGGTCGATCTTGATCTTGTCGAACGGGAAAGCCTGCAAATAGCTCAAGGAGGAGTACCCGCTGCCGAAATCGTCCATCGAGACTCGCACGCCCAACCCCTTCAGGCGGCGCAACAGTGCGAGGCCGCGATCGAAATCCTCGATCAGAACGCCCTCGGTGATCTCTAGCTCCAGCCGCCCCGGCGTAAGCCCGGTCTCGAGCAGGATCGAATGTACGAGGCTGACAACATCGCCGTGCATGAATTGAGCCGGCGACAGGTTGACGGCAACCTGCAACGGCACCGGCCAGGAAGCCGCCTCGCGGCAGGCTTCGCGGAGAATCCACTGACCCATCTCGAAGATCAGGCCGCTCTCCTCGGCGAGCGGAATGAAATCGGATGGCGGCACGAAACCGCGCACCGGATGACGCCAGCGCGCGAGCGCTTCAAAGCCGATGATTTCGCCGCTATCCGTCCCCAGACGGGACGTGGCCTGCGGCTGATAGAAGAGCGAAATTTCCCCGTTCTTGATCGCCGCCGAGAGGTCCTGATGCAGCACGCGCCGGTCGCGGATCTGTTGATCCATCTCCGGCTCGTAGATGCTGATTGTGCCGCGCGATTTCGCCTTGGCGCGCGCCAGCGCGGCGTCGGCGTTGGCGAGCAGCGAAGCCGCATCGCGGCCATTGTGCGGGAAGATCGAAATGCCGGTGGTCGCACCGGTACGGACCGACTTGCCCTCGATCAAGAATTCCTTGGCCAGCAACTCCGCCAACTGCTCGGCCAGCAGCATGCCGGCGATCGGCTGCTTGCCGTCGATGATCAGTCCGAACGCATCGCCGGAGAGTCGCGACACCACGCCGCCTCGCGCGGACGCCTGCAACCGCTGCGCCACCTCGATCAGGAGCTTGTCGCCCACCGCATGACCGTGGACATCATTGACCTCGTTCAGTCCGTCGAGATCGATCGACAGCACGGCGAACTCCTCCGCCGCCTCGGTGCAGGCCTCGATCATCTGCGTGAGTGCCTGCAGGAAGGCGGCGCGATTCGGCAGATCGGTCAAGCCGTCGTGATAGGCCATATGGGCCATGCGCGATTCGGTCTGACGGCGATCGGTAACGTCTTCGTGGGTCTTGATCAGATATTGCGGCTCGCCGACCTCATTGAGCACGGTCACGCGCCGCGTCAGGAACAGGCGCAGGCCGTCCTTGGTGCTGATCGGATGCTCTTCGGTCAGGGGACGGCGCTTTTTGATCGCCGCCTGGTCTCGCGCGACAATAAGCTTGGCCTCGCGTTCATTGAAGATTTCAGCCGCGGTCAGCCCAGCAACTTCCTCGCGGCGGCGATTGAGGATGGTTTCGGCGCTGCGATTGGCGAGGAGATATCGCCCGTCGTTGGGATTTTCGACAGTCAGCGAGACCGGAATGTTGTCGATCACGAGTTCGAGGAACTTCTTGGCGTCTTCCAGTTCATGGGAAAGCACCCTGCGCTCGGTCACGTCATCGAATAGCGCGATCAGGAATTCCGGCTCATTCTTGTCGTTGCGCGCGATCACGCGGTTACTGGCCAGGACCCGCTTCTTGGAACCGCGCTCGACGACGAAGTCGTTGCGGAACTGACCCTCCGGCGAGTTGATGGCAGCGTGATCAGCCGCCACGATACTGATCGCGGTGTCGGGCCTGAAAATTTCGTCGGCGCGCTTGCCGACGATAAAATCCCGCGAAAAGCGCGAGAAGCGCTCGAATGCGCGGTTGGCGAAGATATAGCGGCCGTCCTCGATGCTCTTGGCGGCCACGCAGACCGGGATATTTTCCAGCACGGATTCAAGAAACTGCTTGGTGGATGCCAGCTGCCGCGACAATTCGCGCTGCTCGCTGCAATCTTCATGCGTCGCGACCGATCCACCGTTCGACAGCGGAAAATATTTGACGCGAATCGATTGCCCACTCGGCAATTCGCTGATGAGCCCGTCAGGCTTACCGGCCTGCACATAGTACTCGTCGGCGCTGATGTCGAGCATGCCGCGCCGGCGCCGCAGTTCCAGAAGGTCCCTGCCGCTCATGTCCGGCGTGACGTCCGAACGCGAGAGGCCATAAATCTCGAGATAACGATCGTTGAGGAAAACGATCCGTTGTCGCGGGTCGGCGATGACGACGCCCTGCTTGAGATTGTTCAAGGCGGCGCTGACAAACGCATTCCTGCGAAGTTGCGATCGCTTGAATTGGCGCAGCGTCGAGGCGATCCACAACCCGACTGCGACGAGGAAGGAACAGGCGACCAGGCCGCCGAGCACGGCATCCGAAACGTAAGCTGGATCGGCCGCGTCAAGGTACCCGACAAGTCTCGATCCCAGACCGGACGCGACGACGGCCCAGATAGACGCAATCAGGCACACCACAACTCCTGCCGGAATCATGATCCCGCCGCCTGCCTGCCAGTTCTTGTCAGCCATCGGTCACCCGCGCATTTCTGCGGCTGACTGTCTGGCTTCACGGGTTTGGATCAGGTAAACGCGTACCCTAACCGTATTCATTTGCTGGCGAAATTGCGCCAATTGCCGGGACATGATTAATGAGTCACTAACAATCGGACTGACCAAGTTCCGAAACAAATCCAAATAGTTGCGCAACCAGGCAAGGTACAACCAGAGCCTTCGGGCAGATGCACCATGCCGTGCGCGAGTTGTATCGGGTGGCAATCCCCTCACCCCGATTAACCAAGCAGATCCGGATCCATGGAAAAGGTCGAGTGCGTCGTCGTCGGTGCGGGAGTGATCGGTCTTGCCGTCGCGCGGCGGCTGGCTCAAAGCGGCCGCGAGGTGATCGTGCTGGAAGCGGCCGAAGGAATCGGCACCGTCACCTCCTCGCGCAACAGCGAGGTGATCCATGCAGGCATCTATTACCGGTCAGGCAGCCTGATGGCGCGGATGTGCGTCAGCGGCAAACAGGCGCTCTATCGGTATTGCCGTGACCAGGGCATCCCGCACCAGAACTGCGGCAAGCTGATCGTGGCAACAACGCAAGCCGAAACCGAGAAACTCCAATCGATCAGGGAACATGCCGAGGCCAACGGCGTGGCAGATTTGCAAACCCTGACCGGCGAGGCGGCGCGAGCGCTGGAGCCGGCACTTCATTGCGAGGCAGCCCTGCTGTCGCCCTCCACCGGCATCATCGACAGCCACGCCTACATGCTGTCGCTGCGCGGCAATGCCGAAGACGCGAGCGCTGTCTTTGCGTTTCATACCCCGCTGCTCGGCGCACGCGCACGCGCCGGCCGCATCGAACTTGACGCCGGCGGTGAGGCGCCGATGTCGGTGGAATGCCGGCTGCTGATCAACGCGGCAGGCCTCGGCGCGACCTCCGTGGCGCGCAGCATCGACGGCATGCCGGTCGAAAAGATTCCGCCGGCTTATCTTGCGAAGGGCAACTACTTCAGTTGCTCCGCGCGCACGCCGTTCTCGCACCTGATCTATCCGGTGCCCGAGCCCGGCGGCCTCGGTGTGCATCTTACGCTGGATATGGCGGGACAGGCGCGGTTCGGACCCGACGTGGAATGGGTCGACAGCATCGACTACGCGGTTGATCCCGCGCGTTCCGAGCGGTTTTATCCGGCGATCCGCCGCTACTGGCCGGCGCTGCCGGACGGCGCGCTGATGCCGAGTTATTCGGGCATGCGGCCGAAGATCGTGCCGCCCACGGTCGCGGTGCAGGATTTCATGATCCAGGGGCCGAAGGAGCACGGCATCGACGGGCTGATCAACCTGTTCGGAATTGAATCGCCCGGTCTGACGTCGTCACTGGCTATCGCCGACTATGTCGGCGAGCTGGCGGATACGTGAGGTTTTAGCGCAAGCACGCAGACAGCTTCAGCCGGCCAAGTGGTCGGGCTGATGTCGCGTCGTTGCTGTTACTGATTAATGCAATGTGGCGCTGGTGGAATGCTTCAAGCGCTCGATTTCGTCCTTGACCATCAACTTCCGGCGCTTCAGTTCGACAATTAGCAGATCGTCCGTTGAAAGGTGTACCAGAGCTTCGTGCAATTCGTTTTCAAGGCTTCGGTGTTTGCGTTCCAGTTCAACGAGATGCGCCTGAATTGCCATTCGAAACCTCCTCGGTTGGATTAAGACCTCAGATTCGATCCAGATTAACAACTCTACACCACGGTGTGCATCTGTCGATGGTTTTGGAAAATGTCATCCTCATATTTCACTGGCATCTGTAACAAATCGTGAGCTGACGTCGCAGCTGTTAACCTTCCGCCCCGGCCGGTTCCGGCTTCCGCGCCGGAAAGCGCGTCGAAACAAAAGATTAGCGTGAAACCGCTCACACCCCGGCCCGAAAGCAGCCCATCTTGCCAAGCCACCAGGTTGCGAGGCTTTCGCTCTCGTGGATCGTTTTTCGAACGAGCTTGCGGAGCGGGCTGCCAGGGAGGATATTCCGGGTTGCCGGAACTTTTCGCAAATCTCATCCGCGTTTTCGATTAAGTAGACCATGACCGACGAAGATGAGCGCGAACTCCAGTCCGAGCTCGCAAGGTTGCAACAGGAACACCGCGATCTCGACGCGGCGATTGATGCGCTGCACCAGTCGCCGGCGCCTGATTTGTTGCGGCTGCAACGGCTGAAGAAACGCAAGTTACAGCTGCGCGACCGTATCGCCTTCATCGAAGACCAGATCACGCCCGACATTATCGCCTGAAGATACAGGCTGGGAAGAAACGGGCCAGGAACTCACAGGTCCCGCAAACGATGCTTGACTCAAAGAGAACAAAATAGGAACATCGCGACCTAACCTATATCGACTGGATTTTTGGCGGGGGTTTTCGCATGTCGGGATTGGCCAAGGCCGTGGAGAGCGACCATTACGAGCAGGCCTGCGATCAGACGATCGCCATGTGCGACGGCAACCTGCGCAGCGCAATCAAGGCGCTGATCATGGTGAACGAATATCTGGAAATCGAGCTGAACGAATTGCGGGCGTCGCCTGCGAACAGGCGTGCTCCGGCGCACGGGCCGCCATCGAGACGCCGCACGATCTGACCAACCCGGATGGAGATAAAGCAAATGGCCAACGTCACTTATTACGTCGCGCTGCCCTTTTTGCAGGATGAGACCGGCATGCCGGTCGCCGGCGCCGCCGAGGAATGCCAGCATTCTTCCGGCGCGTTGCGGCGCGCCGAAGCGATGTCACGCACGGCCGGCAGCATCGGCGCGGTGGCTTTCTGCCGTAGCGGCGATCCAATGGCCGGAGAATTCAGCGATGCGCGCGTGCTCAAGACCTTCGGAGAAGTGCCGGACGATCTCAGCGGCCTCTAATTTTCAACCTCAGCGCAATTCCCGAAAGAAGGCTCGTACCTCGTGCGCGAGAGCCTCGGGTTGTTCGAGAGCTGCAAAATGTCCACCCTTTTCCATGACGCTCCAGCGGCGGATGTTCTTGAACACCTGCTCCGCGGCACTGCGCGGGGGTTTGAGGATTTCGCGCGGGAATTGGGCGTAACCGGTCGGAACGGTAATGACCTCGCCGGGCGGCAGAATCACAGAGCCATGAAGCCGCGCGTAGTACGGCCAGAATGAAGACCCGATCGCGCCGGTGAACCAGTAGAGCGAGATATCGGCGAGCATGCGATCGCGGCTGATCGCACGCTCGACATCGCCGCCACAATCGGACCAGGCGCGGAATTTCTCGACGATCCAGGCCGCCAGGCCTGCCGGCAAATCCGTCAACGCAAAGGAAAGCGTTTGCGGGCGCGTCCCCTGGATCCACTGATAGCCGGCCTCCTCGCGAGTCCAATGTGCGAGTTCGCCGAGATAGCGCTTTTCCTCCTCGTTCGGATTTTGAAAAGCCTTGGGATCGCGGCCCGCGGCCATCATCAGATTGATGTGGATGCCGATCATTTTTTCCGCATGGGCGTAAGCCAGCCGGGTGGTGATGGCCGCGCCCCAATCGCCGCCTTGCGCGGCAAAACGCGAGAAGCCGAGCACGTCGTGCATCAGCGCTGCGACACAATCGGCCATTTCGGGAACGCCGTATCTCTTTTGGCCGGGTTTGAACGAAAGCCCGTAGCCCGGCAGTGATGGCGCGATCACCGTAAAGGCGTCGCGTGGATCGCCGCCGAAACGCGCGGGGTCCGTGAGGCGGGGAATGATGTCGAGAAACTCGAACACCGAGCCCGGCCAACCATGCAACAGCAACAGCGGCATCGGATTTTCGCCAACGCCCGGCACATGCAAATAATGCAAGTCGATGCCATCGAGCGGCACACGAAATTGCGGAAAGGCATTCAACGCCGCTTCTTCCGCCCTCCAATCAAAGCGACCGCGCCAGTATTCGACGAGGCCACGCAAATAAGCGACGTCGGTTCCATAGGCCCAAGGATCACTTGACGCGTCACCGGGCGCGGAATCCGGAAAGCGCGAGCGGGCCAGACGGTCGCGTAAATCTGCTATATCGGCATCGGCCACATGAAGTTTAAACGGCTCGGGTTTGATCATGGTGCTACCCACTGCACGAGGGAACGACAGCCTATCCCAACTCTGTGGGAAATTGAGCGTCAGATTTCGTGACGCCGCTGCGCCTTTCGCACATACATCGCACAATCGGCATCCGCCAGCGCCTTAGCGGCGTCCGAATGCGGCCCGAGAATGGCGACGCCGGCGGAAACGCCGGCCGCAACGATAGAGCCGTCGAAGGCAAAACTGAGACGATCGATATCGGCCTCAAGCGCGGCGGCTTTTGCATGCGCATCGGTTTCGCCGAGATTCCACAACAACAGCGCGAATTCGTCGCCCCCCAGCCGCCCGATCACATCGGAGGAACGGATCTGGCGCGACAGCATGGCAACGATCGTCTTGAGCACTTCGTCTCCCGCCGCGTGGCCAAAATTGTCATTGATCGGCTTCAGCCGATCGACGTCGAGTACGATCAGCGCGCCGCTGGCGTGATAGCGCTGGATGTAGGAAACGGCGCGGCCGAGTTCGCGCTCGAAGCCGCGCCGGTTGGCAATCCCCAACAAGAAATCCGTATCGGCCGCGGCCTGTAATACCTCGATGCGCGCGTTTGCTTTGGTGAGCTGCATTTTGAGCCGGCGGATTTCAGCCTTCGCATCGTCCTTTGCCACCGGACGCCGTGTGACCGGCGCGGCGCGGGACACGAGCGCCTTGCCCGCCGCCGGCGCGCCTTTGCGCCGTTTCGTAGTTCGCGCGGCGCTCGCCCTGGCTTTTTTCTTCATCGTTTTCCCCTAAACGCGCGGATTTCGGCTTCGAAACCGCCCGGCACCCTTAATCTTAACCCCGCAGGCCGGTCTGCCCTCAAGAAGGCTTGCTCGTCCGCACCAAGACAGGATAGTCCATTGTCGATCCCTTGCTAATCTTGCCGCACAGAGGGCCGATCCTATAATCCGGCCCTGAGTTTTGGATTCCGTTAGAAGAATTAACGACATGCCCGCGCCGATCGCCATCATTATGGGAAGCCAGTCCGATTGGGAGACGATGCAGCACGCCGCCGAAACACTGGGCGCGCTGGGCGTTGCTTATGACAAACGCATTGTCTCCGCACATCGTACGCCGGAACGGCTCTATGCTTTCGCCAAGGGCGCGAAAGCTGCCGGTTTCAAGATCATCATCGCGGGCGCGGGCGGAGCGGCGCATCTGCCTGGCATGGCCGCGTCGCTGACGGAACTTCCCGTGCTTGGCGTGCCGATCGAATCGAAGGCGCTATCGGGAATGGATTCGCTCTATTCCATCGTGCAGATGCCCGCCGGCATTCCCGTCGGAACACTGGCGATCGGCAAGGCCGGCGCGATCAATGCTGCGCTATTGGCCGCGAGCATGCTGGCGCTGAACGACAAGGCGCTGGCGGAACGATTGGCTGCCTGGCGCAAGCAACAGACTGACGCGGTCGCCGAACGTCCGGAGGGGTCGGCGTGACACCTCCTTCTCGGGTGACGCTGAAGCCAGGCGACACCATCGGAATCCTCGGTGGCGGACAACTCGGCCGGATGCTGGCGATGGCGGCCGCGCGGCTCGGCCTGCGCAGCCGGGTTTTTTCACCGGATCCGGATTCGCCTGCCTTTGATGTGGTGGCCAACGCCACCTGCGCCGAATATGCCGATGTCGAGGCGCTCGAACTCTTCGCAGGCGACGTCGACGTCATCACGTACGAATTCGAGAATGTGCCCGCGGCTTCCGCAATGATTCTGGCGGAGCGGCGGCCGGTATTGCCCGACCGCAGGATTCTCGAGACGACGCAGGATCGCCTGATCGAAAAGGATTTCGTCAGGGGGCTCGGCATCAAGACCGCCGACTATGCCGATGTATCGTCGCCGCAGACGTTGCACGCAGCGATCGCCAAAATCGGCCCGCCGGCGGTGCTCAAGACCCGCCGCTTCGGCTATGACGGCAAGGGTCAGATGATCATCCGCCCCGGCGACGATCCGGATCGCGCCTGGGCCGACCTCGGCACCAGATCGGCGATCCTTGAGGCTTTCGTTCCGTTCGAGCGCGAGATTTCGGTGATCGCCGCCCGCTCGGCCGATGGTGACGTCGAATGCTTTGACGTCACCGAAAACGAGCACCGCGATCACATCCTCAAGGTTTCGCGCGTGCCGGCGGCCGTACCGGACGAACTCGCCGCGCGGGCCCGTGACATTGCCCAGCGTATCGCGGCGGCGCTCAACTATGTCGGTGTGCTCGCGGTCGAGATGTTCGTGGTCAACCGTGACGGCAAACCGGACGTGCTCGTCAACGAGATTGCGCCGCGCGTGCATAATTCGGGTCATTGGACGCTGGACGGCGCGTCGATCTCGCAATTCGAACAACACATCCGCGCGATCGCCGGATGGCCGCTCGGCAGGCCGCTGCGCCACGGCGACGTCACCATGACCAACCTGATCGGGGACGAGATCAACAGCTATAGGGAATGGCTCGCCGTTCCCGGTGCTACCGTCCACCTCTATGGCAAAGGCGCCCCCAGGCCGGGACGCAAGATGGGACACGTCACCCAGGTAATCCCGGCTCCCGGACCGCCAAAAACCGCCTGAGCGGGGCCTCGAAGCCCGGGTTTTGACGCAATTAGCATAGCGATTTGTGCTCGTCCCGGTAGACATCCGCGGCTTTGTCTGATACATCCGCGCGCTCAAAGGCGAGGAGCTTGGCTTTTTTGCCGGCCCTTTGACCTTAAACAGAATCCAATCCGATTAATGAAAGAGGATGCCGCGTGCAGGTTCTCGTTCGCGATAATAACGTCGATCAAGCCCTCAAGGCGCTGAAGAAGAAGATGCAGCGCGAGGGCATTTTCCGCGAGATGAAGCTCCGCGGTCACTACGAAAAGCCCTCCGAGAAAAAAGCCCGTGAAAAGGCCGAAGCCGTGCGCCGCGCGCGCAAGCTTGCCCGCAAGAAGTTGCAGCGCGAAGGCCTGCTGCCGATGAAGCCGAAGCCGGTGTTCGGCGCCGGTCCAGGTGCCGAACGTGGCGGTCCGGGCGGTGGTGCTGGCGGCGGCCGTGGCGGCCCCGGTGGTCCTCGCGGACCGCGCTAACCGACCTGATTTCAAGCATGGATTACTCGACGCGGGCCGTTTGGCCCGCGTTGTTGTTTGTGCGCCGTGTTGTATGCCACGGGCTTTTACCTCGACGGCGATTTGGCCGATGCATTTCGCAGCGGGTCAGGTTACCACTAGGCGGGTAAGCGCTTGAGTATCCTGCACGATGACCGTCCCAGTTGCTGGAATCCCTTCCGGACATTTGCGTCACAGCCTGCGCGCATCTGTGGTGATCGCGCTCGCTGCGATCGCACTTGGCGGCTGCTCGATGACGCTGGGATCGCTGACTAACTCCTCCCCGGAACCGAAGGAGGAGCCTGCGCAAACCGCCGCCTCGGCCAACATCGCTTCACTCTCCGAAACGGTCAAAAACAACCCCGACAATCCGCAGGCCTACAACATGCGCGGATCGGTGCTGGCGCAGGCGGGAAAGACCGAGGAAGCGCTGACCGATTTCAACAAGGCGATCAGCCTCGACCCCAATTACGGACAGGCCTACGCCAACCGCGGCCAGATCTACCGCAAGACCAAACGGCTCGATCAGGCGATGTCCGATTATGAACGGGCACTCGCCCTCGATGCGAACTACGCACCGGCCTGGCTCGGCCGCGGCATGGTCCACAAAGCGCGAGGCGAGGCGACCCAGGCGCTGGAGGATTTCAACAAGGCGATTGCGCTGCGTCCCGACGACGCCGAGGCTTATTACAACCGCGGCCTGCTCTATCAGAGCGAGAAGCAGCACCAATTCGCGATCGAAGACTTCACCGCGGCCAACGGCCTGATCCCGCAACAGGCCGAGCCCCTGCTCGGCCGCGCACTGAGCTACCTGGCGCTCGGCAAGGCCAAGGAGGCAGCCACAGATCTCGACGAAGCGGTGCAGGACGATGCGCAAAACGCCCAAACATGGATGACCCGAGGGTTGGCCTATGAGCGCCTTGGCGACAAAACCAAGGCCGCCGGCTCCTACGGCCGCGCCATCAACCTGCGTCCGAAAGACGAGGCCGCGCGATCCGCCTTCGCTCGCGTCGGCGGCAAGGCCGGCCAGAGCTACGAAACATTCAGCAATACAT
>CAVVZW010000230.1:0-44511 GCA_963752265.1 uncultured Alphaproteobacteria bacterium
CGCCACCGCGAAACCCGCGATCAGGCCACCGGCTGTCATCGCAAACAGATTGAGCCCCGAGAGCAGGAAGCCGACGGCCGCACCTGGCAGAATGGCATGCGCCATCGCATCACCCACAAGGCTCATCCGCCGCAGCATCAAAAACACCCCGATCGGCGCGCCGCCAAGCGACAGCGCCACCACGGCTGCGAGCGCACGGCGCATGAATTCAAATTCGAGAAAAGGCGCGATCAGCGCGTCGTACACCATGGCTCAGGCAGCCTTTGAAGCTTTTTCCTCGACTGCGCAGGCGGTCGCGCTGTCATCGAAAGCTTCACACATCCGCCGCGCCTCGGCGAGATTCTCCGATGTCAGCACATCAGCGGTAGCGCCCCAGGCGACCTTGCCTCGCGCCAGCAGCAGCGTCTCAGGGAAATGAGCCTGCACGAGATCCATGTCGTGCAGCGCCGCCAGCACGGTCCGCCCTTCAGTGTGCCATCGTTGGACTAGCGTCATCAGGTCCGCCGAGGTTTTCGTGTCGATCGCGTTAAAGGGCTCGTCGAGTACGATCAGCCGCGCGTCCTGCAACAGCACCCGTGCAAACAGCATGCGCTGCATCTGGCCGCCCGACAGCGTGCCGATGCCACGGTTCTCGAAGCCGCTCAGGCCAACGGCGGCGAGCGCTTGCGCGACCCTCGCGCGGGCCTCCGTGCCGATGCCACCAAAGAAGCCGGACCGGCGCCACAGTCCGGTGCCGACAAAGTCGAACACCGAAATCGGAAAGCTGCGGTCGATGTCGGCAGTTTGCGGCAGATAGGCGATATCCTTGGCATCGATCCCGCCGGTCAGGATCGTCCCCGCCAGCGGTTTGAGGATTCCAACGAGGCCGCGAAACAGCGTCGATTTGCCGGCGCCGTTGGGGCCTACGACGGCAAGCAGCGCTCCGCTAGCGACCTCGCCGTTTAAATGGTGGACGGCCGGGTGCCGGTCGTACCCCAGCGTGACGTCGCGAAATTGCAGTTGCGGCACCACGGTCATTTCATCGCCAGGAAAATGAATGCCCACAACACGGCGCTGACCGCTACGGCGGCCATGAGCCGCCAAAGCACCGTCATCCGCAGGATCGACCAGGTGACCGCCTGCGCCGGATGTGGCGCGGCGGGCCCATGGCTATGCGCGTGATGATGCGGGTGATCGTGATCGTGGCTGTGGGAAGTTACCATGTCGGAATGTTATAATATAACATTCCCAAAGTCCATCGGAGCGGTCTCAGGACAGCTCATGCCAGCTGGCGAACGATCGCCAGTCCGGCGAACAGGCCGGCAATCGAGAGGACCACCGACCCCAGCACATAGAGCGCCGCCAAGCCTAATTCCCCGCGTTCATAAAGCAAGCCAGCGTCCAGCGAGAACGCCGAGAAGGTCGTGTACCCGCCGAGAATTCCGGTCATCAGAAACAGCCGCCAGGACTGGGCGGCATCGCCCTTGAAAGCGAGGTAGCCAGCGATCAGGCCCATGATGGTCGAGCCGGTAATGTTGATGATGAAGGTATGGTACGGGAAATGGGTCCCGAGAAAACGCGGACAGATGATGTTGACCGTGTGGCGCAGGCATGAGCCCAGGCCGCCGCCGATAAAAACCAGAAGATAGTTCATCGCAAAATTCCAAAACCTGAACCACCGGCAGCACTAGCTTTGCCGCAAGCCGGATGCCGCCGCAAGCGCGACACATCGGCAAAGGCCAACAAAAAAAGCGGCAGCCTGAGGCTACCGCTTTTATCAAATGCCCGCAGAATCAGGCTTTGCCGAGCAGCTCGTCGACATATTCCCAGTTCACGAGGTGATCGACGAACGCCTTCAGATAATCCGGGCGGCGATTGCGATAATCGATGTAGTAGGAGTGCTCCCAGACGTCGACGCCAAGGATCGGTGTCGCGCCATGCACCAGCGGGTTTTCGCCGTTGGGCGTCTTGGAGATTTCGAGCTTGCCGCCCTTCACCGACAGCCAGGCCCAGCCCGAGCCGAACTGGCCGACGCCGGCGGCGGCAAAATCGGTCTTGAATTTTTCGAGACCACCGAGGTCCTCGTTGATCTTCTTTTCCAGGCGGCCGGGTAATTTGGTGCCGCCACCATTGGGCTTCATCCACTTCCAGAACTGGATGTGATTGTAGTGCTGGCCGGCATTGTTGAAGAGCGCGGCATTCTTGCCGAACGAGCCCTTGACGATTTCCTCCAGGGACTTGCCTTCGAATTCAGTCCCCTTCAGCAGATTGTTGCCGTTGGTCACATAGGCCTGGTGATGCTTGTCGTGATGGAATTCCAAGGTTTCCTTCGACATATATGGCGCGAGCGCGTCATGGGCATAGGGAAGGTCGGGGAGCGTGAAGGTCATGGGGTCATGTCCGAAAATGGTGGGAGACAATGTCTAACGGGAACCCTTATAGAAGGTTCCAATCCGCTTAGACACTCTGAATTTGCTCTGATCGACCCGTCGGCCTTATCCGTGCGGTACTGGGCCATGGATCATTTCGCCGTGAATTTTCCGAATTCTGTCTTTTCCGTGCCGGCTTCGGTAATTTGCCCGGCGCGGCTGCGTATCAAAGACGACTGGCAATGGACGAGGCGTCATGAGTATCGAAATTGAAGTTGTGAATGGCGATCAATCATGGCCGCGGGCGGAGACGCTGTTTGAGCAGGTGTGGCCGCAGGCCGAGATGGACAAGCTGTCCTGGGGCCACGTCAAATGGGCGAACGCGGATTTGCGTGCGCTGATCGAGACGGATGACGGCGCCGTCGTCTGTCACGTCGGTATCTACTTCAGGACGACGACCTGGAACGGCCAAAAGGTGCATATCGCCGGCATCGGCGGGGTCGCCACCCACCCCGATCACCGTCGCCGCGGCTATGCCAGCATCGCGCTCGACGCAGCGGCTCATACCATGCGCGACCATGACACGGCGCAATTTGCGCTGTTGTTCTGCGAGCCGCACAATTTTGAATTCTATCAGTCGCGCGGCTGGCAGCCCTTTACCGGAGCGGTCTATGCCGAACAGCCTGAAGGCAAGGTGCGCTTCGACGCCATGGCGCCGTTCGTTCTGGATCTGAAACGGCGCGCGCCAACACTGGGTACGCTCGACCTGTGCGGCCTGCCCTGGTGATACGATTTGCGCAAAAGCCATTTCTTGTTATGCAAGTCTGGTTTTCCCGGAGAGATGAATGACTTGCAGATTTGGAATCATCGTTGTGGCTTTACTGGCGCTAATGGCGGTAACCCCGGCAAAAGCACAGAGCGCGGCTGCCGGCAGCCCGGATGGTATTTGGCTGACCCAGGCGGGAGATGCGAAAATAAGAGTCTCGCGATGCGGCGCTGGAATTTGCGGGGTCGTGGTCTCGTTGAGGGAGCCGATCGATCCCCTGACCGGAAAGCCTCAGGTCGACGATAAGAACCCCAACCCGGCGCTCGCAAAGCGCCCGATCATCGGGCTTTCGCTGTTCTCCGGCATGCGGCCAACCGGTCCCAACCAGTGGGCGGGCCAGATTTACAACGCCGACGATGGCAAGACCTATGCGAGCAAGATTTCCGTAACCGGACCGGCCACGCTAAAGGTCGAAGGCTGCGTCGGCGCGCTCTGCGGCGGCGAAGACTGGACCCGAAGCTCGCGCTGAACAAATGTCAGGTGGCAGGGTTGGCCGCCAACATCGCCTTCAATGCGGTGGCGGCGGATGCGTAGCCGCCACGCGCACCGTCGATGAAATGGACATGGTCGCTGCGCATTGCCGAAGGCGTAAAACAGGTCATCATGGCGGCATCCTGCCGATGCAGGCCGTATCTCGCAATTCCGGCTGACGCGGCTGCCGTCAGGCGTCCGCTCAAAGCCTGATCGAGATCGGACGTGCAATCGAGCACCATGCGCAAACCGTCGTCATATTTCCGGAAGTCGGAATTTTCGACGACCTGCTGCACATAGATTTTCGGTACGAAGGCGCCGACCTTGATCCCGAAGCGCATGACGAGATACGCAAACAGCGTGTTGGCGAGCACGCCGAGCCGCCGTTTGAGCAAAGACCCTCCGCGCTGGGCCCGCGCCTCGAATTCGACGCCTGCGGGCGGCCAGCGCAGCGGCGGCCCGCCTGGAGGCACCGGCCGGCCCTGATCGGGGCTGCGTTCGACCAGCGCGACGATGTCCTCGATCAACCGGCGATAGGCTTCGGGATCGGCGCCCTGCGCCGGCAGCACCAGCACGGAGAGGATGAGACCCCGCATCGCGGGCATCTCCTCGAACCGGCATGAAAGCCCGGAAAGATCCGGTTGCGTTCCGGAAGGCGCAGCCGGGACGGCGAACTCGCCGCGCTTCATGGCGGCTTCGGCCCAGCCGAGACCACCGCCGGAAAACATCGCATAAGAGAGATTGGGCGACGGACCAAAGCGCGCCACCTGGACATCGAGCCCTTGCGCCCGTATCGCTGCCAGCGGCACCATCGCCACACGCATCTGAAGATCAAGATCCTCCTTGACCCAGGTGGCGGTTGCGGCGAGCGCCTCTCGCGCGCGTTCCAGATCGGATGGCGCGACCGCGAAGCTTGCGCCATCGCCGCCGAACACGAACGGAAATTCGCGGCCCTCAAAGGCGTTAGTCACCGCCGCGATGACCGCGGCGCCAGCCATGTTGACCGACTTGTAGCGCGCCTGCGCAATCGCCTTGGTGGACTCAACGATATCGGCGACCCCGATGCTCCAGTCATCCGGAAGCGGCGAATAGAGTGCCGGATCCATCAGCCGTGTGAAGCCTCGAAACACCGGAATGGCGCGATAGAACTCGTCGCTGCTGTTGAATGCGGTCATGGCGCGCAATCGCAAGGGAGTTGGGGACAGATACGGTGCAGCCGGAAAATAGGTTCAATCAGCTCGCTACGTCAAATCGCAGCCGATAAGACGGCCGAAATCTCAAGCGGTATTGCCGGCATCGACGGTCAGGACCGTGCCGGTGATGTTGCGGCCGCCCTCGCCCAGGAGATATTCCACCATATTTGCCACATCGCCTGTTTCCGGCAGACGGCGAAGCGCGCTGCGGCCGGCGATTCGCTGCTTTTGCTCCGCGCCGAGGCTCTGCGTCAGTTCGGTATCGACAAAGCCGGGCGCGATCGCATTCACGGTAATCCCGAGCTTGCCGACCTCGCGCGCCAGCGAACGGGTGAAGCCGGTCGCGGCCGCCTTGGTCGCGCCATAGACCGACAGGCCGTTATAGCCGGTGGAGGCAATGATCGAGGACATGTTGATGACCCGACCGCCGCCATCCGCCATCATGTGCCGGACGACATATTTGGTCAGGATGATCGGCGAGAGCACGTTGAGACGCATCAAGGCCTCAATCTCGCTATTATGCATCGTGGCGAGCAAGCCCTCGGTGCCGATGCCGGCATTGTTGACGAGGCCATAGATCGCACCGAATTCATCGCGCAGGCTTTTCACGAACGCAGGGATAGCGTCCGTTTCGCTGAGATCGAAGGCGCGGAAGACAATGCGTCCGCTTTCCAGCTTCGTCGCTTTCTCGATGCTGTCGCGCAATTCGTCGCTTTCGCGGCGCGCGACCGCAATCACATGATAGCCGCTGCTTGCGAGCTTTTGCGCAATCGAAAGGCCGATACCGCGGCTACCGCCTGTCACCAGAACATTATGCATCTGATCGCGCGAGCTTTCCGGCCGCCGTGATGTCGAGCTTGTCGACGAACTTGATCATGGCAGGCACCTTGTGGGGCGCAAGGCTTGCCTTGCAATCGGCAATGATCCGATTTTTGATTTCCGCAGCCAGGCTCGCGTCGCAGCCGTCAGCGAGAACGACGTCGGCGACCACGATCGCGCCGGTGATCGGGCTCTTTCGCGCCTTGACGCGTGACATGCGCACTTCGTCATGCCGGTTGATCACCGCTTCGATTTCCTCGGGATGAACTTTCAGGCCACCGATATTGATGATGCCGCCGCGGCGGCCGACAAAATGATAGCGATCGCCGCGCAGCTCGACCATATCGCCGGTGTCGACGAATCCTTCTTCGTCGGTCAACGCCCCCGCGTGGCGGCCGACATAGGCATGCGCCGCGCGCCGCGAGCGAATCAAAAGACAGCCATCCACGACCTTCATTTCGACGCCATCGCGATCCGGTCCGATCATCGCAGCCGGAAAGCCCTCGAGCCCGTCATTGACCGCAAAGCCGACGCCGGCTTCCGTCGATGCATAGGCATGGCCGATCGAGCTTTGCGGGAAAGCCAGACGTAGCCCGTCGAGAACGGCCTGGTCGGCGATTTCGCCGGACAGACGCACATAGCCTGGCGAAAAGGCCGAGGCCGCGCCGCTCATCAACAGCTTGCGCCAGTGCGACGGCGTTCCGGAAATATGCGTGACGCCTTTTTCGTTAAGGCGAGCGACGTGGTCGGCAAGGGCTTCGCCGGGCTCTGACAGCACCAGCGAACCACCGCCGATGATCGCGCGCAGGAAAATCTGCAAGCCGCCATAACGGCGGATGTCGTAAAACGTCGCCCATATCGGCCGCGAGCCACGGGCCGGAGCGTCGGCAGCAATCGCGCCCGTCAAGCCTTCGAGCGTATGGCCGACGATCTTCGGCAACCCGAGCGTGCCGGAGGTGAGCATCAGCCATTCTGTCGCGCGTTCGGTCTGGGCGCGGGTCGCTGCTTGCAACGCCTCGCCGGCGGTGACGACCAACGCTACCCCAAACGCCCCGAAGCGATCCGGCTGGTCGGTAACGACAGCATCGATTTCGGCGTTTTCGATCAGCGCCTGAAGATGCTCGGGATTGAGATCCGGCGGACACAGCAGCATCCGCCGCGCAATGCCATCGAGCTCGAGCATAACGAGGGCCGAAAGAAATTGACTCCTGACCGCAAGCAGCACGGAGCGGCCGGAAAGTTCCGCGAGCCGGCCGTTGAGGCAAGTTTGAGCCGATATATCCGTCAACGATACGACGTGACGCACGTCCGAGAGCGTGCGGCCGGTCAGGCCGGGATCGAGATAATCACGCAGCGCGAAGATTTCACGCGGGGACATTTTCATAGGCATTGATGAAGTCGCCTATCGTGAGAGGAAAGCTGGCATCCGCCGATATGGTAAACGGATCGACGCCAAGTCGGTCTTCCAGACGCGCTACCAGTATCGCAAATGCGAGCGAGTCAAAACCGGTATCATGCAGCGACAGGCCATCTTCCAGCGGCGGTAGAACGACATGCTGCTCGGCGGCGATCTGTTCGATCGCTGAAAAAATCTTTAACCTTACCGACATGGACCGCTCCGCATTCTCATAAAATTTCGAATGTCCATGATAGAGCGAAAAGGTGAACTAACACCCTCATTATGCGCTCTTTCACGTCCGTTGGTAAACACCATGACTGCCGTCAAGCCACGGTTTCGGGAGATAGAGGAAAGCGACCTCGAGGCGATCGCCGATTTGTTGACGAGGGGCTTCGTGCATCGCGGCCGCGAATACTGGATGCTTGGTCTGCAACGGCAGAGCACGCGGTCGCCGCCGCTGGATGCGCCGCGTTACGGCTATCTGATGGAAAATGATGGCAAGCTGGCGGGCTGTTTGCTTCTGATCTATTCGACCAAAATAATCGATGGCCACGCCACGATCGGCTGCAACGTTTCGAGCTGGTATGTCGATCCGGAATTCCGCAACTACGCGGCGCTATTTGCGTCAATGACGCAGAAGCGCAAGGACGTCACCTATTTTAACGTCACACCGGCGCCGCCGACATGGCCGATCCTCGAGGCGCAGGGGTTTCAGGCCTATTGCAACGGACTCTTTTTCTCGCTCCCCGCGTTGTACCCCAAGGTTCGCGGCATGCACGTCGAAGCCGTGACGCCGGATACGACCGCTGTCGCCGGCCTGTCCGAGGACGAGTTAGCAATGCTCAAGCGCCATGCCGGCTACGGCTGTATCAGCCTGGTCTGCCGCACGGCGCAAGAAGCGATCCCGTTCATTTTCTTTTCCCTGCGCAAGCGCCGGGGAATCATTCCGCTACCCGCCCTTCAGCTTGGCTTCTGCCGCGACATGGCCGATTACGTCCGGTGCGCAGGCGCGATCGGACGCTATTTGCTGTGGCGTGGCAGGCCGATCATTATCCTCGACGCCAACGGCCCGATCCAAGGTCTTGCGGGAATTTACAGCGAAGCGCGTGGCCGGAAATACTTCAAGGGCCCGTGCCGGCCGAGGTTGGGTGATCTTGCCGATACTGAATTGGCGATTTTTGGCATGTAGCGAAAACGCGCCGCGCGCTACACGCTTACAGCCTGACCGCGCCTGCAGATAGCCGCGCGTAAACATCCGCATCGAGCGGGAGAAAGCCTCCAGATTTCGGATCCCGGAAAAATAGGGGATCGGCGACGTTGCGCGGATCGAAACCTGCGCGAACCAGATCCTGCTTCTTCTGCTTAAAGGTTTCGGTATTATCCAGCGCCGTGTTGAGGCGGACAAAAACCGGGCAGGCGTAAGCCGGCAACCGGCGCGACAGACGATCGCTGAATTCGGCGAAATCAAAGCTCGCATCGGTAACTATCGCGGCCATTCCGGCGCGGCCGTCGGCGCCAGGCACGGCGACACCATAAGTCGCGGCGTCGATGACGCCGGGACAATCCAGGATCGCCTCATTCACCTCGGAAGTGGCGACATTCTCACCCTTCCAGCGGAAGGTATCGCCGAGGCGATCGACGAAATGGAAAAAACCGCCTTCATCGATCTTCATCAGATCGCCGGTGCGAAACCAGGCATCGCCTTTGGCAAAGACATCGCGCAGGATTTTCTTCTCGGTATCAGTGGCATTGGTGTAACCCTCGAAGCGGCCGCCGGAATCGTCGGCCGTGCCGATCCGCCCCACGGCTTCGCCCGCCTCACCGCTTGTGCACGCCGTGCAGAGACCGTCGGCATTGCGAAGCGGCGTACCGGTTTCCGCATCGACCCGAACGATCGCGGCCGGAAAGCGATGCGCCAGCAGCGGTGGAATCCGGCCGATCGCGCCTGGTTTGCCCTCGACATTGTACAGCGAGAAATTACCTTCGGTGGCCGCGTAGAATTCCAGGATTTGCGGAATCGAGAACCGCGCCTGGAAGGCTTCCCAGACATCGCCGCGCAGGCCGTTGCCGCAGGCCAGACGCAGCCGATGCCGGTTCTCGAACTCCGAGGGTGGCGCTTTGAGAAGATAGCGGCAAAGCTCGCCGATATATTGAAAGAGTGTGCAGTCCCAGCGGACCACATCGCGCCAGAACGCGCCGGACGAGAATTTGTCTGACAGCACGACGGAAGCTCCAGCCGCCAACATGCTGCAAGGTGCGACTACACCACCGACGCTGTGAAATAACGGCAGGCAATCGAACAGCCGGTCCTCGGGCAAAGCATCCGTCAGCCCGGCAAACCAGCCGCCCCAGTTCAGAATGCGACGGTGGCTGATACTCGCAGCCTTCGGCAAGCCGGTCGTACCCGAGGTGTAGATCAACAGCGCCCGGTCATCGATCGTCACATCGCGGCGTTCGCGCGAGGTCAGGGGAGAAGCATCCAGACCGCCCAAAGCGGTGTTGATGCTTGCTTCGCCGGCGTCGCCGCCATGCCACCAGACTTTTGGCGCGTGCTTCAAACGAGGACGGGCCTCTTCAAAAGCAGCGGCGAGATCACTGCCCACGACGATATGGCGGGCATCCGCCACGTCGACGCAATGCGTGAGTGACGATCCGACAAGTTTGGTGTTGATAAGGGCCACGACAGCGCCGACCTTGGTGAGGCCGAGCCATGCGGCGAGATAATCGGGCTGACCCGGCAGGAACAAACAAACCGTCTCGCTTTTGCCGATTCCCGCCGACAGTGCCCATCGGGCATAGCGGTTGATGCGCTCGTTCAGGTCCCGATAGCTGAGAGTCTCGCGGTCTGACATGAGGGCAGGCCGGTCCGGCTGACGCGCGGCCCAATCCTCGACGAGATCGGCGAACAACGCTCTCGGATTGGCTTCGATCCGAGAGGTGCGCTCAATGGCCTTCAGCCAGCTCTTGGCCGTGGAGGGTTTACCGCGCGGCCGGGCTGCGGCCGACGGCGGCTCGACTATCGCTTGCTCGGTGACGTCTGCGTTCATGGCGAAACACTTGCTGCGTGATCGCTATCTATAACACCTCCGCCGATAAGGTGTTAACCGGCAGGGTTAAGCCAGGCTCGACGCACAAGAAAAACCCGCCCGCAGCAACGCGGACGGGTTCATCGAATTTCCGCTGAGAACGGAAAAATACGATCGCCAAGTGTCTTGAAGTAACCCGTCTTGGAATAATCCCCGAACAAAAAGTGCCGCGTTATTTCAGCGATGTATTGATCGACGAGAATTTGGTATTGAGGGTCGAACCAAGACCGTTAACGGCAGCAATGATCGCGAGGCTGATACCAGCGGCGATAAGGCCGTATTCGATCGCAGTAGCGCCCGACTGGTCGGCCCAGAATTTTGCAACAATCTTTTTCACAGTACCTCCTGTACGCAAGCAAACCCGATACTTCGGGTTCCAGGTCGGCACTGTGAGGTTAACTCATTAAAATTGAACGAATTGGCGTCATGAATAATTAATTAAGCCGCGGCTTTCGCAAATATGTGGATCAGCCCTACGCCGCCCTGCGCGCATGACTCCGGGTGACGCAGATATCGCCGACTATTCCGTGCAGACGACCAGTTTTTCTTCGGTGAAGAACTGGAGCGCGCCGTAACCTTCCATGTCCACGGCGTAACGAAAGTTGCCGTCCGTGGTGGGGAATACCGCAATGACGACGCCGTCCTCGTGGTCAGTCGTCTTTTCAACACGTTCGCCAATCGCAAATTTCGACATCGCATGTTCCTTTTCGGGAATCTTGCGTGATTCTCCCCCAGAGTAGTTAACGGTTCTTAAGCAATCCGCCGATCGACGTGATCAAACAAGCGGCAGCGTCCGGCCAAAATTCGCATGCGGCGGCGATAAGCTATTATGGACGCGCGCTAATTTTCTCGCGATGATGTCGCCTCCGTGTGACTACTGCTTTTTTACGGTGGTGCCTTTTTTAAGCCTTTGAGAGGCCGGGATGCTCAACCGACGGCAATTCGTTCATTCGGCCTCGACCTGCGTCGCCTGGTTCGGCCTGGAATCGATGGCGTCGGCAAAAGACGCGTACCCGTCGCGTCCCGTGCACTGGGTCGTTCCCTACTCCGCGGGCGGTTTGACCGACGTTGTTTCCCGGCTGATTTGCCAACACCTGTCGGAGCGGCTGGGCCAGCCCTTTATCGTAGAGAACAAACCGGGCGCCGGCAGCAACATCGGCACGCAGGCCGTGATCAACTCGCCGCCGGATGGATACACGCTACTGCTGACGAGCACCGCCAACGCCATCAACGCATCATTCGATCCGTCTTTGCAATATGATTTCGCCGCGAGCATCGTGCCGGTTGCGGGCCTCGTGCGCAGCCCGCTGGTGCTGGTCGTCAACAACGACCTCCCTGTCCGCAGCGTTGCGGACTTCATCGCCTACGCCAAGGCCAATCCGGGCAAGCTCAGCATTGCCTCATCGGGTATAGGCACGTCGTTGCATCTCTCCGGTGAACTGTTCAAGGCCATGGCGGGCATTCAATTCGTGCACGTGCCCTATCGCGGTTCGGCCCCGGGGCTCTCCGATGTGATGGCCGGCCAGATCCAGGGTATGTTCGATAACGTCAGTTCGTCGTTCGAGCTGGTGCGATCGGCGAAGATGCGCGCGATCGGCGTAACGACGAAGGAACGCTCAAGCGCCCTGCCGGACGTGCCGCCGATCGCAGACACGCTGGCCGGATTTGAAACAAGCTCCGTCTACGGCGTCGGCGCGCCACGCGGTACGCCGCGAGATGTCATTGATCTCCTGAACAAGGAGATCAACACCGCGCTCGAAGATCCTCTCGTCAGACGTCGTCTGCTCGAACTCGGCATCGACCCCCTGACGGGCAACGCAAGCCAATTTGGCGAATTGCTCTCGGCCGAGACCGAGCGCTGGCGCAAGATCGTGGAACAATCCAGCCTACGGAAAGAATAAGACAGCCAGGCCGCTTTTTAGGATGGCCGGCAACGGAACTCCGCTCTATCCTGATCTTTGCCTTCGATGCGAAGCTTGCTCGATATCGGGAGGACACATGATCAGAAACAGAGCCCCGTGGGATGCCCGTTCGACGATCTCCAGGTGGGCGCATGTGCTTGAGCGAACCGGACTTGCGCTAACGGGCGCTTCCTGCGGCCTGTTCGTGGCCGCACATGTCGGACGGGCCGACATCGACCTGATCGGCTCGGCGGCAGCGGTTTTCGCCATGATGATTTACGGCGCAGCCGGTTTCTATCTCGGCATCGACCTGCCGCATCTACCCGCCGATCACGATATGCATCTGCCACTGCGCCACGGGCTCGGCACCAAGGCGGATAAGGTCGAGCTGTTAAGCGCGGCGGGCACGTTTCTCGCCGCCGTCGCAGCCGTCATTTCTGTCGTCAGTATCGTTCTGGACGAGACTGCGCACGCCACGTCAGCAGTTCTGATCTGTCTCGCCTGGGCGATCGGCGCGACCTTGCAGATCGCCGCCGGCATCATCGCACGGACCAAGGCAGGCAACTCTTAGCTGCCAACCCTTGGCGGCATCCCTTGGCGGCATCCCTTGGCGGCATGGTTTTCTTTCACAGCCCGATAACGACCCGCGCGACGGCCCGGTAAAAACCGGGCCGCCGCTGGGCCGTCCAATCGTTGTTATTCTGTTTTGGAAGGGGCGGAAGATCAGTTTCCGGCGGGATTGAAATCCGGATCGTAGCTGCCAACGCGCGAACGATCGAACTCGTTCTCGGGAGCATTGCTGGCGCGTGGGGCAGCGAAATATCCGGGGTCGCTCACCGGCGCCTGGTTAAAAGAGTTACGGAAGTGCCGCGTGTAAGTCGGCTTGTGATGGGTCACCCCATCAACGGCTGAATCCTGGGCGAACGCCGGGGCGCCGAGCGCAACGGTGACGACTGCGATAGCGCTGAGTGCTTTGAGGGTCATGAGTTTTTTCCATTTTAAGTGTTAAAATTTTACGCGTTAACCCCTCGTCCCTGATGTTTCCATCCTTCACAACCCAGCAACTCAGGGTACACGCAAGCCGTTCCGTAACGAAGATTCAAACGGGCGTGATGCGCAGTCGCGGGAAGCGCCGCTTTCCGTGATCGGCGAACGCAGGCGATGAGCGGAGCCATGACGACAGCGGCGGCTCGATGTAAAATTGGACCGCCGCTGTACCATCTATTCGTTTGTGTTTCGTCTCGGTGCCAAACGAGGGGCAGGAAGGTTAGCTACCGGGCGGGTTGAAATCCGGGTCGTGGCCGCCGACGCGCGAACGATCCACGTCGTGCTCGGCGATCCAGTCATCAGCGCCCACGCGCGGCGCAACGAACGCAGGTCCCTGCACCTGGTTATAGGTGCCGCGATAATGCCGGAGAGCGTGGGTCGGCTTCTGCGGGGCAGCTCCGTCAACGTCCTGGGCGAAAACCGGGCTGGATACCGCTACCGCCGCGAGAGCGACAATGCCAAATGTTCTAATATTCATGGGGTTTTCCATCTTTACGTGGTGAACCCCTCCTCTGATTGTTTCTTACATGCATCGTCCGTAACTAGCGAAACACGTTAGGAAGCTAAGGATTCAAACGGGCGTAAGTCAAAATCACCTTCCGCGCCGCCTTTCGTGAACGGCAGATTGAGTTTTCAGAGCGTGAAAAAAGTCGCGGAGCATCGGCGTTAACTCGACAGTTCCTGAAGCAATCCGCGGCGCGGATCGACATGAATGAGAGCGTCGAGAATCTGGATCCTCGGCGGCGCGCCATAGATCGAAAGCACCTTCTCCTTGTACGCGTCACCGTGCCATGTCTCCGCCTCGGCGCGACTGGGCCAGATGTAGACCCCGCCTCCGATGGATCGCTCTTCGTCGAAAAAATAATACTTCTCGACCAGGTCCGTGTTTGCTCGCCAGGATTCGGCGGTCTGGCGATACATCGCGAGCGCCAGGGCTCGCGTGGTGCCCTTGGGCAAATCGATGAAGACAAGTTCTGTGATCATGGCTGGCTCTCCAAAAACGCGGTGCTCTCCGGATGGTGCAGTACCTATTCCGCGTCAGTCCGCGATAGCTGTATCAGCAGCGCTAGGCGATCACTACCGGAACGGCGTCGCCAGTCACGCCGCGCCGCATCGACATGAGCTCTCAGCAAATCGAGAGCGAATGAAGCAAATCCCGACAAGTCAGCTTCGCCAAAACGTCTCATAAAGCGGGGGTGGCCAGATTACCCCTTCAGAACACACCAAATCGCCGCGCAGGTCTTTGCAAGATTCCGTTTTGGGCGAGTGTTTTACTGACGGGCGTTCTTTGCATGCCTGGATCTCCTGTCCATTCGGCCCCGTCCATTTCCATTCCCGCCGCAGCATCTGCCGAGCCCGGTCCATCAGTCGAGAATGAGCGGACCGCATATCGC
The DNA here is from genome assembly GCA_963752265.1 of uncultured Alphaproteobacteria bacterium. GTDB lineage: Bacteria > Pseudomonadota > Alphaproteobacteria > Rhizobiales > Xanthobacteraceae > Bradyrhizobium. The sequence continues at coordinate 14,485 of CAVVZW010000230.1, forward strand.
GACGCCCTCGCCACCAATGATCGCCAAGACACCCGGTTGTTCGGCATGGACACCGAGCCTGTCGGCATCGGTGACTTGCGCGACAGATGGCGTCACGTCGCGGCCTTGATGACCCAGGATTTCGCGGTGGTTGCGCAGTGCCATTCAGATGCACATTGCCCTGTTGCCGCGCAGAGGCTGATTGACATCAGCGCCGAGGGTGCCAGGCGAAGCGGCCGGGCGCGCGTGGGTCTCATCAACAGAGCGGCAAATCTCGCCATCAGCCCGGTCAGCGACGCGATACAATGGGGCACTCCGGATCACTGGAGCGATCCATTCGAAACGCTTCTGTCCTACCGCGGCGACTGCGAGGACTACGCGATCGTCAAATATGCCGCGCTGCTGGAAGCTGGTGTTGCCAGAGAGGATGTAAAGATCGTGATCCTGAAAAACCGCTTTCCGAACGAATACCATGCCGTCGCGGCAGCCCGCGTCAACGGCGAATGGCTCATCCTCGACAATCGCACGCTGACACTGGTGCGCGACATCGATCTCAGGCGGGCCATCCCGGTATTTCTGCTCGACCACGAAGGTGTCCAGAGATTCAACCGAACGCCCCAACGCCGGCGGACGGCTAACCGATTGCTCTCGAATTCCGGATAAACCCTCCGTACAGGAGGACCGCTTATTACCCCTGAGGCTTGTCCCTGTCTGATCCGATCAGCTTGGCCGGCTCATCGTAACCGGCACGGCTGCTGTAGAACACCAGCGCCATCAACCCGACGCCCACCAGCAACGAAAACATAACACCGAGCGCCATCGCCACATAGCCGGCGAGAGGGACGTCGGTTCCAACAGCGGACGACCATCCCCTGCCGGCAAGGATGCTCGTCCAGATCAAGAGGCCCAACAGAATGGCGACGATCGCGTAAGATCCACGACCCATCTTGCTTGCGCTGGAGCGCAAGTTGCGCCATTGCAATTCACGCGGAATCCAGCTCATGACACCGCCTCTCTCTGTTTTTTATTGCGCTTGCTTGCCGAAATCGCGTGCCGCCACTGGCCCCGAAGGCCAACCAGCCGAAGCAAGCCGCCGAACATGGTGAGAGCTGTCTTTCGCATCTTGACCTCCGTTGACTGCACGTTGCTGGAAACGGCTCTGAAAAATCCTCCCGAACCTCATGAGGGCCGGGAGGAATATCGCGGCCGAATTATCTCAGAGGTTAGTCCGAAGGACGAAGCGAGGGATCAAAATCGCCGGGCCTTGACGCGTCCCATCCGCCAAAACCAAAGTTTTGACGGTTGCGAATGCGGACGGCCTGAAGGCCCTGCGGAATGTAATTGTAGTTATAGCCGTACGGCCCGTTGTAGGCATCACGAAAGCCCCACAGATCCTGAGCATAGGCCGGCGCACGTTGCACCTTTCGAACGTGCTTCTCGGACGCCGAGGCAATCTGAAAAGAAGATCCGGCGATCAACAACACGCCGGCAATGGTGAGAGCTTTTGTTCGCATCTTAACCTCCAGTGGTCAGACGCCCGGTCGAAACGATCTCGCTTCGCCTTTGCGCGTCTTGTATCCCGGCAAGCTACCGCTCGAAGCTATCGTCGCTAATCATACGGAGGTGCGTGAAATTCATGCATTGGTTTGCGACATCCCATCCTCGCACCAACGACCGCCTTCGATCAGTCCTCAAACCGCGCCATCTCTCGTGGCTCCTGGATGATCCGGCAGTTCCTTTCGGCCCGAAAAGCACATGCCGCTTCATAAGCTGCTTTTCGCGCGCGCATGATTCCGCCGAGCGGACGATGCGCCGCCAGTCCATGCCAAACACTGAACGACATGCCGTCGTCGACCGCTGACACTCTCGCATCACTCCACGCCGGCTGTGGCCCGACTGTAATCCTGGCGACTGGCCGGAACGGACTCAGTTCCTCCAGCCATACGATCGCGGCGTTCTCGATCGGCATTTTCTCTAGGTCCGTGCATAGTTGCGCCCGGACTTCCCAAACGCCGCCGTTTTGCCTGAAAAACTCGACCACCGCCTCCCGGAGTCCATTCGGAACGCCGTTGACGTTCAGCGGCGCCTGCACGAGCGCCGTCAACCCCGGAGATATCGGCGCCACGGAGATTTTCGCGATGTAGTCTCCGAAACGCAAAGGAGCCTGACTGTGATAGGTCTCACCCAGGATGTGGGTTTCGGGATGTCCTCCCAGGGTTGCCACCGTGCCACTGGGGCGGCCGGTGATCGCGACGATCACCTTTTGCACCTGGCGCATGATCGCCGACAGAATTTTCTTGAGCCCCTGAGCCCTGTTGGTGGTTCTTGCCAGCAGCTTCACGACGGAAAGAAACTTCTTTGGATTGGGGGCGCCGAAGGCCGGGCCGTTGATCAGCAAGAAGTCTTGCGTCACATCCCCTTCGGATCCTTCGAGCCGCTCGCCCTTTACCCCGATGATCTTTATCGCCAATCCACGTGGGACCGAAATGCTGTCATCGAGGATGTCTCCCGGAATTGTCGAAAACCGCATCACGACCGGATAAAGCCCCGGCTCTGCGAACAATCCCTGCGCCAGTTCGCCCGACAGGCCGGACATCACCTCGAGGTGGCCTTGCAGAATTCCGTGAGATTTCGCGTGAACACTTCTGATCGCATGACCGCCATCGGCAAACGTTTTTTCATTGATGTATCTGTTGACAGCGATCAATCCCCGCGTCGTTTCCACCTCATCGGCTTCCGGCTGCTCCACCGACAGACTGTATCGAACCGGGGTTCTGCCGTTCACGTTCCCAACTCTGCCGAGTTCGCTATTCACAAATTGCCCAGCCGACCGACATAATGACCGAGACGATTTTCCACATCGCCCGGCCTGTGAAACCCCAACTCCATCAACCTCCTGATTTTTGCCTGACTGGCAGGACGTTGCACGGAAGAAAGGAACACATCCCATTCAGGCGCGATCTCTGCATCCGGCGGTAAACTCGCAATGTTGACCAGACGCTTCGTTTCAGCGATCGCCGGCTTGTCGAACGAGGCTATCCTCGTCGCAAATGCATCGACGAACCTGTCAAGCTCACTGTCAGGCAGTGATCGATTCACGTAGCCGTAGAGCTGAGCGAGATCGCCGTCGATATCCTCGGCGCCCCGCAGCACCTCCAGCGGGACAACCTTGACGATCGCCAAGTTCAACATGATACGGCCCTACGAGACATGTACGTTGGTTTTGCGATCGTTATCTTCGGGGCCGGCTCAAACCATTGAACACAGGTTTAGCCTGACTAAGACGCTGGTTTAGCGTGAACCGGAAACAGCCCGGCCAACAGATCAGTACACGCGCTCTTTCGGAGGTATCGTCGAGACCTCGTTCGACAGCGGCTGCAAATGAACCGGCCTGTAGTCGAGCCGAGCGCCGCCATCGTCACCCAACCAGCAGAGTGTGTGCTTAAGCCAGTTTTCGTCGTCCCGCCTCGGAAAATCCTCGCGCGCATGGGCGCCGCGGCTTTCCTTCCGTCCGATTGCAGAATGAAGGCTGACGGCTGCCTGAGCGAGCATGTTGTCGAGTTCGAGCGCTTCGGCGAGGTCGGTGTTGAACATCATCGAACGATCGGAAACGCCAAGATCAGTTCGCATCATTTCTGAAACGCCGTCGAGCTTGCTCATGCCCTGATCCAGCAGCGGGCCGTCGCGGAAAACAGCGCAGTGACGCTGCATGGTCCTCTGCATGGCCAATCTGATGGTTCCGGCCCCGGTGCCGCCCTTTGACCATCTAATCCGATCGAGCCGGGCGATGGCTCGGTCAGCTACTTCCTTGCCAAGGGTCACGTGACTTTCACCTGGCCGGACCGTGTCGCGCGCCCGGTGCGATGCCGCCCGGCCAAACACAATAATGTCCAGCAGCGAGTTGGAACCGAGCCGATTGGCCCCGTGGACCGAAACACAAGCAGCTTCGCCGATCGCCATCAGGCCGTGAACGACCGCTTCCGGATTGCCGTCACGCACCGTGATCGCCTCGCCGTGCAGGTTGGTCGGCACGCCTCCCATATTGTAGTGAACGGTCGGCAGCACCGGTATCGGTTCGCGGGTGACGTCAACGCCGGCAAAGATTTTCGCGGTCTCGCTGATTCCTGGCAGACGCTCGTGCAGCAGCTCGGCGCCGAGATGCTCGAGATGGAGCTCGATGTAATCCTTGAGAGGACCGCAGCCGCGTCCCTCGTTGATCTCGATCGTCTCCGCCCGGCAGACAACGTCGCGGCCCGCCAGGTCCTTGGCGCTTGGGGCGTAGCGTTCCATGAAACGCTCGCCCTCGGAATTGGTAAAATAGCCGCCCTCGCCTCGCGCGCCTTCGGTGATCAGACAGCCGGAGCCGTAGATGCCGCTTGGATGAAATTGGGTGAACTCCATGTCTTCCAGCGGCAGTCCGGCACGCAGCGCCATCGCATTGCCGTCGCCGGTGCAGGTATGAGCGGCCGTACACGAAAAATAGACGCGACCGTAGCCGCCGGTTGCCAACACGGTACGATGGGCGCGAAACCGATGCAGTGTCCCATCTTCCATGTTCCACGCCAGCATGCCGCGGCAAACACCTTCCTCATCCATCAACAGGTCGAGTGCGACGTACTCGACGAAGAACTCGGTGCCGTGCTTCAAACTCTGCTGGTAAAGCGCGTGCAGAATGGCATGGCCAGTCCGGTCGGCAGCCGCACAGGTGCGCTGCGCCATCTCCTTGCCATAACCGATGGTCTGGCCGCCAAAGGGGCGTTGATAGATCGTGCCTTCGGCAGTTCGCGAGAATGGCACGCCGTAATGTTCGAGTTCCAGCACCGCAGGCACGGCTTCCCGGCACATGTACTCGATGGCATCCTGGTCTCCGAGCCAGTCGGAGCCTTTGACGGTGTCATACATGTGGAAGCGCCAATCGTCTCCGTCATGCATGTTGCCGAGCGCGGCCGCCATGCCGCCTTGCGCCGCCACCGTGTGGCTCCGCGTCGGGAAAACCTTGGTGACGCAAGCCGTCCTTAACCCGGACGACGCCATCCCGAGAGCGGCGCGCAGGCCCGCGCCACCGGCGCCAACGATCACCACATCGTAGCTATGCTCGATGATCTCATATGCCGAAGTCATCGCGTGCGCCCCGCGGAGATCGCCAAACCTGTCTTACGACGTCTTGCTCCGCGGATCGTCCTTCGAGCTCATATATTCCAGGCCGAGCGGTCCGATTGCCGTGACTTGCGTGACGTACTCGCCCGATTTCGCCCAATGGAAGTGCGCGGTATCTCCGGGCAAGATGACGACGCAGCCCGGCGGATAGGCCCGCACCTTGTCGCCGTCGAATTCGTCACCCAGGCCGATATAGAAGATACCCGACATGACGGTATAGATCCGGTCCTCCGGATGCCGGTGTGGCATCATCTTCACGCCCGACGGCACTTTCACCCTGACGACATAGGGACCGGGTTGACTGGGCTCGCCAACCAGCACGGCCAATCGGCACTCCGGTGGAAAGGCGGGGAACGGCTTCCAGTCGATATCCTCCGGCAAGATCGACCTGAATTCGGATTCGCCCGGCTGGTGGACACGGCCCATTGTAGCCTCCTGGATCTGATGTGACCGTCCGCCCCAGGTTCGGGATCGATCGATCAAAAGACGACGCGCGTAAACGATCCCGATCGCGGCGCGGCCAAAGCAGCTCCGCCCGGATGATCGCTTTTCCCGGCCATCTGTTTGGGAAAGGTGCAGGCGCCCCGACGGCTTCGCCATTCAACCTACGGCGTAAGCCGGTCATATCAGTGTATGACTGGCCAACTTGCAGCAGATCGGAAGTGATAAGAAAACCTCAGCCAGCAACCGCGACCTGTTTATCAGGGGGTTGTTCTGCGGTCGGAATTTGAGAGAGCTTTTTCGAGACAATGAATCAGCGCCTCGGTTTCAAACGGCTTTCTAAGCAGGCAGACCGCGCCAAGGGCGGCGACCTTGGGTTCAAGCCCCGGCTCCGGGCGCCCGGTAATCATGATGACCGGAAGGGTCGCGTGTTGCACCTGGAGATGCTTGATAAGGTCGATCCCGCTCATGCCGCGCATATGAAGATCGGTGATGACACAGTCGGACGATGCAGCTCCGCTGGCGGCGATGAAGTCCTCCGCTGAGGCAAATCCCTGGGCCGCGTATCCAAGCGAACGAAGCGATCCGACGATCGCCAAACGAAAGGATTCGTCATCATCAACGACAGAGATAGAAAGCTCCGTGGCCACGCATCTTCCTTTGTCCTAGTCCGGCGAAAAAGAGCCGGAAGGAATCATTCTCCCATGAGCGAAGTTTTGAGCAAGGTATATGCGCGTATGCGACGTTTTATCACGCCCTGAGTTTGACCGATTCGGCCATCCGCACAAGATCCGCAAGAGTACGGGCTCCCATTTTGCGCATCGCCGCCCCCCGATGGATTTTTACGGTGATCTCGCTGATCCCGAGGTCGCCGGCCACCTGTTTGTTCATCTTGCCGCCCGTGACCAACTGCATCACCTGTAGTTCGCGAGGCGAAAGAGTTTGGAGCCTTTGCTGCATCTGCGAAAGGTCACCCTCTACTTCTCGCCGCTGCCTATCCCGCTCGATGGCAGCCATGACGGCGTCAAGCATGTCCTGGTCGTTGAACGGCTTGGAAAGGAAATCTACCGCTCCGCGTTTCATTGCACGAACCGACATGGAGATATCTCCATGACCGGTCATCATCACAACAGGCAGCCGGTTGCCCATCTCGGTCAGCCGGGCCTGAAAATCCAAGCCATTCATGTCGGGCAAACGGATATCGATCACGATGCAACCGGGCTGGTCCGCGGGACTTTTAGCCAGGAAGTCACGAGCGGCGGCATAGGTTTGCGTAACAAGTCCGACCGAATGAAATAAGCCCTCCAGCGCGCCGCGTAGCGAAGCGTCGTCGTCGACGACATGTACGATAGCTCTGTCATCTGAATGGGATGGCATCGCGCAAACACCTTCTGTGTCGGGTTGAGGATATCACGACTGGAAAAGCGAGGCAGATAAACCAAGGTATAGGTCGACTTTGCGCCTCAGATCGACCTGCACATCAAGAGCGGCAGATTTCTCATACTGGATCATTTCTAATCTTTGCCCGGATTGCACTGGCGCACTGCACAACCGCATAACTGCGTCAGGCAATCGATCCCGATAACGCTATCAGTCCGGATAGCACCAAACGCGATCGCAGGATCTCTCCCCTGTCGCCGGCGCGGGGGATCCATTCGCCGCCCCAAGAGTATCGCGAAACTGCGCGGGAACCGGGGTAGCCGCGCGCTGCGCTCTTCGGCCGCTGCGGCCATCCGCGGCGGTCAAGTCGCCTATCGAAACAATAATGAGCAGGAGGGTGATCACGGGCAAGACACTCTTCTGCATCGTCGTCTCCATCACGCTCTCGTTTGCGAATAACGCTTTCGATCAGCATTCAGCCAACAGACATATGCTCGCGCTTGCAGGTTGCGCCATGGCTCCGTATCAAGGATCGGCGCATTGCAGCAAAAGCGAGCAACTTTGCGCAGCCGCGAGAATTCCAGCAAACATTAAGGGAGGCTAAGACACTGTTGTGGATGCGCGCAATCAACGACGCAATCCCGGACACACCAAGAGCGAGCAACCAGCATGAAAGTGGAGATTGTAGAGCGGCTCGGCGAGGGTGATTCACCGAATTCAAACGAGCACCTGCTGGTTCGCGAGCTTACCCACAGGATCAATAACGAGTTAGCGTTGATTATTGGACACGCATCGTTGACCGCCGCGCGCTCCACCAATGACGAGGTGAAGAAGGCGTTAGCCGGTGTAACGCGTCTTCTGCATCACTGCGCGGACGTCAACAGGGCTCTCGAGATGCCGACGCACAGCACTGTGGTCAACGTTTCGGATTATATTCATGTGCTGTGCCAGTCGATCAGGCGCGCCCGATTGGACGCCAGGGGCATCGAGTTGGTGCTGGTTGGACACCCGCTTTACATGCAATCCACGCGATGCTGGAAACTCGGCATCATCGTGTCGGAGTTGATCACCAATTCCGTGCGCCATGCCTTCGACGGCCAGGGCGGGAGAATCCAGATTGAACTCTCCTACGCAGGGCCGTATGTGCAATGCTGCGTGATAGACAATGGCTCATCGCGGGGCTCCGGCGCGCCGGGCCAGGGATTGAAGATCGTCAAGGCGCTGGCGGCGGAACTCGATGGCGAGGTGGTCTATCGGTTTGGAGCCGAGGGTGCGGTATCAATGCTGATATTCCCGCTCAACGGCAAAGCTCATCCAATCGAAAACGATCCTTTAAAAGCCGATCCGTTAAAAGGCGATCTTTGGGTTAACGACAGGGACTATGGCAGCCTCGTCACTGCAATCTACCCATCCTGAATGATAGCATCTTCCGCTATAGGCACCGCCCCCGACTGTGCGCCTGAAAGGACGCCAGATCCAGTGTCAAGCTTCCATCGCCGGCGTCTCATCGGATATCGTCAAACCGCATTGTTGACCAACATCGTTACGTCGTCGCCGTCGCGCAGTATCGTTTCGATACTGGCGAGATCAACCGTATCGTTGAGGTCCGCCACTGATTACCGCGATCGATCGACCCGTCTCCTGCCGCAGGTGCCTGGCCAAACCATCAAGACGTCCGCGCCTGCGCGCTACGAGAAGCAGATCGTAACCGCGGCGCGCGAGTCGATCCGCATAGATCGCACCAATCCCTGAGGAAGCGCCCGTCACCGCAGCAGTGCCCTTGGCTGAAGCACTCATCCACTTCGCCCTCCTGCAAGCATGATCGCGTGCGGGATTTCGAACATCGAAAAATTCAGCTTTCGGCCACGTCCAGGATGGCCTCGACAAAGGCCTGCGGCGCCTCCTGGGGCAGATTGTGTCCGATGCCGCCCCTGATGATCCGGTGCGAGTACCGGCCCGAGAACTTCTTGGCGTATGCGCTTGCCTCCGGGTGTGGGGCACCATTCGCATCGCCTTCCATGGTGATTGTCGGCACGGAAACCAGCGGGCCCGCGGCAAGCTTCTTCTCCAGATCGTCATATCTCGGCTCGCCCGACGCCAGGCCCAGCCGCCACCGATAATTGTGGATCACGATATCGACGTGGTCCGGATTGTCGAATGCGGCTGCACTGCGGTCGAAGGTTGCATCGTCGAAGTTCCACTTTGGCGAAGCAAGCTGCCAAATGAGCCTCGCAAAATCGCGCCGGTATTTGTCGTAGCCGGCCCGGCCCCGCTCGGTGGCAAAGTAATATTGGTACCACCACTGAAGCTCAGCCTTTGGCGGCAGCGGAATCTTGCCGGCCTCCTGGTTGCCGATCAGATAACCGCTGACGGAGACCAGCGCCTTGCAGCGCTCAGGCCAGAGCGCCGCGACGATATCGGCGGTGCGCCCGCCCCAGTCGTATCCGGCGAGGGTCGCTTTCTCGATTTTCAATGCGTTCATGAAATCGATCACATCGACCGCGAGCGCCGACGGCTGGCCATTCCGCAACGCATCGGCCGAGATAAACCGGGTGGTTCCGTAGCCGCGCGCATACGGAACGATCACATGATAACCGGCCTCCGCCAACGCAGGCGCGACATCGACATAGCTGTAAATGTCATAGGGCCAACCGTGCAGAAGAAGCACCGCCGGTCCGTCAGCAGGACCCGACTCGGCATATCCGACGTTCAGCGCGCCGGCATCGATTTGCTTGAGCGAGGCGAACTTCGTGTTTTTCCCCCGCTTGATCTGCACCGGATCGGCGGATTTCGTTCTCGGACTGGCGTCCGCAGAATCATTCAATCCAAACTGTGTGGCTGCGACCGCCAAGGCCGCGGCGCCAAAAAAACGGCGCCGATCCTGACTGACTTCTTTATCCTTGAGGATGCTCATATGCGAATCTCCCTGGTTCGACGATCAATCTGGCCCGCGTTCAACATCGACGATACGCGCGGCCGAGCGGCTACCCGTTCTGCGTTGGACGCAGCGACCTGAAGCTCTCACGGAGCTCTTGCGTAAAGAGCCGCGGCTGTTCCCAGGCTGCAAAGTGGCCGCCTTTATCGAGCCGGCCATAGTGGATGAGTTTGGGATAGGCCCGCTCTGCCCAGCTTTTCGGCGCCGCATAGATTTCGTCGGGGAAGACACTCACGGCGACCGGGATGGTTACCCCCCGCACGTCGAAAAAGCCCCCGCCATTCGAAATCTGCGCGGTGTCCCAGTATAGCCGCGCCGAGGAGATCGCGGTGCCCGTCAACCAGTAAAGCGCCACGTTGTCGAGGACGTCATCCCGCGTAAGCCCCTCCGTCTTTCCATCGAAGACGCGTGAGATCATACCGTAACTGCGAATGTCGTGATCGAGCATCCACGCGGCGAGGCCGACCGGCGAATCCGTGATTCCATAAAGCGTCTGCGGCCGGTTCGACATTTCCTGGGCGTAACCCAAGCCATGCCTGTAGAAGTCATCGAGCTGGTCCCAGGCATGCTTTTCATCGGCCGACAGGCCCGCCGGCGGCGGACCGCCGACTGAAAGAGCCTTGGAGACATCGGCTGGAACCGTGGCCGCCATATTGGTGTGAATGCCAAGCAGTCCCGTTGGCTGCTGCAGCGCCATCACTTCAGAGACCGCATTGCCCCAATCGCCGCCCTGCGCGACGTACTCTTTATAGCCGAGGCGTTGCATCAACGTGGCCCACGCCCGCGCGATAGTAACGGGGGTCCAGCCAGGCGCCGTCGGCTTACCGGAAAACCCGTAACCCGGCAGCGACGGAATCACGACATCGAAGGCGTCGGACGCGCTCCCGCCGTGGGCCGTCGGATTGGTCAGCGGATCGATGATCTTGAGCTGCTCGATAATAGAGCCGGGCCACCCGTGCGTGACGATGACCGGCAATGCGTTCTTTTCTTTCGAACGAACGTGGATGAAATGGATGTCGAGGCCGTCGATGTTCGTCATGAATTGCGGCAGGGCATTCAGCCTCGCCTCGACCTTCCGCCAGTCGTGATCGGCTTCCCAATAACGCGCCAGTTTACGCACCGTCGCGAGTTGCACGCCTTGCGACGCGTCCGCCACCGTTTCCTTATCGGGCCACTTGGTCGCCTTGATCCGCCGGCGGAGGTCGGCAAGGGCTTCTTCCGGTACGTTGATGTGGAAAGGATGAATTGTATTGCTTTCGGTCGACGCGACCGACTGCTCCGGAAGCAGACCGATCGTTCCTGCTGCCGCAAGCGCAGCAGCTGCGGTTTCCATAAAGCCGCGACGGCTTTGATCGATGCGTTCAGACGTCTTGACCGTATTCATCACAAGATCTCCCTCTTGCACCAGCAAACGGGTATGGATTCTCCAATGCTCATTCTATTGCGTTCTTGGCATTTCCAGGTGCGCGCCGAACGCACGGCGTGAGGACTTTCGCCAATGCCGATGCTCAGGCCGGGATGAGGTACCTTCGCGACAGGTGCAACGATCCGGCTATGCGCAAATTGCATGAAATTGCCGCGGCAGGCAGTTGCTACCCGCTTCCTGGGAGTATTAACTCCCGGCAGATGCGCCCTCGACGAACAAACCCCGGTTGCCCTAGTTGATCGGAGCCATGGTGCCAATGGAAGAAACGCAGGAGTCGATCATTTACGTCGTTGATGATGACCCATCGATGCAGGTAGCTCTCACCTTTTTATTTCAGTCGATGAACTTCAACGTGCGGGTGTTCGGATCGGCGGCGGACTTTCTCGCCGCCAAGCTTCCGAACGTCGTGAGCTGCCTCGTGCTCGATGTCAGGTTGCCAGGCGTGAACGGGCTTGAATTCCAGGATGTCCTGGCTAAGGCAGGTATTCACGTTCCCATTGTCTTCATGACCGGGCATGGCGACATTCCGATGTCTGTCAAGGCCATGAAAGCCGGCGCGGTAGACTTTCTGTCCAAGCCGTTCCGCGATCAGGATATGCTCGATGCTGTCATGCGTGCGTTCGACCAGGACGCCAAGCGGCGCGAAGGCGAGAAGGCGGTATCCAGTCTTAGACAGTTGTTTGAGTCGCTGACCCCGCGCGAGCGCGAAGTCTTCGCACTGGTCATCTCCGGCTTGATGAACAAGCATATCGCGCACCGGCTCCAAGTCAGCGAGATCACCGTAAAAATCCACCGCGGGCAGGTCATGAGAAAAATGCAGGCCCGCTCGCTCGCGGACCTCGTCAGGATGGCTGAAATGCTTGGTATCAGGCATCAAACAGGCAAATTGGCCTGAGGCAGCGCGCCACCAAGCATACGGTTCGCGTTCGAACAAACTCCGCTCGCTTCAAGTGCATTTCGGTATGCCATTCGGTGGTTGACGAAAAGGGCCGGCGGCGGGGCGCACCACCGGCCCATATCGCCTGCGTCTCGTCTGAGGCGAAGCGGCCCGGGGGAAGGCAACTTCGTTCAATGGAACATGGTCCGGCTTGGGAGCATAACCGCGACCTGAGGTCCGAGACTGGCGTCGCATCAGGCGGACGAAACCATCATCGCCCGATGACGACCTGAGCGATAGCCGCCTCCCGTATCGCGCGCTCGCTGGCGATTGCTGTATTTCGCCCGCTTTTGCCCCACTTGCGTCCGACGATGCCGCGCCCGGCGCCGCTAAACTTACGTATAGGTTTGGCCGCCGGGGAAGACACCTAAGTGCAATGGGAAGATCACGGTAGCCATACAATACTTTGCGTCGAGGAATTGAGGCGGGTCGAAGTAAGTGAGCCCGGAAACCTTTAACGCAAGGGTTGTAGACCATGTTTACCAGCTCCCCGTTACCCGGTGCATTGCCATTGAACTCGGTCGGCAAATGCCTTTCAGAAGACGCCGTAGAGTCCGCCGCTGCTTTTTCATCGCGGCTGCTGCACTTGGGCGGTGAACCCGGTCTTCAAGTGTCGCGGGCAAACCAGCCTGCCGCGATCCGTGCACCGGCGGTGAATATCGCGCCACATCGAACCATTTCACGCAGCGGGACGACGTGGCGTGGGATGGGCATCGAACTCGTCAAGGCGGCAGCGCAAGAACGGGTTGATTATGCCTTTCATTCCTCGTCGCACCTGCTTGTCGCATATCAACAGGGAGTGCGCCGCGACGGCGAATCATATGTCGAGGGCCTGCCGCGATCGACGCTGCGCGACGTCGCCAAGAAGCTCACATTGGTGCCGGCGGGGCATCGCTACCGCGAATGGCACGATCCCCGCACACCGACATGCGTGACTTACTTTTACTTCGATCCCGCGGAACTGAAGATTGATTCCAGCCAGAAATTTTCGGGCTTGCTGCTCTCGCCGCGCCTGTTTTTCGAGGACGCGACGATCTGGAACACGGTGGAAAAGCTGAGGCAAGCGGTGGATGCGGCCGATAACATCAACGGGCTCTACGTCGAGGCCCTTGGTACGGTCCTGCTTCACGAAATCCTGCGGCTCAACAAGGGGCATTCCCGCGTTGAGGCCATGGTGAAGGGCGGGCTGGCTGCCTGGCAGCAACGTATCGTCACGGCCCATATCGAAGAGCACCTGTCGGAACAGGTTTCACTCGCGACGTTGGCGCGCCTGGCTCGATTGAGCACCTTCCATTTTTGCCGGGCGTTCAAGCAATCGTTTGGCGTTCCGCCGCATCGATACCTGACGAACCGGCGCATCGAGACGGCGAAAGTGATGCTGGCTGAAAGGAAACATTCCGTGACAGAAATCGGGCTGGCGGTCGGTTTCAGCGAAACCAGTTCGTTCACGGCCGTATTCCGGAAGATCACAGGCCAGACCCCGAGCCGCTATCATCGCGCACTTGGATAGTGGTGCGGGCGTCGAGCCCCTGCTTCAGAGCAGATTCAAACAATAATTTGCCGGGCTTTCAGGCAAGCATCGGCGCGAGCTGCCGGTAGCCCCGACATAAGGTAACACCATGAAGACGGCGGACGGCGTTGCCCGCGGCGGAAGTTCAGCGCCCCCCGCAAGGGGCCGACGGGGCGTCATGCCGCTCGGGGCATTCGGCGTGGTCGTTGGACTTGTCGCGTCTCTTCATCTCGGACTGTGGGCGCTCGGAGTTCCGCACCCGATCGCGCCTTCGGTCGAAGGAACGCTTCCAAGCGTCTCCTACAATCGATTCGCCGGGGACCCTTCGGACAGCGTCCCCAAAGAGCAAATTCGTGCCGACCTCACGGCGATTGCCGCCCAGGCAAAAGCGGTACGAACCTATTCTTCAACGCAAGGGCTGGAACGCGTTCCGGCGATCGCGGCCGAGTTGGGATTAACGGTCACGCTGGGCGTATGGGTCGACAAGGATACCGCCCGCACCGAGCGCGAAATTGCGTCGGCGCTCGATCTTGCCCGGCGTTACCCCAACGTCACCCGTCTGGTGGTGGGAAATGAAACCGTCTATCGGCACGAAATTACCGTGGCCGACCTGATCAAGATTGTCCTGCGCGTCAAACGCGACAGCCCGGTCCCCGTTGCGTCCGCCGAAAATTGGCAAACGTTCATGGAGCATCCGGAGTTCAGCGAGGCCGTCGACCAGATCTTCGCCCATATCATTCCTTACTGGGAAGGCTTGCCGGAGAAAACGGCGGTGCGGGATTCTCTTGCGATCTACGACAAGCTTCAGGCCGCCTACCCGCACAAGAAAGTCGTGATCGGTGAATTCGGCTGGCCAAGCGCCGGACACAATTTCGAAAGCGCGGTGCCGGACCCCATCACTCAGGCCGCGATCTTGCGCGATTTCGCGTCGCGCGCCGGCGCACGCGAGATCGACTACAATGTCGTCGAAGCCATCGACCAGCCCGAAAAATTGTTCGAAGGCAACGTCGGTCCCTATTGGGGCATCTTCGACGCATCCCTGCGACCCAAATTCTCGTGGACCGGGCCGATTGTCGATCCCCTCTACTGGAAGGCAGCGTGGCTTGCCGTGCTTGTCGGCTCGTTATTGTCGATGACCATTCTAATACTCCCGGGAATGACGACTGCCCAGGCCCTGCTCCTCGCCGTCGCGGACCATCTCTTTGGCGGCTGGTGTACCGCTCTGTTCACCTACTGGCAGCGTCACTACCCGCTGCATGGCGAAATCGTCACGTTCGCCATCGCGCTTCCGTTATTGGGGCTGCTTTTCCCAATTCTGCGCTCCCGGCTGAGCGAGATGGCGACGATTGCCTTCGGCTCGAAGCCCGCCCAGCTCTTCGACGCGGCGGCGATGCGAACATGCCAGTATACCCCGAAGGTATCGATCCATATCCCCGCTTACCGCGAGCCGGTGGAGATGCTGCTCCAGACAATCGATTCGGTGGCGCGGCTCGACCACCCGAATTTCGAATGCGTGGTTGTCGTCAACAACACGCCTGATCCGGCATCCTGGCAACCGATCGAGGCACGCTGCCGCGAGCTCGGTCCGCGGTTCAAGTTCATTTGCGTTCAGGACCTCGTCGGCTTCAAGGCCGCGGCGCTGCGGCTTGCACTCAGCGAAACCGCCCCCGATGCCGAAATCATCGGCGTCATCGACGCCGACTATGTGGTCGATCCGGCATGGTTGAAAGACCTCGTTCCCGGTTTCGCCGATCCCCAGGTCGGGCTCATTCAGGCGCCGCAGGATCACCGTGACGGCGACCGTAGTTTCATTCATGCCGCCATGAACGCCGAATATGCCGGATTTTTCGATATCGGGATGGTCGAGCGGAACGAGGTCAACGCCATCATCGTGCACGGGACAATGTGCCTCATCCGGCGCACGGCGATGGCGACCGCGGGCGGCTGGTCGAGTGATACGATTTGCGAGGACAGCGACCTCGGCCTGACGATCATGGAGCATGGTTGGCGCGCGCTTTACACCAATCGCCGCTATGGCTGGGGATTGCTGCCACAGGACTATCAGGCGTTTCGCACGCAACGATCGCGCTGGGCCGGCGGCGCGGTGCAGATTGTCAGGAAACACTGGCGGCGGTTCCTGCCAGGCAGGAGCAAGCTTGACCTGGATCAAAAGCGGGAATTTTCTCTTGGCTGGCTAAGCTGGTTCGGGGCCGAAGTCGTTGCCGTCGCGGCCGCGATGTTCAATCTGCTGTGGGTCCCCTTTGTCGCCTTCAAGGTCGTCGCGGTTCCCGATCCGTTGCTCACATTGCCGATTCTCGTTGCCTTTGCCGTCTCGCTTGTTCACTTCTCCTGCGCATATCAGTTGCGGGTAGCCGCAACCCACCGCGAGATGCTTGGCGCGATGCTCGTGTTCATGTCCGTGCAGTGGACGGTAGCGAGCGCCGCATTCAAGGCCGCGTTTCCGAAGCGGCCAAACCAATTTCATCGCACCCGCAAAGGCTCTGGCACAACGCTTCAAGCGCCCTCCACGGCAATGCCGGAGGCCGTGTTCGGCACGCTGCTGGTGGCAGGCAGCGTCACGATCTACGCGACAAATGTCTACCGGTTTCTGGAGACGGACCTGTTCGCGACGATCCTGCTTGTCCAAAGCCTCCCGTTCTTGTCGGCGGTGGCGCTGGTTTGGCTGGAGCGGTACGGCGCTCGAAAATCGAGACAGATCTCCGTCTCCGCCGTCCATGAGAGCGTTCTCTCGGACGAATAAGAGACATCCCGCCGTCCTGTGCATCAGCGCCAGGGGGTGGTGGCCGAGATTTGAAAGTCGGCCTTCGCTAGGAAAATTTCGAGGCCTCGCAATCGCTGTCGGCCCGCAAAGCAAACCGAAAGACAGCGCCGCAGGGTTCATTCGGCACCGCCCATAGCCGTCCGCCATGGGCTTCGATGATCGACCGGCAGATCGACAAGCCGATGCCGAGCCCGCTGGGCTTGGTCGTATAGAACGCCTGAAAGATGCGCTCGGGACCGGCTTCCGGCAGCCCCGGCCCGGAATCGCTCACCGCCACCAGCACATCGTCTGTGTCGGCCTTTGCCGTGCTGATCAGCAATTCGCGCGATCGCTCGGTGACCTCGCCCATTGCTTCAACGGCATTCATGATCAAGTTGAGGATCACCTGCTGCAACTGGACCCGGTCACCCCGAACTCTCGGCAACCCGTCCGTCAGCCGCGTCTGCACAAAAATGCCGTTCTTCGACATTTCGCTGCGCGTCAGTCCGATTACCTCAAGAACGACCTCGTTGAGTTCCACGCCCTGATTTTGCGCCGACGCTTTCTTGGCAAAATCATGTATCCGGCAAACAATGTCAGCAGCCCGCTTGCCGTCCGTGATGATGCGGTCGATCGACTGCCTGGCGCTTTCCAGTTTTGGTGGGGAGGCGGTGAGCCAGCGCAGAGCGGTTCCTGCATTGACCAGCGTCGCACCGATAGGCTGGTTGACTTCGTGGATGATAGAGGCCGCAAGCTGCCCCATGGTCGCGATTCGATTGACGTGGGCGAGTTGCGTTTGCGCATCGAGGCACCGTCGTTCGGCCTCCTGCAAGGCGGCTTCGACCTGCGCGAGCCTGGTTTGAAGATCAACAAGTTCTTCGGCGACCTTGATGCCCTTTGCAAGTGCGCTGCCCGTGGCGGCGAGCGCGGCTCCTACCGCGCTGTTGCCCCGTTCGAAAAACGCCCATTCCAATGCAGAGCGCCTGTTGCCTGGGGACGCGTCCTTCTCGTCCACAATCCCGTCTACGTCTTCAATGAGGGCGATGAGAGTATTTAGCGCCCTGCCGCTCAGCTTGACCGGGATCCCACTCTGCTCAAGCACCCCTGCGTCCACGGACAATCGAAAACATCCGAACAGGATGACATCGTCTTTCATCTGGACAGCTCCCTCATCCATTTCGCTTCGATGGACGGCGCATCTGCAGACCGTATTTTTACGGCTCCAGTTACAAGGGAAGTCGGGGCGCGATTTATTGGGCTTTTACCGTCGCCATTAAATTAAATGTAGGCTTGCCTTTCGCTTCGTTTAGACGAGCATCTATTCCGACTACCTGGTTGTCGAACCTTCCTGCCGATCGGCGGCATCGCACGACAGCCGTCGAGCAAGCCGAAACGGCCGGATCAGTCGCGAATTTTAATGAAGCGATGACGGGTTCCGGTCGTCCAACACGGGACAACGTTTCATCGAAATGTCATCCCGCTCAAACTGGCTCGCCGCTTGGCGATTGACTACGGCTTTACGACTCGCCGGATCGCGGAACATTTCCCGCGTCCCCAAGCGCCAGCGTGATGCGTTTCTGCAACGTAGCGCGGTCGAACGGCTTGGTGAGATACGCGATCGCACCCCGTTCCGCTACCCGGGTTCGGGTCCTGTCGCTGGGAAACGCCGTAATAAAAATAACGGGGATGCTTTTACCAAAGTTGATGAGATGTTCCTGGAGTTCCGGGCCGGTCATTCCGCGCATTTGCACGTCAGCGATCAGGCACCTTGTCTTGTCAAGAACCTCCGAGCCCAGAAATGCCTCACAAGATTTAAAGGTCTCGACGTCATATCCAAGCGTCTCCACCAATCCGCCCGTTGCCAGGCGGACGCTATCGTCATCATCAACGATGGATATCAATGGAACAGACGTCAGAATAATCCTCCCCTTTTTCAGGGCAGCCTCTCGTTAGCGCCCGGTATGGCAGGGTTCCGGGCCGCAGCTCAATCGCGTTTTCGCCGCGGCGCTAGCCAAATAGGGGGATGGATTATCGTTTCGATTAGTCAGCCTGCGCTTTCGATGATTGGGCCGAGTTTGTCGGCCATCCTGACCAGATCAGCCGCCGATCGTGCCCCCATCTTGGATAAGACCTGGCTCCGGTGAATACGCACCGTCATGGCGCTTATGCCGATTTCGCCGGCAATTTGCTTGGTTATCCGCCCTTGGGCCAGCAAAGCCATGATCTCCCGTTCGCGCGGTGTAAGCGAGGCAAACCGGGCTTGCAGATCGGCCAACGCCAAAGCTTCCGCGCGACGCGATCGGTCGTGCTCGATACCATTACGAACCGCATCAAGGAGTTCCTGGTGCCGGAACGGCTTGGTCAGGAATTCGATCGCGCCGGCTTTCATGGCGCGGACCGACATCGGAATGTCCGCATGCGCCGTAATAAATACGATCGGCGTCCGGTTGTTTGCCTTGACAAGCTGCGTCTGAAGGTCGAGCCCCGAAGGGCCGGGCAGCCGCACATCTAGCACAATGCAATTGGCCGGATGCGACTTGCTCGCCTTCAAATACTCATCAACCGATCCAAAAAGCTCCGCTTTGATCGCCACCGTCTCGAACAATCTTCCCAATGCGTCACGGACTGACGGATCGTCATCGATAACGGCAACAACGATTTCTTCGTCGGTCATGGCGCCTCACCGTCCACTAGGTAAACTGACCTGAAAAACCGCACCATGAGGAATGCCCGGTGCTGCCGAGATATGCCCGTCGTGAGCTTCGACAATCGACCGGCAAATAGACAGCCCCAATCCTGTTCCATTTTGCTTGGTGGTGAAAAAGCTTTCAAAAAGCCGGTCGGCTGATACCGGATCGATGCCTGCGCCACTGTCATGGAAAGAAAGCTGTATTCCGCTCTCCATGAATATCGCGGACTTGACGGAGAGTATCCTCGGCCGATCCTTCACAAAAGCCATTGCCTCGATTCCATTGAGGACGAGATTGAGAATCACCTGCTGAAGCTGGATTTCGATCCCCCAGAATAATTGGAAGCGACGGCGACAGTTGTGTCTTCAACGACACCTGGTGCTTCTGCAACTCCCATCCCGTAAGCTCCAGCACCTCACTTATCAGCTCGTTGATGTCGAGAGGACCCCGCTCGGAGACGGTTTTGTTTATCAGAGACCGAATCCGCCCGATGATATCAACCGCGCGATTTGCATCGTGTTCAATTCGCTGGTTGATGGCACGTACTTTTTCGATGTCGGGGTTTGATTTTGACAGCCAATAGAGGCTCGTCTCGGTGTTGCTGATGATGGCGGTCAGCGGCTGCTTGATTTCATGGGCGATGGAGGCAGAGAGTTCACCCATCGCCGTGAGGCGCGACATCCAGGCCAGTTCTTCCCGGGTCTCGCGAAGCGCCGCAGCGGTTCGCTTACTCTCCGTCAAATCACGAACAAAGGCGCTGAACGTCCAGCGGTCGCCCACCTTCACGGGTGCAATTGACAGCTCGATTTGCAACTCGTGCCCGTCCTTGTGCAGCCCCAGGATCTCAATGCGCTTGTTCAGCAGCGGACCTTCGCCTGTCGCCAAAAAACGCTTTAATCCAGCTTCGTGCGCTGCCCGGTATTCCGGCGGGATGATCGTATCAGATAGTGGCTTGCCAATTATCTCGGCACGCGACCACCCGAATATCCCTTGCGCCTGTTCGTTCCAGCCCGAAACGGCACCGTCGGATTCGATGACGATAATCGCATCAAGCGCGCGTTCGACGATAAGGCGTGCCTGCCCTTCAGCGCTTTCAAGCCGTTCCTGGGCAAGCTCGAAATCCCGGATGTCGGCACAGATGCCGACAAACCGAACCAGATTTCCGTTCGCATCGTTTACGGCGACGGCGCGATGAAATTGCCAGTGATAGACACCATCAGCATGACGGACCGGAATTTCGTAAGCCCACCCCAGGCCCTGCTCGACGCGGCCCCAAAACGAGTTGGCCGCACCGTCTCGATAATCCGGATGAACGTTGGAAAGAAAGGTCGGCAGATCACGTGATGACCTCTTCGACGTCTCGGGAGGCGTCGTGCAAAAGGCCGCGGAGAGACCCGTGGCCTCGACATAAAAGCGATTGACGAACTCGCACCTGCCGTCGGGCGCGACCGTCCATATCATACACGGAACGTTATCGAGCGCTTCGAGTTCAGGAGGTAAACGTGGCGCAGGCTTCCGGCGCGACATGCTTTTGCTCTTGTGTCCAGGTCTTCGTTGACCGAGACAATCTGTGGTTTTAACTGGGACGACCTCAGTGCGTTTTTGCGCACGCCTGCATTAATGAAATACTGTCGACAATGCCGCAAACTTAAGCGGGTCATTCCTGTCTGTCATGCAAAGAATCCATACCCTTCGTCGAACTCAGAGATTATTGATTTTACTTGATTTTCCCCGCCCTGGCCGTCTCGCGGAATAAGCTTGCCGCGTGCCGCCGGTGCCCAAGCAAACGAGAGCGAGGCGAACTTTCGGCTCCCGCCTGGGTGGCATCGCCTTCATCGCCATGAACAGCACAGACGACTTCGCTCGCTCATCATCGACGGCACCGGCTGATCGAGCAATCAAAATAGCCACCGACGTTCGATGCCGAGATCGCATGCAGCAGAACCGCAACAAAAAGAGCATTTGCCAGCCAGCCAGTCTCAGACCGCTCGAATAGCGTGACGCAACAGATTGGGCGTTCGTAACGAACACTGATCTGAGATCCGGATCGGCGGCGCGGACCCGGATCGATCCCGCAAGATCGGCTCCGTTCTGTGGTTCAACAATGAATATCCTCGATCCCATCGGCCCGATCGGTGTCGCCGACAAGACCCTCCTGATCGATTCCGTCGTGATCATGCTCGTGATCATCGTGCCGACCATCGCTGCAATTTTCGCATTCGCATTCTGGTTCCGGGCATCCAATCCCCGGGCGGTCTACTGGGCCGACTGGGCCGAATCCGGCCGCATCGAGCTTGTGGTGTGGTCGATCCCGGCCCTCACCATCATGCTGCTCGGCGGCGTCGCATGGATCGGTTCGCACCAGCTAGATCCCGCGGTGCCCGTTGAAGGTACGGGGAGCACGGTCCGGATCCAGGTGGTGTCGCTCGACTGGAAGTGGCTGTTTATTTATCCAGATCAAAAAATCGCAACCGTCAACACACTGACAGTTCCGCTCGGGGCGCCGCTGCACTTTGAGCTGACCTCTGGAAGCGTGATGAATGTTTTCTTCGTGCCGCAACTCGGCAGCATGATCTACACCATGAACGGGATGGTGACCCAGCTGAACCTGCGGGCGGATCGGGAAGGCACCTATCAAGGCATCTCGGCGATGCTGAGCGGCGACGGCTTTTCCGACATGGTGTTCGATGTCCACGTCGTACCGCCGGCCGCATTCCCCGCCTGGGCAGCGGACACAGCGCGCAGCGATCACATCTTGAACGCCGACAGCTACGCAAAGCTTGCACGCCAGTCGGTGGAAACCAGCAAGACCAGCTATCGGCTGGCCGACCCCGAACTGTTCGGCAAGATTGCGACCATGGAGATCGCGCCGGGGCCGGGGCCGGAGTTGACGACGAATTTGGCCAGGCCCGATAACGGAGCGCGTAATGTTAGGTAAGCTGAGCTGGGCCGCGATTCCCCTCAATGAGCCGATCCCGTTGATCACGGGCGCTGCTGTGCTGGTGATCCTGCTCGCCATTGTGCTCTGGATCATCGTCGCCGGATACTTGCCCTATCTGTGGCGTGAGTGGGTCACCAGCGTCGACCACAAGCGGGTTGGCGTGATGTACATCCTGCTCGCGGCGGTGATGTTGCTGCGCGGATTTTCCGACGCCCTCATGATGCGGTCGCAGCAGGCACTGGCTTTTCACTCCCAAGGCTACCTGCCGCCGGAACATTACAATCAGATATTTTCGGCCCACGGCACGCTGATGATCTTTTTTGTCGCGATGCCGTTCGTCATCGGGTTGATGAATTTGGTGGTGCCCCTGCAGCTCGGTGTCCGCGACGTCGCTTTCCCGACGCTCAATTCAGTCGGCTTCTGGTTGACGGCGACCGGCGCGCTCCTCGTCAACGTTTCGCTCGTAGTCGGCGAGTTCGCGCGCACCGGCTGGTTGCCTTACCCGCCGCTGTCGGAGCTGACTTATTCTCCGGGCGTCGGCGTCGACTATTATCTCTGGTCGCTCGAAATCTCCGGCGTCGGAACGCTGGTAGCCGGCATCAACCTCGTCACGACCGTGTTGAAATTGCACACGACAGGCATGACGTACATGCGGATGCCGATGTTCTGCTGGACCACGCTGGCATCGAGCATGATGATCATCGCCGCCTTCCCGATCCTGACCGCGACGCTCGCGATGCTGATCCTCGATCGCTATTTCGGCTTTCATTTCTTCACCAATGAAGCCGGCGGCAACGTCATGATGTTCATGAACCTGATCTGGGCGTGGGGGCATCCGGAAGTCTACATTCTGGTCATCCCCGCGTTCGGGATTTACTCGGAAGTGGTCTCGACCTTTTCCGGCAAGCCGCTGTTCGGCTACCGCTCCATGGTTCTGGCCGTCATGTCGATATGCACCATCTCGTTCATGGTGTGGCTGCATCACTTCTTCACGATGGGCGCAGGCCCCGACGTCAACGCCATCTTTGGCATCGCCAGCATGATCATCGCGGTGCCGACGGGGGTGAAGATCTACAATTGGCTGTTTACGATGTATGGCGGACGCGTGCGCTTTACGTCGCCGATGCTGTGGTCGATCGGCTTCATGATTACCTTCATTCTCGGCGGCCTTACGGGCGTCCTGGTCGCGGTGCCGCCGGCCGATTTCCTGCTGCACAACAGCCTGTTCCTGGTCGCGCATTTTCACAACGTCATCATCGGCGGCGTGCTGTTCGGCGCCTTCGCCGGATACACCTACTGGTTCCCGAAAGCTTTCGGATTCCGCCTGCACGAAGGCTGGGGCAAGGCTGCCTTCTGGCTCTGGCTGGTGGGTTTCTACGTCGCCTTCATGCCGCTCTACGTCGTTGGCTTTCTCGGCATGACCCGGCGCGTGCAACACTATGACGTCCCGGAATGGCACCCATGGCTGATCCTGGCGGCCGGCGGCGCGCTCCTCAT
Organism: uncultured Alphaproteobacteria bacterium; assembly: GCA_963752265.1. GTDB lineage: Bacteria > Pseudomonadota > Alphaproteobacteria > Rhizobiales > Xanthobacteraceae > Bradyrhizobium. The sequence goes on from CAVVZW010000230.1 coordinate 38,139, forward strand.
CCTGCTCGGGATCGTCTGCCAGATCATGCAGCTCGTGGTCAGCATCCGCCACCGGGAAGAATTGCGTGACCTTACCGGCGATCCCTGGGATGGACGATCGCTGGAATGGGCGACCGCATCCCCACCGCCGGCATTCAACTTCGCGATCATGCCCGACGTCAGTGGCATGGATGCCTATTGGACGATGAAGCAGCGCGCGAGGGAACATGGCCTTGAGCGCGATCAAGGAGCCTATCGGGATATCGACATGCCGCGTAACTCGCCCACCGGGTTCGTCTGCGCGTTCTTTGCGACCATCATGGGCTTTGCGCTGATCTGGCACATCTGGTGGCTGGTGGCCGTCGGGGGTCTCGGGGCGTTTGCGACATTCGTCGTGTTCGCCTGGCGCGACCGTGACGAATACGTGATCCCGGCGGCGGAAGTCGCACGCATCGATCGCGTCAACCTGGAACAGCGCCGCGCCGCTCTCAGCCTCGCGGGGAGCGTCTGATGACCGATTTGACACTGGCCTTCGCGCAAGCCGAATCCAATGGCCTGCGCGCCACGACCGGATCTGTTGTGGTTCATAGTGGACCGGCTCCGAAACGGATCGTGACCGGCTATGGATTCTGGCTATTCCTGCTCAGCGACATCGTGATGTTTTCGTGCTTCTTCGCGAGCTACGCCGTGCTGGTCGGACAGACAGCCGGAGGGCCGCACGGCTCGCAATTGTTCGACCTTAAGAACGCCGCGGTCGAAACCGGCTGTCTGTTGCTCTCGAGTTTCACCTGCGGGCTTGCGAGCATTGCCGCTGGCGCGCGCAGCCAACGCTGGTTTCAGGCCGCGATGGCCGTGACTTGTGTGCTCGGGTTGGCATTTCTCGCCCTGGAAGGTCGCGAATTCTCAGGTCTCGTCGCTCGCGGCGCCGGTCCGACCCGCAGCGCCTTTCTGTCTTCCTTTTTCGCGCTGGTCGGATGCCACGGCATCCACGTATCAGCCGGCATTCTCTGGCTTCTCACCATGATGGCGCAGGTTTTCGCGAAAGGCTTTCGCGCCGACGTCCTGCGGCGGCTGCTTTGCTTTTCACTGTTCTGGCACGCGCTCGACATCATATGGGTCGCCGTCTTTTCGGTCGTCTATCTCCTGGGGAGCGCGACATGAGCGATCAGGTTCACGACATTCATGGCCAACTCGACGTTGCGCCCGGTGACGAAGACGAGGCCCGTGTGGGTCCGCAGCTGCTCGGATATGCCGTGGGCCTGGGACTGGCGATCATTCTGACGGCGATGTCGTTCTTTGTCGCCGGCACCGATCTCGTCTGGCAACCCAGTATACCCGTCGCTATTGTTGTGCTGGCGATCGCGCAGATGGGCGTGCATCTGGTGTTCTTCCTGCACATCACGACAGGGCCCGATAACACCAACAATGTTCTCGCGCTCGGCTTTGGCCTGCTGATCGTATTCCTGGTGATCGGCGGATCGTTATGGATCATGGCCAATCTCAACCATAACATGTTGCCGATGGATCAGCTCATGCAGATGCAGCGCTGACGATCCCACCTCGAAGTTTCGCAAATCGCCGTTAGCGAGATGGACGGCTTGGTGGCCAATCATGCGGATTGAACGGCACGAAACCAACGAATGACCATGCCGCTACGAAGGAATGACCGGTACGGCACCTTCGGATGATTCTCGGAAACGTCGGCTCGCATTATCGTCCTCACACGCAGTGAAAGAATACGTGCTTATTAACGCGGATCTTTCGGCGAGCAAAAAGGAGACGACAATGCGACAGGTAACCCTCACCGTACTTGCTTTGGTTTTGATCTCATCAACGGCACAAGCCGCGACGACCGAGCGTCGTCATCCGCGAACGAACCACCCCACGACGGTGGAGCGTGCTGCAGCCTGGGAGAAGTGGCGGAACAGCAACGCTTACGTCGTACCCGATAGTACCTCGGAGCTGTCGGAAGGCGCCATGACATCCGGCATCGCCGGTCATTGAGGTGTGGTTAGCCGGAGGCGCGCGACGTTCCGGTGGTCAGTGGAGAAACGCAATGAGAAGAATCTTGCTTTATGTGGCGGCGATAAGCTGCGTTCTCGTGACGGCGGGGATAGCGCAGGCGAGATCGGCCTACGACGGATCGTGGGACCTCGTCTTCATGACCCAGCGTGGCGCTTGCGACGCTTCCTATAATTTCACGGTCAACATCGCCAACGGTGTGGTGACGCACCCGAACCTCGTGAGGTTCAAGGGATACGTTGCCAGATCCGGCGCGGTCCGTGCATCGGTCTTTGTACAGGACAAATACGCCTCGGGCTCGGGCAGGCTTTCAAACGTCAACGGGCGCGGGACCTGGAGCGGCTACGCCGGCAATGCGCGATGTTCGGGTTACTGGACCGCGCAGCGGATTTGACATCCCACAAGACGGAACCGCGGACATTCGGAGCGACCGACGGATCACAGACATCAGGAGAGGGCATCTTGAATATTTTGTGCAAGCTCACCCTGTTTGGCTTTGTTTGTTGCTTGTTCGCGGCAGCAGAGGTCCGTGCGCAGCAAGCCGGTGAGGGCGAGGCCGCGCGCCATCACCCTCCGCAAGACATGGCTATGCACGAAAAGTTCTATTCAACGTGGCGCATGCCCGACAATCCAGCCGCCAGCTGCTGCAATAACGCCGACTGCTACCCAACGGAAATAGAATACGTCGACGGCAATATTTACGCAAAGCGGAGGGAGGATGGCAAATTCATTCTCGTTCCGGCGGTAAAGGTTGAGCGAAACAGAGACAATCCCGACGGGAGAAACCACCTTTGTGCGCCACCGCCGAACTTCTCCCGCACTTCCGATACCGTCTTCTGTTTTGCACTCGGCGGGGCCACGTGAGGCGTGCGGCTCACATCAAGGTATGAGTGATCGATCCTCAGTGTATGAGTGACCGCGCCGCCGCTCGGCGAAGCTAACAAACCGCTGCCCCGGGTGAGGGTTTTCCATTCAACGATCACAGCGAGGAGACGATCATGAAGGTGCTGATGGTTATCACGTCCCACGACCAGTTGGGCAACACCGGACGAAAGACCGGCTTCTGGCTCGAGGAGCTCGCGGCCCCCTACTACACCTTCAAGGATGCCGGCGTCGAAATTACGCTCGCCTCGCCGAAGGGCGGGCGTCCCCCGCTCGACCCCAAGAGCAACGAACCCGATTTCCGCACGAACCTTACCGTCCGGTTCGAAAAAGACGAGGCCGCGCAGGCTCAGCTGGATAAGACCCTTCCTCTCGCCAGCGTCAAACAAGAGGACTTCGACACCGTGTTCTATCCCGGCGGCCATGGCCCGATGTGGGACCTGGCCGAAGACAAGAACTCAATCAAGTTGATCGAGTCGTTCATAGCCGCCGGCAAGCCGATCGGCATTGTCTGTCACTCCACCGGAGCACTGCGTCACGTCAAGGCGCCGGACGGAAAGCTTCTGGTGAAGGGCAAGGAAGTGACCGGCTTCACCAACGGCGAGGAAGAGGAAGTCGGCCTCACCAAAGTAGTGCCGTTCCTGGTGGAAGACGAGATGATGAAACTCGGCGCCGTGTTCTCGAAAACGGCCAACTGGACGTCCCATGTCGTCACCGACGGCCTGCTGATCACCGGACAGAATCCGCATTCGTCGGGCCCGGCGGCGAAAACGCTGATGGCCGCGGTGACGCAAAAGACGAAACCGGTGATTACCGCGAAGGCTTCATAAGCGGAACCGGCCGAGCGCTCCGCGACGAACATCGTCGCGGTCCACGGCTGGAGGGGCGCTTTCGGCGAGCGCCTCTCCACAGGGGGTTGAGTTTGGCTTCGCGACATCGGTCGAAAGGACGGCATTTATGGATTTGCTTGCCATCGCGAAGACGATCGCAGAGCGCGTCGAGGTGCAGTCAGCACGCGCCAAGGTGCCGGTTGCGGTCTCGATCATCGACATTCATGGCAACCTCATCCTCCAGCACCGCATGAACGGAGCACCGGTCTTTTCCATCGAGATATCTGAGCGGAAAGCTTACACGTCCGCGCTGATCGGAGTTCGTACCGCCGATCTCTTTCCGCTCGTGCAACCCGGGCAAGAACTTTTCCCGTTGATGGGACTTTCCGGGGGACGGTTTTGCTCGATGGGGGGCGGAGCGCCATTCGACAGCGGGGGCGAACGGATTGCAGGCGTCGGCGTCAGCGGCGGCACCGTCGAGCAGGACGTCGATATCCTTGAATTCAGCGCTGCGGGACGTCGTCGCGCCTGTCCTTGCCGCAACATCGTGAGGACATCCCATCCCGTTTTCATCACCCACACGAAGCAGCAAAGACGGAATTGATCATCATCATTTTAACGGAGTAGGACATGAGCAACAACGGAACCAAGAAAGCAGCCGCGGGCGTGATCGATATGAAGCTCGAGGTCGTCGTGATCCCTGTCTCTGACGTCGATCGCGCCAAGCGCTTCTACGGCGACGGCTTGGGGTGGAGGCTCGACATCGACTATACGCCGCCTGGCCGGGACGACTACCGGGTGATCCAGTTCACGCCGCCGGGCTCCGGATGCTCCGTGATCTTCGGCAAAAACGTCACAACCGCTGCACCGGGTTCGGCGAAGGGGCTGCACCTGGTCGTTTGCGACATTGAGGCCGCCCGCAACGAACTTCTGCGCCGCGACGTCGCCATCAGCGAGCTGTTCCACGACGGTGGCGGCATATTCCACCATGCCAGCGGCGGCCCCCTGATCGCCGGTCCGTATCCGCAGCGAAAAAGCTACGCTTCTTTCGCGTCCTTTAGCGATCCAGATGGAAACGGCTGGGTGTTCCAGGAAGTCACCGCACGATTGACCGGGCACATCGACGCGAACGACACAAGCTTTACGCCGGAGCTGACCGATGTGGTCCGGGGCGCGGAAGCCGCCAGATCTTCGGAGCCGCTCTTGCCGGCATGACGGTTTAACCGTCGGCTCTAGATTAGATACCGAGCCAGCAGCCCTGCCTCCTCCACAGGATGAAGGTGGGGCTTTGGCTTTCGCGTGACGCTCAGCCAGGGCGCAGAGCGCCATTATCCCTTACGCAGTTTCTCATGAGCAGAGAGCAGGATCTGAGCCGACCGCAGATCAGCCCAGCCGATCGCGTCAGGCGATGTTCGCAGGGCTAATCGGATATCGGAAAGCGCCTCGGATCTCAGGGCGCCTTCGCCAGCGAAGCGCGCTCGCTGGTCACCGCACTTGCCGAGACCGATCCAGCGGCATTGCCCCAGTTGTTCCGGATATAGGTCAACACAGCCGCGACCTGCGCGTCGTCAAGCCGCCAGTCGAAACCAGGCATAGCGGGAGCCGTCGGCGCGCCAGAGGTAGAAACCGCGCGCGTTCCATGCAGAACAACCCGCGTCAGCGTCGTTGGATCGTCGGACTGCACCTGCGCGCTACCGGCCAATCGCGGAAACAGTTTGACCTCGCCTTCGCCCGAATCCTTGTGGCAGGCGGCGCAACTGTCCTTGTAGATCGCCGCACCTGCCCGCATCGCATTGTCGTTCGCGGCCACCGGCTGCGGCTTCGTGCTCGCGGCTGCCTCGCCGCTATCCTTGAGATAGGTTGCGATCGCCAGGATATCATCGTCGTGCATTTGCGACGTGGAATGAGACACCGCTTCGCCCATCGGCCCGGAGGCCAGCGTCCACTTGTTCGCGCCGGTCTTGAGGTACTCGGAGATATCGTCTCTCGACCATCCGCCAATGCCCTTGCGCGGATCGTTTGTGATATCCGGTGCAAACCAGCCTTGAAGCAGACCTCCGGTCAAGGCCGCACTGTTCTTGTCGCCGCCGAGAAATGTCTTCGGCGTGTGACAGGTGCCGCAATGCGCCGGCCCCTCGACGATATAGGCGCCGCGATTTTACGCAGCGGATTTATTCGGATTTGGTCCACAAATGAAACCCCACGATTTCTTGCAGAAATCTCTGGGTGGTAACCTCTGTTTGAAGCTAACTATTAGTTTTTCAGAGGTTACAAACTTTAAAACTCTTCTAACCACTAAGGCTTCTTTTGACTTTTATTGATTAATCCTCATCGACCAGTACAAATTCCAATTTCTTGGCACCGCAGGCGGGACAATCTCTCAAAACCCACTTGTTTCGCGGTTTCAGTTCCCCACAAACCAGACATTTCCAGAAAATTTCAGTCTTGTCCGTCGTGGCGTCATAACCGTAGTTGTCCTTCGGCGGATCATCCGGCGAAAGTTCCATTAGGCCGCTCCTTTGTTTATGGGCCCCAGACCGGGTTGATATAGCTTTGGGGCAATTCAAAATCATGCGCGGGGCCCTCATAAAATCGCTCGATGATGGACCGGTTACCCGGTGAATCGCTTAAAAAATTAAGAAAACGTCCTGAGTCATCCA
>CAVVZW010000231.1:0-18495 GCA_963752265.1 uncultured Alphaproteobacteria bacterium
GCGGGATGCGGCAGCGGGTGTGCATCGCACGAACGTTGGTGCTTCGACCGCGGCTGATCTTATTAGACGAACCCTTTGGCGCGCTGGACCAGCAGACGCGGCTGTTGATGGGCGACGAGTTGTTGCGGCTCTGGCGCGAGACCGGCGCCACGGTGTTGTTGATCACGCACGCGCTCGATGAAGCCGCGATGTTGTCGGATCGTGTCGGCGTCATGAGCGCGCGGCCGGGCCGGTTCATCGATATGGTCGACACCGAATGGCCCAGGGATCGCGACAGCCGTGTCATCTCTAATGCGAAGTTCGGCGCCTTGACCGCACGCCTGTGGTCTTCGCTTCGCGAGGAATCGCTGAAAACCATGGGCCGGGTCGCATGAAGCGGGGGCACGCCGCCCTCATCGTGCGGTCCGCCATCTTGGCGTCATTGATCGTTTTGCTCGAACTGTGTTGCCGCGCAGGGTTCGTCGATTCCCTGGCTGTGATCCCTCCGAGCGAAATGATCGCCTCGATGGTCGATCAGATCGTCTCCGGCGAGCTCAACGCGAGCATCGCGACGACGTTTTCGACCATTCTCGTCGCCTTTCTGCTGGCCGTCGTCCTTGGCACCGCGGTCGGCGCGCTGATCCATCGTTTGCCGCGGCTTCGCGACGTCGCCGACCCGCTGCTCGCCTCCTATTACTCGGTGCCGACCTTCATCTTCTACCCGCTATTGGTCGCGCTGCTCGGGTTAGGCAAGGCGCCGCTGGTCGTGCTCGGCATTCTCTCGGCCGCGCCGGCTGTGGTGATCTCGACGTTATCCGGGCTCGATGGCGTCGCGCCCGTCTTGATGAAGCTCGCACGCACGCATCGGTTGACGCCAGCGCAGACACTGTGGTGGATCGTGCTACCGGCGGCGTTACCGCATCTGTTCACCGGGTTCAAGCTGGCGCTGAGTTACGCGCTGATCGGCGTCATTGCCGGCGAGTTCATCCTGTCCGGGACCGGGCTCGGATACGCGATTTCCTTCGCCTATCAGAACTTCGACAACAGAACGATGTACGGCGCGATGCTGTTCGTGCTGCTGGTCGCGGTGACCGCCAACGGCATTCTCTACGTCTGGGAGGGGCGGTTGGCGCGTCGCCGTTCACGGGGATGAGCGACCTCTCACTGGAAAACGAGCAGGCGACGATCGCGGTGCGCCGCCGCTTCCGCGGCTTCGACGCCATCGTGCTCACTCTGGTGATGCTGGCGCTGTGGCAGGCGATCGGCAGCTGGACGCAAGGCGTGGCGATCTCGCCTCCGTTGCCGACGCTGATGTATCTCTTCGGCCTGCTCCGCACCTGGATGTTCTGGGATCACGCCGCCGCGACATTGGAGGCGTTTTGTCTCGCTTTCATGCTGTCCGCACTGATCGGCCTTGCGCTTGGCCTGATCTTCGGGGTCAGGCGCTTTGCCGGCGAAGTCGCCGAGCCGATTTTGGCCGGCTTCTACACCATCCCGAAAGTGACACTCTATCCGGTCGTGTTGCTGCTGTTCGGTCTCGGCATGTCCGCGAAGGTGGCGTTCGGCGTCATGCACGGGCTGGTGCCGGTGACGTTGTTCACGCTGGGCGCGGTGCGCAACCTGCCGCCGGTGCTGGTCCGCACCGCGCGCGTGTTGCGGCTTTCGCCGGGCCGCACCATGCGCTGGGTGCTGGTGCCGGCCTGTCTGCCTGACATCGTCAACGGCCTTCGGATCAGTTTTTCACTGAGCCTGCTCGGCGTCTTGATTGGCGAGATGTTCTCGTCGCAGCGCGGCCTCGGCTTTCTGCTGGTCAACGGCATGGCGCAGAACAATGTACCGCTGTCCACCGCCATCGTGACGGTGATCGTGGTAATCGCGATTGCCGCCAATACGCTGATGCTGCGCGCCGGGCGGCGGTTCGCGCGACGTCCGGACGCTGCGGCGAGATAGGCCGCGACAGGAGAGGGACCATGACAAGGCCGACGACGATCCTGAAGACCATCCTCAACCGCCGCGAGGCTGTGACCCTTGCCGGCGCGGCCAACGGACTGTTTGCGCGGATCATCGAGGATCTCGGCTATGAGGCGGTGTATGTCACCGGCGCCGGTGTTGCCAACATGTATCTCGGCGCGCCCGATATCGGTCTGACCACGCTGAGCGAAATCGCGGGCCACGTCGCGGCGATTTCGGATGCGGTCGCCATTCCCATGCTGGTCGATGCTGACACCGGCTTCGGAAATGCGGTCAACATGGTGCGCACCGTGAAGGTGCTGGAGCGCGCCGGCGCGGCCGGGCTCCAGATCGAGGACCAGGTCTTTCCGAAGAAGTGCGGCCATTTCGACGGCAAGGAAGTCGTGCCGCTGGAAGAGATGCTGGCGAAGATCAAGGCCGCCGTCGATACCCGAAAGGACGGCGATCTCCAGATCGTGGCGCGCACCGATGCACGCGCCATCCTCGGCCTTCAGGCGGCGATCGATCGCGCCGGCGCCATGATCGAGGCCGGCGCCGACGTCACCTTTGTGGAGGCGCCGATCTCGGCCGAAGAACTGGCGCAGATCGCCAAAAGCCTTATCGTTCCCCAGGTCGCCAATATTGTGTTCGGCGGGCGCACGCCGGAATTGGGGCGGCAGAAATTCGCAGAGCTTGGTTTTGGTTGCGTGCTCTATGCCAATGCCGCGTTGCAGGCCGCGCTCAAGGCGTCCCACGACGTGCTGATGGCCTTGAAGCGGGAAGGCTCACTCGCCTCCGTGGCCGACCGCCTCGCCGGCTTCGACATTCGTCAGCAGACCGTCTCCAAACCTGAATATGACGAACTCGAACGCCGCTACCGTGGGGGATGATGTGGGCTATCGCGGCGCGGATTCAGCCGGCACGGTCTCTTTGACCTGAACCACCATCGGCTTTGGCTGATCGGGCAGGGCCTGTTCCCAGCCGCCACCCAGCGCCTTGAACAGCGTGACCAGGTCGAGCGCGACGTTGGTGGTGCTCTGCGCCAGTTGCTGTTCATTCTGGAGCAGGCTGCGCTCGGCATCGAGCACGGTCAGGAAGTCGGCGACACCGTCATTGTAGCGTGAACGGCCGAGATCGAGCGCGGCGCGGGTGTGGCTGAGCTGGTCGCGCAGCCGCGCGCGACGGATTTGTTCGAGCCGAAGCGATGCGATCGCGTTGACGACTTCATGCCAGGCCTGAAGCACCGTCTTGTGATAGGTGATGGCGGCCTCGGCCTGCTGAACTTCGCTCAGCTTGAGCATGCTCATCAAGCGGAAACCGTCAAAGATCGGCAACGTCACGCTGGGGCCGGCCATGTATTGCAATGAGCTCGCATTGTACAGGCTGGAGAACTGCAGCGAGTCGAGCACGACCTGTCCGTTGAGCTGGAACTTCGGATAGAACGAGGCGACCGCAACGCCGATATTGGCGGTCGCGGTATGCAATTGATCTTCGGCCTCGCGGATGTCCGGCCGGCGGCGCGCGAGCTCCGACGGCAGACCCAAGGGTACATGCGGCGGCAGCCTGAGCGCACGCCACGAGCCGAGTACGCCGTTGAGCGCGGTCGGCGGCTGGTCGAGCAACAGCGCAATGGCGTTCTGATACTGCACCTGCTGCTGCTGCAAGGCCGGCAGTTGCGCGCGAATGCCGTCGACCTGCGCGGCGGCATTTTCAGCATCGAGCCCGCTGCGCACGCCCTTTTGCTGGAGCTGTTGTGCGAGCCCGAGAATGTCGCGATCGACCCTGAGATTGTTTTCCGCAATCCGGATCTGCTCCTGTGTGCCGCGAAGCTGGATGTAGTTGCGCGCGAGCTCGGCCAGGCTCGAGACCAGCGCGTCGCGCCTGCGATCCTCCGCCTGATCGACTTGCGCGTCGGCGGCTTCGACTTGCCGGCGGACGCGGCCCCAGAGATCGAGCTCCCACGACATGTCGAGACCGACCGTGTACTCGTTGATCGGCTGAATCGGGACGCCGCCCGATCCGCCGGCGCCGAGCAGCGGAGCGAGAAGACTGATGATGCCGTTCTGGCTGTAGAGTTCGCGCTGATACTTGCCGTCGCCGTTGATGCTGGGGAGTTCGCTCGACGCCGCGACGCCGCGCTGATAACGGCTTTCGGCGATACGGATCGCGGCGGTCCGAACATCGAGGTTGGCTTCGGCAACGCGGCTTTCGAGATTGGTCAGGACCGGATCGCCGAAAATGTTCCACCAGTGCGGATCGGTCGGCGCCGGCAGATGCGCGTCCGAGACCACCTGACCGTTGAAGGTCTTGTTGTCGGGCAGATGGGCGTTCGGTTCGCTGAAGTCGGGCCCGAGCGTGCAGCCGGAAAGCGTGTAGCCACCTGATATCACGAGCATGGCGGCAAAAACGCCACGGCAGTAGCGGTGGAAACGCAACATCAATGGCCCCCTCCGGCCCGCATTCCGCCTGTCTTCGGCGAAAGCAGGAAGCACAAGGGTACAATCAGAAAAGCCACGACCGCGCAATAAAGGAAAACATCGCGGTAGCCGAGAATCGCAGCCTGCGTCCGGAACACCTGATAGACCCGCCCCACGGCTGCATCATGCGCGGCCGCGCCGACGCGGCCCATCGCCCGCAACGCCTGCTCGTATTGGGCGACCAGCGCCTGAAACGGCTGGTTCAGCGGCGTGGTCCATTGCGACAGATAGCTCTGATGAACCTGGGAACGCTCGGTGACCTGCGAGGTCGCGAGCGCAATACCGATCGAGCCGAAAATATTTCGAAACATCGCAAACAGCGCAGCTCCATCGCCGTTGAGTTCCCGCGGCAGCGTCATATAGGCGATGGTCGAGATCGGCACGAACAGGAATGCGAGTCCCGCGGACTGGAACGTCCGCATCATGACCAGCGTCTTGAAGTCGATATTCGGCACCAGCGTGCTCGAATATACCAGCGAGCAGCCGATGATCGTGAAGCCCGATGCGATCAGGTAGCGGATCTGTATCTTGGTCATCATCCGGCCGACAAACGGGATCAACAGGATCACCGCGACGCCGCCCGGCGAGAGAATGAGCCCGGCCCAGGTCGCGTCATACAGCAGCACGGTCTGCGCGAATTGCGGGATCAACACCGCGCTGGCGTACAGAATAGCGCCGGTGGCGCCGATCATGACGCAGCCGCCGGCGAAATTCCGGTCGGCAAACACCGAGAGATCGACGATCGGCTTTTTGGCGATCAACAGCCAGCCGATCGCGCCCAGGATTCCAAGGAACGCGAGCAGCGCCATCAGGCGGATGAAATCGGACTGGAACCAGTCGGCATCCTCGCCGCGATCCATCATGATCTCGAGACAACCGAGCCCGATGGTGATCAGCGACAGGCCGATATAATCCATGCCGCGGCTTCGGCGATTCTTTTCCCACGGCGGATCTTCGACCAGCACCGAGACAAAGAAGGCCGCGACCATGCCGACTGGAACGTTGAGGAAGAAAATCCAGCGCCACGATACTTGATCGGTAATGATCCCGCCGAGCGTCGGGCCCAATACGGGTGCGACGATGGTGGCAATCGCCGTGACGCCGAAGGCCGCGCCGCGGCGTGCGGGCGGAAAATAATCCAGGATGATGGATTGCTGGTTCGGTTGCAGCCCGCCGCCGAAAAATCCCTGCATCAGCCGAAAGATGATGAGCTGGCTGAGGCTCTGCGCGACGCCGCACAAAAACGAGCACACCGTGAACATCAGGATGCAGATGATGAAGTAGCGCTTGCGTCCCAGCAGATCGCCGAGCCATCCGGAAATCGTCAGCACGATGCCGTTGGCGACGAGATAGGAGGTCAGCGCCCAGGTGGCTTCGTCGTTGCTCGACGAAAGGCTTCCGGCAATGTGCGGAAGCGCCACATTCACGATCGTGGTGTCGAGAATTTCCATGAACGCGGCCGACGTCACGATGACCGCGATCAGCCATGGATTATATTGCGGCTTCCAGGTTTCTTCCGGTTTGGGCGTCCCGGCGCCAGGTTTTTCGGGCGCGGCGTCGCTCATTCCACGCGGACCTTTGGTGAGACCGAAATTCCGAGCGGCAGCGGAATATTGGGATCGAGTCCTTTGTCGATGACGATTTTCACCGGCACGCGCTGAACGATCTTGATGAAGTTGCCGGTGGCGTTTTCAGGCGGGAAGGCGGTGAACTTGGTGCCGGAGCCGAGCTGGATGCTGTCGACATGCCCCTCGAGCCGCAATTGCGGATAGGCATCGACGCGAATGGTGACATGCTGGCCGGGCCGCATGTTGACGAGCTGGCTCTCCTTGAAATTGGCGGTGATCCAGACTTCTGTCGCCACGATTGAAAAGATCTGCTGGCCGGGCGCGACGTAATTGCCCTGTTCCACATTGCGCTTGGTAATCCAGCCGTCTTGCGGCGCGGCGACCACGGTCCACGACAAATTCAAATCCGCCTGGTCGAGCTTGGCCTGCGCCTGCTCGACCTGGCCCTTGAGTTGGCCGACGGCGGCATCGGTCTCGCCGACGCGCTGCTCGACCGGCGAGTTTTGCGTCACCTGCGCCTGGGCCAGTGCGACCTGCGCTTCGGCCTGCTTCAACGCGGCCTCGGCGGCATCGACATCCTGCTGCGAGGTCGCAGCCTTCGGCAGCGCTTTTTGCCGATCATAGTCGGCCTGTGTGCGGGCTTTCGTCGCTTTGGCGCTTTCGAGTTGCGCCTTGGCCTGATCGAGCTGTGCCGGAAAATTCTTCTTCGCAACCTCCAGCCCATATTGCTGTCCGCGATATTGCGCCTGGGCCGTCGCGAGCGCGCCTTCCGCCTGTTCGCGATCGATCCGGTATTGCCGGGGATCGATATGGATCAGCGGCTGACCCTTTCGGACGAACTGGTTGTCGTTGACGTCGAGCGAGACCACCATGCCTGCGACTTGCGGCGCGATGGTGATGGCGCGGCCATCGGTATAGGCGTCGTCGGTGTCCTCGATGCCGCGCGTCGTCAGCCAATAATAGAGACCGCCGGCGGCGAGCAGCGTCAGCACTACGACGCCGATGATGAAGACGGTCGGCCGCCGTTTCTTTCTGGTTTCCTCGCGCGCGGCGGCAACAGCCGCCCTGCCGTTATCGGTCGGCGCCGGCTTGGGGGCGTCGGGCTTCGCCTCGTCAGGTGTTTGTACTTGGCCTTCCTGGCCACGGCGCTCCGTGCGCTTCACCTGAGGTGAGCCGCTCTCCTGCTGGACTTCGTCAACCGACATAGGGCGCGTCCCCCGAAACCGCTGAACTCGTCAGCCTTGATCTTAACCTTGCCACCTTCGTGGCGCCCCGGATATAACCGTACCCGATGGTTCGTTTAGAGACAAGGTCGCTCCCGCTCAAAACATCTCTAAAAGGCACCCCGGAATGCCTAAAGACGTCGTCATTCGAAAAGTTCCGCGCGGCGATCGGCGCCGCATGGAACTGATTGACGTTGCTGAGAAAATGTTGCTCGAGCGTGGCTACGCCGAAACCACCATGCAAATGATCGCGGAAGCGGCCGGCGCATCCAAGGAAACGCTGTACCGTCACTTCGAAAGCAAGGAGCTGTTGTTCGCGGAGATCATCAGCCGGAAAGCCCGGCAGATTTCCGGACCGGACGCGCCGATGATGCGTGGCGGCAGCCCGGAATCCGTGTTGTCAGAGCTCGGCGTCAATCTGCTTCGCACCATCGTCACAGGCGAAGCATCGTTTCTGTTCAGAACGGTCGTTGCCGAGGCCGCGCGCACGCCGGAACTCGGCGACCTCTTTTATCAGCGTGGTCCCGGGCTGACCGCCGAACGGCTCACGCAATATCTGAAGGAAGCCTCAGCAAGGGGCGAATTGCATTGCGAAGATCCGTCCGTCGCGGCACGCCTTTATCTAGGCGCGGTCGTCTCGCAATTTCATCTGCGCCGTCTTTTTGAATCGACTTGGAAGCCGCCGACGGAAAAGGAAATCATCCGCCACGTCAAAGCCGCCGTGTCGATGTTTCTGGCGCAATTCGGGGCGCGATGAAGTGCGCGTTGTCTTGACCGGACGATGACGTGATCGGCGAAATGGGGGCTTGACGGACTCCTTCAGCCGGAAGAATCTTGGTCTGCCACCCGCGGCGATCGTGGGGAGCGGCCCAGCGTCCTTGCCGGAGACGCCGATGAACATTCTCGATCCACAAGGCCCGATTGCGGCAGCCGAGAAGGTCATCCTGATCGATTCCATCGCGATCATGCTCGCGATCGTGTTGCCGACCATTGCCGCGATCTTCGCCTTTGCGTTCTGGTTTCGCCGCTCCAATCCGCGCGCGGTCTATCTGCCGGATTGGGAATATTCGGGCCGCCTCGAACTCGTGGTGTGGTCGATCCCGACGCTGACCGTCATCCTGCTCGGCGGCGTGGCCTGGATCGGCTCGCATCAGCTCGATCCCGCCAGGCCCGTGGCCGGTACCGGAGTGGGCGTGACGATCCAGGTCGTCTCGCTCGACTGGAAATGGCTCTTCATCTATCCCGATCAACGCATCGCCTCGCTCAATTCGCTGACGGTGCCGGTCGGCTCGCCGCTGCATCTTGAGCTGACCTCTTCCAGCGTGATGAACGCGTTCTTCGTGCCGCAGCTCGGCAGCATGATCTACACCATGAACGGCATGGTGAACCACCTCGAGCTGCGTGCGGACGAGGTCGGCACCTATCAGGGTCTGTCGGCGCATTTTTCCGGCGATGGTTTTCCCAACATGCTGTTCGACGTGAATGTCGTCTCGCCAGCCCAGTTTGCCGATTGGGCAACGAAGCGGCGCGCAGCGGTATGCCGCTCGATCGCAGCAGCTATGGCGAGCTCGCCAAACAGTCTGTCCCAAAGGACAAGCCGGTCTACAAGCTCGCCGATCCCTTGCTGTTTCACGACATCGCGTCGCAGGAGATTGCGCCGGCGCAAGGTCCGTCGCTGACGTCTAACATCGCAAGGCCGACCGGTAACACCGGTAACGGCGCGAGCGGCGGGGGCAACGATGCTCGGTAAGCTCTCCTGGGACGCCATTCCCTTCGATCAGCCCATTCCGCTGATCACCGGCGCTTTGGTGCTTGTGATCATGCTCGCCATCGTGGTCTGGATCGTTGCCGCCGGCCATCTGCCGTATCTCTGGCGCGAATGGATCACGAGCGTGGACCACAAGCGGATCGGCGTCATGTACACGCTGCTTGCGATGGTGATGCTGCTGCGCGGCTTTTCGGACGCGATCATGATGCGCGGCCAGCAAGCGCTCGCGTTTCATTCGGAAGGCTTTCTGCCGCCTGAGCATTACAACCAGATCTTTTCCGCCCACGGCACCATCATGATTTTCTTTGTCGCGATGCCGTTCGTGATCGGGTTGATGAATTTGGTGGTGCCGTTGCAGCTCGGCGTGCGTGATGTGGCGTTTCCAACGCTGAATTCGGTCGGTTTCTGGCTGACCGCGACCGGCGCGCTATTGGTGAATATTTCCCTTGTTGTCGGCGAGTTCGCGCGGACCGGGTGGTTGCCCTATCCGCCTTTGTCCGAAATGACCTATTCGCCCGGCGTTGGCGTCGACTATTACCTCTGGTCGCTTCAGATCTCCGGGGTCGGAACGCTCGTCGCCGGCATCAATCTGGTGACGACCGTGCTCAAATTGCGCACCCGCGGCATGAGCTATCTGCGCATGCCGATGTTCTGCTGGACGGCGCTCGCATCAAATCTGTTGATCGTCGCAGCGTTTCCGATTCTCACTGCGACGCTCGCGATGCTGATCCTCGATCGTTACTTCGGCTTTCATTTCTTCACCAATGAGGCCGGCGGCAACGTCATGATGTTCATGAATCTGATCTGGGCCTGGGGTCATCCGGAAGTCTATATTCTCGTGCTGCCGGCATTCGGCATCTACTCCGAAGTGGTGGCGACCTTCTCCGGCAAGCCGTTGTTCGGCTATCGCTCGATGGTGCTGGCGACGATGGCGATTTGCGTCATCTCCTTCATGGTGTGGCTGCATCACTTCTTCACCATGGGCGCGGGCGCGGACGTCAACGCGATCTTCGGCATCGCCAGCATGATCATCGCCGTCCCGACGGGCGTGAAGATCTATAACTGGCTGTTCACGATGTATGGCGGGCGGATCCGGTTTGACACGCCGATGCTGTGGTCGATCGGCTTCATGGTCACCTTCATCCTCGGCGGCCTCACAGGTGTGCTGGTTGCGGTGCCGCCGGCGGACTTTTTGCTGCACAACAGCCTTTTTCTGGTGGCGCATTTTCACAACGTCATCATCGGCGGCGTGCTGTTCGGAGCTTTTGCCGGATACACCTACTGGTTCCCCAAGGCCTTCGGCTTTCGCCTGCACGAAGGATTGGGCAAGGCTGCCTTCTGGTTCTGGCTGATCGGTTTCTACATCGCCTTCATGCCGATGTACTGGCTCGGCTTTCTCGGCATGACGCGCCGCATGCAGCATTACGACGTCGCCGAGTGGCGTCCGTGGCTGATGGTGGCGGCTGCCGGCGTCGTTGTCGTCATGATCGGGATCATCTTTCAGATTGCGCAACTCGTCGTCAGCATTCGCGATCGCGAGAGCTTGCGCGACGTGACCGGCGACCCCTGGGACGGGCGTTCGCTGGAATGGGCAACCGCCTCGCCGCCGCCGGTGTTCAATTTTGCCGTGATGCCGGAGGTCGAGGGGCCGGATGCTTATTGGGAGATGAAACGGCGCGCCAGACGGGATGGCGCGAGCGCGGAGCCGCGCTATCGCGACATCGAAATGCCCAGAAATTCGCCGACCGGATTCGTCTGCGCTTTCTTTGCGACCGTGATGGGCTTTGCGCTGATCTGGCACATCTGGTGGATGGTGCTGCTCGGCGGGATCGGCGCGTTTCGCGACCTTCGTGGTGTTCGCCTGGCGCGACCATGACGAATACGTCATTCCATCAGCTGAAGTGGCTCGCATCGATCGCGCCTGGCGGGAAGAACGCGCGGCGGGAATCGGGAGCGCGTCATGACCGATGTGATGGCGGACGAACGGCTTCATCTTTCGACGGTCCATGAAGGTCCGGCTTCGAAACGCATCGTCACCGGCTATGGCTTCTGGATCTTCCTGCTCAGTGACTTCGTGATGTTCTCGGGCTTCTTCGCAGCCTATGCGGTGTTGTCAGGACAAACCGCCGGGGGACCGAAGGGAGCGGAGATCTTCGATCTCAGGAATGTCGCGATCGAGACCGGCTGCCTCCTGATGTCGAGCTTCACGTGTGGCCTTGCGAGCATCGCCGCCGGCGCGCGCAACCGGCTCTGGTTCCAGATTTCGATGGCGGTGACCTGTGTGCTCGGGCTGGCGTTCCTCTCGATCGAGTTCGACGAATTCGCAAGCCTGATCGCGCGGGGCGCTGGTCCCTCCCGCAGCGCATTTCTCTCGGCGTTCTTCTCGCTGGTCGGCTGTCATGGCCTGCACGTTTCGGCCGGCGTGCTCTGGCTGCTTACCATGATGGCGCAGGTGTTCGCGAAGGGATTTCGCGCCGACATCCAGCGCCGCTTCCTGTGCTTTGCGCTGTTCTGGCACGCGCTCGACATCATTTGGGTCGCGGTGTTTTCGGTGGTTTATCTTCTTGGGAGCGCGCCATGAGCGAACATCAGCTTCATGACTGGCAGGATCACGCCGATATCGCTCCCGGCGACGAAGAGGAATTCAGCGTCGGCAAAAGCCTGATCGGTTATGGCGTAGGCATGGCGCTTGCCGTGCTGTTGACGGCGACGTCGTTCTTTATCGCGGGCACGGATCTGGTCTGGCAACCCTCGATTCCCGTTGCCATCGTGGTGCTGGCGATCGCCCAGATGGGCGTTCATCTCGTCTTTTTTCTGCACATCACGACCGGGCCCGACAATACCAACAACGTGCTGGCACTCGCCTTCGGCCTGCTGATCGTGTTTCTCGTGATCAGCGGTAGCCTTTGGATCATGGCGCATCTGAACCAGAACATGATGCCCATGGATCAAATCATGCAAATGCAGCGTTGAGAGCTGATGGCTTTACTCGTCAGGCCGTGCTTCGCGCGCGGTTCTTTCCGCTCGCAGACGTTCGCGGTTTTCGTAGAAGGCCTTCTGCGACGCCTGATGTTCCCGCATCGCCTGCTCGGCGTTGGCCCGGCGTTCGGCGTCGCGCGCTTTTCGCGCTTCAGGGGTGAGAATTCGGGGCGGGCGTCCCGTAAATTGATCGGTCATGCCGAAATAACGCGGAAGTTCCCGAAAAGTTGCGCGACGGGAACCGGCAAGCCGCCTTGATAACCTCGATGCACGGTAAAGGAGGGCGGATTCACTTCAGCGAGGTGTTGATCGACGTGAATTTGGTGTTGAGCTTTGAGCCCAATCCGTTCACCACTGCGATGATGGCGAGCGAAATTCCGGCGGCAATCAGGCCATACTCAATGGCGGTCGCGGCGCTCTCGTCTTTCAAAAATCGATAAATGAGTTGCATTGTCGTATTCCCGGTTACGCAATTTTTTCGCGAAACTCGCTGCTTGTGCTGACTCCTATAGCTCAAGCGGTCTTGCGGAACCGCTAAACCGCTCGACGAAACAAGGCACGATGTGGAACTTCTCGCAGCCGCGTTCTGTCCAAAAGTGAACAGAAGGACGTTCGGCCGCGCGATACGGCATCTTTGGATTGTAGCGCGAGATTTCGCACCCGCAATTTGACGGAACGGCATTCAGGTGCACATCGATGCGCCAGGTCCGGGAACCCCGGTCTTAAGCGGGGTTGGAGAGGCGGGCATCACGATTTTTGATGGCGAAATAGTCGCCTCATGCACAACGAACACAGCGAAGATAATCTGCGCTCCGTAGCGCAAATCGCAAAACAGCCCATTCATCCGATTCTGATCCCGGTTCCGATCGTCTGCTTCACCGGAGCATCGGCTATCCGCGAACCCGCAGCTCACACAGCAATAGCGATGGCTACGCTGTGAGATCTCGGCTTTCGGTTTGATGCGGCGATCGGCCACCGTCTGTTTGTCGAGCTCACAGGAACTCCGCGACCGCTCTCGGATTGACACGAGAACAACAACATTGTCCGGAGGTTCACATGAACAAGTTTATTGCTTCATCCGCTTGCGCTGTCTTCTTGTTGGCGCCGCTGGCACATGGCCAATCCATGGGAGAAAAGACCGGCGTCAATTCGACGCTTGGCATCAGTCCGACGACGCAGGACTTCGTCACCGAGGCGGCCACCAGCGATATGCTGGAAATAGCCGCGGCGAAGGTTGCGCAGGAAAAGGGCAACGCCGACGAGAAGAAATTCGCTGATCAGATGGCGGCCGATCACACCAAGACCACCGCCGACATCAAGGCGATGGTCACGAGCGGCGACGTCAAGGCGACCATTCCCGCCAAGCTCGATGATTCCGCGCAAAAGAAGCTGACGGAATTGCAGGACGCCAAGCCGCAGGACTTCGCCGGCTATTACGATCCGATGCAGGTGAGCGCGCACAAGGATGCGGTGTCGCTGTTTGAGCGTTACGCCAAATCCGGCGACAATTCGAAGCTGAAGGATTGGGCCGGCAAGACGCTGCCGACGCTGCAACATCATCTCCAGATGGCGGAAGATCTGAAGAAGCGCGATTAAGCTCCGACGCGCCAGAGAGGCTATCCGGCCCGATCGGCGACACGAGGTGGATCTGTTCCCCCCGTGGCGTCGCGGGCCGGTTCTCTATCGTCGCCGCGAAAGCGCCCATCGTGATTGCAAAGGACAGATGCGACAAAAAGATGCTGCCGGAGGTTGCAATAGGCTTGGCCGGCCACTGGATTTTCGGGTAGTCTTCCCCGTGGGGATTATGGAGGTACTTGTCATCCGGGGGGATTAGTTATGCGAAAAGCCGTTTTGGCCATCAGTGCCGCAATCATACTCTCGTTTGTTTTCAGTCCTTCTTTTGCTCAATCGGACACACCGAAGTCCACCACCACCAAGCGTCCTCGGCCTTCGACGCCCTGCACGGGACCGGATTGTCCGTGCCAGGGCAACGGGTGGGGACATAACTGCGAGCAAATTGCTCCCAACACGAGAGCAGCGACAAAGAAAAACAACGCCGAGTAAGCGGCGGAGTGATCCGTAGCGTGTGTAGGCTTTGCGGGGGGCGGCCGATGAGCAAGCGTGCGTTTCAAAATTCACTGTTGTTGTCTTGCGTGATGGCCTCGCTGCTGCTGGGCGGGTGCGGCCTGGGAGTTCCGGAAATCAAGGAGTTCTGGGATCAGGATTTCCCCGGCGATCCCGACATAGCGAAAAACAAGCCGCCGTTCTCCGCTACGGCGCAGATCGAGTACGAGATCCGCAAGAGAATTTTTTGCGAGCTCAAAGAAGCGGTCATGAATGTCAATAAGTACTACGTGACCGCGGGCGAAACGCCGGCCGACATGCACTTTCGCCGGCAAATGATCCCCGACAGCTGGATCGCGCAAATCAGCCTGAGCCTTGAAATCGACGAGTTGGCGGCGCTCAATCCCGGCGTCACCTTCAACCAGGTGATGGCGAACGCGGTCAAGACGTTTGGGGTCGGCAACACTGTAAACACGGCACAATCTGCCTCGCTGGGTTTCGGCGCGACGCTGTCGCAGACCGTGACGCGCACCGACAAATTCGACCCCACCTATTCGATCGCATGGCTGATGAAGCCGGTTAAATCGTACAGCGTTTGTCATCCCGAGAACGATATTTTCATGCAAAGCGGGCTGACGGCGGCGCAAAGCTCGCCCTTCCTCATCGAAAGCAATCTCGGCATCGAGAAGTGGCTGATGGGAGCGATGCTTGCGGAGGACTTGTTGCCGTCGCAACCGCCGGAGAAGCCGGCCAAGTCCAAAGCCAAATCCAAGACTAGTGATACCAGGACGGGCGATACGAAGACGGGCGGCGCGAAGACCGCCGTTGCGGGAAGCGGCGGCGGTGGCGGAGGAGGAGGAGGAGGAGGAGGAGGAGGGGGCCTTGGCCCGTTCTCGGTTTCGATCGAGATGAAGTTCGTGATCATCACCAGCGGAAACTTCACCCCGACCTGGAAGCTCGTGAACTTGTCGGCCAATACCGGTTCGTCACCTCTGTTCAGCACCGGCCGCACGCGCACGCATGACCTGATCATCACCGTCGGCCCGGATAATGCAGACACGCGAGCGGCCGCTTATTCGCTGGTGCTGGGCAATGCCGTCTCCAACGGCGTCAAGGCTGGTACGACGCCTTAGCCGGGCAGTTGGCGCTGACGCCGAACGATGATGCGCGGGCGATAATGAATGCGGCCGATGCGCCTCTCAAGCCATGCCCGGAAGATCATACCAGTGCGAGCAACCGCGCGATTTGCGCACGAGATCGCCCGCGCGCGGACTCCGGTACCGCGAAATGATGGTTAAGGAACCGATAAGAGATTTCAAGCTATCGTGAACGCAGCCATTTGGGCTGATTGCATTTTTGTTTTCGTATTGGAGATATCTCGATGTTGCGCAATATGACCATTGCCCCGAAGCTCGGCATTCTCGTAGGCGCAACGTTGCTCGGTCTTTGCGTCGCCTGCGCCATCGCCAGTTACCTGATGCAGCAGGAAATGCTGAACGCGCGCACCGACCAGGCCAAGGCCATTGTCAGCATGGCGAAGAACATGGCGGGCGAGCTGAAGCGGCAGGTCGACGCCGGCGAGATAACCAAGGATCAAGCCATGGCGACGTTGCGCAAGCTCGGCAACGCCATGACCTATGACAACGGCTCCGGCTACATCTTTGGCACGAGCTATGACGGCATCACCCAGCTGGCGCCCGATCCCAAGCAGGTCGGCACCAACCGTATGGACATTATCGTCAACGGTCGAAAGATTTCCCAGGAACTCATGGACGGGACCCGATCCAAGGGCGAGATTCTGATTCGGTACGATTACGTCAAGCCGGGCCAGGACAAGCCGATCCGCAAGCTCGGCTATGCGGTCGCGGTTCCCGGCTTCGACATGTTCCTGGGCACCGGCGCCTATCTCGATGACCTCGACGACAAGCTGAAGCCGATCGTGTGGCTGCTCGGTCTTTCCACCGTCGGCATCGGCCTGTTCTCGGGCTGCATCGCCTGGATCATTGGCCGTGGCATCTCTCGCCCGCTGAATATGCTGAGCAGCCGGATGGAAGCGCTCGCTGGTGGCGAACTCGCTGGCGAGATTCCCGGCGCCGGCCGCGGCGACGAAGTCGGCAAGATGGCCGCGACCGTGCAGATATTCAAGGACAACGCGTTGCGCATGCGTGAACTGGAAATGGCGGAAGCCAAATCGCGCGAGCAGGTGGCATTGGAACGCCGCTCGGCGATGGAGGGCCTCGCCTCCGACTTCGAGCGCAGCGTCAATGGCATCGTCCGTTCGGTGTCGTCGGCCGCCGCCGGCATGCAGACCACCGCGCAGTCGATGACGGCAACCGCGAGCGATGCCAGCGCACGCGCCGCCCATGTCAGCGCGGCCTCGCAAAGCGCCTCCGGCAATGTCGGCACGGTTGCCGCCGCCGCCGAGGAGCTGTCGAGCTCGGTTGCCGAAATCTCGCGGCAAGTCGGCCGTTCGAGCGAAATCGCAAGCCAGGCGGTGACGGACGCCGAGCGCACCAATGCAACCGTGCAGGTGCTTTCGACCGGTGCGGAGAAAATTGGCGAGGTGGTGAAGCTGATCCACTCGATCGCCGCTCAAACCAATCTGCTGGCGCTCAACGCCACCATCGAGGCCGCGCGCGCCGGCAAATCCGGCCGTGGCTTCGCGGTGGTCGCCTCCGAGGTGAAGGCGCTCGCCAACCAGACCGCGAAAGCGACGGAAGAAATCTCCAGCCAGGTCGAAGCGATGCAGCAATCGACCAGCGACGCGGTGGCGGCCATCAGCGGCATCTCGCGCACGATCGCGCAAATGAGCGAAATCACCACCTCCATCTCGAGCTCGATCGAGCAGCAGGGCGAGGCAACGCGCGAGATCGCCCGCAACATCCAGTCGGCCGCGGCCGGCTCGAGCGAGATCAACGCCCATATCGGCGGTGTCACCACCGCGGCCTCGGCCGCGGGCGCTGCGGCCACCGAGGTGCTGGGGAATGCGCGCGAGCTCGACCAGCAATCCGGCATGCTGCGCAGCGCGGTGGATAATTTCCTCGCCAAGGTGCGCGCCGCTTAAAAAGATACGCAAAAGCTACGCGCGCCTTTGAACCCGGCCATTGCCGAAATCGCCGATTGCTGTCAATTTGCCGCCGTCACGCCTTCGAGGCGATGACGGCGGTGATGCTTGACGAGGACTTGCGATGAGGCGTTTTTGGGCAGCGATTTTGTTTCTGGCGGTTTTGCCCGGCTGGACCGACACAAGAGGAATCGTTCGCGTCGACGCGGCCTCGCCGGACAAGCCCTACGACTTCGTCGTGCATGTCAGAAACATTCCAGACATCAAGTACAACCCGCTGGTGCGCCAGGATCGCCACCACATGGCGCTCAATCTCGTCCGCGGCCAATGTTCTTATCCGCGCGTGGTCGGCGAGGACACCGTCACCACCGAAATCTATGGCTTGACCTCCAGCCTGCCGGATTATGTCGTGCTGGTGAGCTGCGCGCGGCGGTAGCTATGCGCTTGCCCTTGGTTTGCTCATTTATGCTCCCGAAGATTAGGGAGGATGCCGATGACCAAACTAGAAGATGAAGCTGTGAAGATAACTGCTCTTCTCAAGGGAAAAACGGTGAAGCTGGTGCACCGCCACTGAGCCAGAGAGATCGCAATTCAGTTCACGGATGGAACGCGCTTATTTGTCAACTAGGATTCCGAGGGGTTGGACATATCGATCGTCAGCGAATTCGACGACAGTGAATAGTTATATGCAAGAACTCTCACCGTCGCTTTTCACCCCTAGAGAAGGTACGCCGCTTCCTTGCGGCTAAAGCTAGCTAAGCCCGCAGCGCTTCCGCGACGGGCTGCTTCACCGGCTCGACGGTCGCAATCCCGCGCAACAGACGCCCGAGCAAATCCGAGCCGGTGATGATCCGCTTTCGCGTGCTCCACACCAGAATGATGTCGTTTTCGATCACGTCGTCGTCGGGCGTTTCCTGAACCACCCGCATCTGCCCGATGACGTCGCCGAGCTTGGCCTTGGTGTCGCGGATGACGATCGGCCGATGCCAATAGGCCGAGGTGTCGGGTTCAAGCTGGTTGAGCAGCGCATCGCGCAGGAAATGATGGGCGTCGAGC
This sequence comes from uncultured Alphaproteobacteria bacterium, assembly GCA_963752265.1. Classification (GTDB taxonomy): domain Bacteria; phylum Pseudomonadota; class Alphaproteobacteria; order Rhizobiales; family Xanthobacteraceae; genus Bradyrhizobium. Next base: position 18,129 of record CAVVZW010000231.1, read on the forward strand.
ACGAAGGCCGGCTCGCCGGTCGCTTGATCCGTGATGATCACCCATTTCTTGCCGGACGCATCGACCTGCCGCAGGAAGGGATCGTCGGGCGAGGCATTAAAGTGCGGCAGGATGCAGCGCTGATTGGGGGAGAGTGGCAGGCTGAGGATGCTTTTGGCGTCCACGAATTCACCCTCGTCGCAGACGGAAATGTCGTCGAGGTCGAGGAAATTCTGCGCGCCGGTGGCTTCCAGTTTGCCGATCGTGCCGTCGCTCGCGCTATGGCGGGCGAGCATAAGGCGCAGGTCTTGTTCCTTCAGATAGGCGGCACCCTCAGGCCCAAGCCAGGCGTCAAGCAGCATCGCGGTCGGTTTCGCGAGCGGATACA
>CAVVZW010000232.1:0-7152 GCA_963752265.1 uncultured Alphaproteobacteria bacterium
CGAAAATATCACGCTTAATCTAGATCGCCTCGCCCCGTGCGAGCGCTGCGGCGTTCCGGATCGCGGAGATATTCGCCTTGTAGGCCTCCATCGTGCCGCCCTTGAAGACGGCCGAACCCGCCACGAAAGCGTTGGCGCCGGCGGCGGCAAGCTCGCCGGAATTATTGGCAGCCACGCCGCCATCGACTTCGATGTCGATCGGACGCCCCACCGTCATCGCCCGCAAGTCGCGGACCTTGCCAAGGGTGGAAGGAATAAATGCCTGTCCGCCGAAGCCGGGATTGACCGACATCACGAGCACCAGATCGATATTATCGATCACATATTCGATCGCTGAAAGCGGCGTGGCCGGATTGATCGAGACGCCGGCCTTCTTGCCAAGCGCGCGGATAGCCTGCAACGAGCGATGCAGATGCGGGCCTGCCTCGGCATGCACCGTGATGTGGTCGCATCCCGCTTTGGCGAAGGCTTCGAGATACGGATCGCATGGAGAGATCATCAAATGCGCGTCGAAAATCTTTTTGGTGTACGGGCGCATCGCCTTGATGACGTCGGGCCCGTAGGAAATGTTCGGCACGAAATGCCCGTCCATCACGTCGAGATGGATCCAGTCGGCGCCGGCGGCATCCACCGCGCGCACCTCTTCGCCGAGTTTGGAAAAGTCGGACGCCAGGATCGACGGCGCAATGACGAGGGGACGTGGGGCGAAGGCTTGAGACATGTGCCCTGTTTTCCGTAAGAACCGCGTCGCGGCGGCAGCCGTTTCCGCCTAACATGTACGCGCTTTCCGATCCACTGTACTGGCGTATATTGTCGATGCGAACCTGAAACGGTGGAAAAATCTGCCGCAAGCGGCATCGATTGCCCACCGGCGGCCATGTTCCGGAATCTCGAACGCTCTCATTTTGCTGGCTTTTTTGTCATGGCACGGTGCTTGCTCACCGATATTGAAAGCTCGCACGCAAGCGTGCGGCCATTTGGAGCTCTGCCATGCTGCCTGCTATTGGCGCGGCCTCAGCCGCTTTGGATGCCATCCAGTCGCTTACCTCGCCCCAATCGACGTCGTCGGCGCAGCCGAGCGGCGGATTTGGATCAGCTCTGTCCGACGTGGACGATGGTTCCTCGACGCCGCAGGCGGCCTCGTCAGCGCTTTCCGGATTCTCCAGCGCCCTGATTTCGTCCGATAATTATGGCGCGCTGATTGATGCCCAGAGCCTGACTTCGGGCGATCTTGCCGGGGCGGTCGGCTCCGGCGGCTCGGATTCATCGCAAGGTGATCAGTCCGGCCCATCGGCCTCAGCATCCGGCACGGCCTCATCGGCCTATAACTCGGTCAATCAGCTCGTCCAGTCCACCGCAATTCCGCTTGGGTTCAGCCCGTTCTCCATCAGCGCCTAACCGAACCGATCCCGCCACGCCGGCAGCGCGCCGGGCAAGGGCAGCGCCGTTGCCGCATGGACCCCGCGCGCAATCGCACGCGCCATGACGTTGGCTGCGATCATGCCCAGTTCGGTGAGGCCGATCAGCGGATCGATTTTCCGCTCGCCGGTCGATACCGCGAACACCACGTCGCCATCCATCGGGGCGTGCACCGGATAGATTGCGCGTGCAAATCCGGTCTGCGTGATCATGGCCAGACGCCTGGCCTGGGTCTTGGTGAGAGCGGCGTCCGTCACGACCACGGCAAGCGTTGTGCTTTCCGCCTCAGTCGCTGGCCCGCCCTTGATGCGCAGCTTCAGCATGTCCGGCGTAAACGACGCCGGCAGGCCACGTCCGCCATATTCATCATCGACCTCAAACGGCGCCGCCCAGAACCAGGGTCCGTCGCCGACCGTGACGGTGCCGACAGCATTGACCACGGCGAGCGCTGCGACCTTCACGCCGTCAGGGGTTTTGGCTGAAGCCGAACCGAGGCCGCCCTTCAGGTTGGCCGTCAATGCGCCCAAGCCCGCGCCGACGCTGCCGATTGCGAAACCGCCCGCCGTAGCCGCCGACGCCGCCGCGAAGCCGAGTTCGCGGTAGGGCGCAAAGCGCCCCCATTTCTTGTTGCCGCCGTTGAGCAAGTCGAAACAGATCGCGCCGGGCACAATGGGCACAATGGCGCCGCGAACGTTGAAGCCTCGGCCCCGTTCGGCAAGCCAGGCCTGTACGCCGCCGCCGGCTTCCAGCCCAAATGCCGAACCGCCGGAAAGCGCGATGGCGTCGATCTTCTCCACGGTGTTGGCGAGATCGAGCAGCGCACCCTCGCGGGTTCCGGGACCGCCGCCACGCACATCCATGGCTGCAACGAAGGGCTGGTCGAAGATGACCGCGGTTGTCCCGGAGGCAAGTCCGGGGTCGTCGGCGTGGCCGACGCGAACGCCGGCAATATCGGTGAGGAGGTTATTCATCGCAGTTGTTCAGCTCTCCAGCGCCAGTCTGATCATGCGTGCGAGCTCGGACTTCCGGTACGGTTTGGCAAGCAGCAGGACGCCGGTATCGAGGCGGCCGTGATGAACAATGGCATTCTCGGTATAGCCCGAGGTGAACAGCGTCTTCAATCCGGGCCGCCGAACCAGCGCGGTGTCGACCAGTTGGCGGCCGTTCATCGGACCGGGCATGATGACATCGGTAAACAGAAGATCGATATGGTTGGCGCTGTCGATGATCTCCAGGGCCTCCGCCGCCCCGCTGGCCTCAAGCGTCCGGTAGCCGAGGCTTTCGATCTGGGTAATGACATAACGGCGCACGAGGGCGTCATCTTCGACAATCAGTATCGTCTCGTTGCCGACGGCAATACTCGCCGGCGCTTGCGTTTCCACAGGCGACAATCCCCCCGCGCGCGGCAGGTAGATCTTCACCGTGGTTCCGTGACCTTCCTCGCTGTAAATCTTGGTGTGGCCGTTCGATTGCTTGACGAAGCCAAACACCATGCTCAGTCCAAGGCCCGTACCCTTGCCGACCTCCTTGGTGGTGAAAAACGGATCGAACACCCGCTCAAGATTTGCAGCTGGAATTCCGGTGCCGGTATCGCTCACAGCGATCATGACGTAGCTGCCAGCGGCCACGTCCCTGTTCATCGCGGCGTAGTCCTCGTCGAGATAGACATTCCCGGTCTCGATCACGAGCTTGCCGCCGGACGACATGGCGTCGCGGGCATTGATCGACAGATTGAGGATCGCGGCGGTGAGCTGGTTTGGATCGACCAAAGCAGGCGAGGCGTTCTCCGCCAGCTGGGGATTGATCTGGATTTGCTCGCCGAGCGTCGGCCGCAACAGCGTAACGGTCTCCATGAGCAGCGCGTTAACGTCGACCTCGCGCGGTTGCAGCGGTTGTCTCCGCGCGAAGGCGAGCAAATGCTTTGTCAGGCTGGCGCCGCGTTCGGCGGCATCGTCGATCATCTTGGTGATCGCGGAGAGCTGCGGGTCGTGCGCCAGGGCATCGGCCAGAATGCCGATGGTGCCTGTGATAACGGTCAAGATATTGTTGAAGTCGTGGGCGACGCCGCCGGTCAATTGGCCGACGGCGTCCATCTTTTGCGCCTGACGGATCTGCGCTTCGGCAGCATGTTTTTCGGTGAGGTCGCGGCCGACAAAGAAATGCCGCCGCACCGGCTCCGACCACGTTCCCATCCAGCTCAGATTCACCGCGTGCCCGCCCTTGTGGACGTAGCGTGTTTCAAAGTTGCGCGTCTGCCGCCCGCGCCGGGCGAAGCGCATCTCCTGCCGCGTGCTATCGAGATCGTCGGGTAGGATGAACTCCATCGCGCTGTGGCCGATCATCTCCTCGGGCCTCCATCCGAGAATGGTCATCGAACTCGGGCTGACCTGAACGAACGTGCCTTTGGTATCCGTGACCAGGATGAGATCCTGCGACGTCTCGAAGATGCGTTGCCGTTCCTCGATTTCCTGGGTCAGGGCGGCTTGCGTGCGTTTGCTTTCGGTGATGTCGCGCGCGATCTTGGAAGCGCCGATGATCTCGCCCGAAATGGAGCGCAGCGGGGAGACCGATAGCGACACGCTCAGCGGCCGTCCGTCCCTGGTCACGCGCAAGGTCTCGTGATGGGCGACGCTCCCGCCCTGGCCTACGCGTGTAAGAATATCGTTCAATTCGTCGAGCCTTTCGGAGGGGACGATCAGATCGATATGGCGGCCGATCGCTTCAGCGGCGGGATATCCGAACAGGTGCTCGGCGGCAGGATTCCAGGCGGTGATGGTACCGTCGAGTTTATTGGTGATGATGGCGTCGTTTGAGGATTCGACCACCGCGCTGAACAGGCGCTCGCGTTCGGAATGGCGCCGTTGCTCGGAGGCGCTCTCGCGGCGCAGCGCCACAAGCAGGCGGGACAGGCGCGCCTGCAAATTGATGTTTTGCAGCAGCAACACGCCGAGCACGAAACAGGCAGCGCCGAGTCCGTAGAGGCGGCCGACATAAAAACCCAGGTCATACCGGTTTGCGTTGAGCAGTGCCGACGACGCCACATCGAAAAGCCACGCGCACAGCACCACCATGAGCCAGACGTCGAGGACCGAATGCGGCCGGCGCGTCCACAGGAAGAGCAGGGCCGCAAGATTGAGGAGCCAAACCGTCAGGCTCGCTCCGAACAATGCCGGCGCATAGCCGGTATCTGTAACGAGCGTCGGCAGAATTTGGTGCTCTTCCGTCACCACGAAAATAGTAACCGCCATGGCCGCAAAGACCGCGATCACGGTCCAGACAATCGATGTCCCGGCCGATCCCTTGACCTGGCGGCCGCCGTCTTCGTCCTTGAACACGGCGTAGCCGAGCACGAAGAGCGGAAAGCCGCCGTGCCAGACCATGTAAAGCCAGGGCGTGGTCTGTGGGCCGGCGTTCAGCAACCCGCCGGCGGCAAACAGGTTTGGAAAGGTCAGTGCGTGCATGACCGCGGCGATCGCGGTGAACAGATATCCACTCGCGAGCACGAGAAGCGCCCGCGATCGCAACAGTGAAAATTGCGAAAGCAAGAGGATCGTCGTGATCAGGTCGCTGATTGCGAGCGCGGATTGATAGCTGGCGACGAAAGCCGGAATCGGCGGCAGCTGCACCCGGGAGAAGGGAAGGGCGGCGGCAAAGAAAATGGCGGAAGCAGCGATAACGCCGGAGGCAATCTTGCGGTCGCGGCTGGTGGCGGGCAATGTCGAAAGGAAAATATTGCGGTCGTCGCTTGCTTCCACTTTTGTCTCCGGAGCCCTTGCGTCTTCTGTAAGGCTTGCGTCTCTAAGGCGCGCGCCCGCACGCTGCGTCAGCGAACTGTCTGGACGACGCAACCAGAGGCATATTGTACTTATCGGCGTTCGGAGGGAATGCCCGCCGGCATTTTGTCGAGGCAAGCCGGCTGGAAGCTGCGAACTTGACAGGCTGCCGTTGACCGCGGTGAGGAGCTCGGAGGGCTTGAACGGTTTTTGCAGACTTGAGAGGCTCCCAGCCGTGTTGCCGGTCATCGTGATGTCAGGACAGCAGTTAGCGCTCGCCTCCGAGCGTCAGCCGGACTTTTTGCATAAACTTCCAGACCGATTTGCTTCGTTTATATGGGAACTTTCAGCCGGAGACTGAAAACGCCCCGGCAGGCCGGGGCGTTTGAATGCGGGTCGTGATCAAAAAGGTCTGGAGTCCGGATCAGGAGCCTTTGGGGTTGATCTCGGTGTAGCCGCCTTTGGCATCCCACTTGTAGACGACGTAGTCGAGCTGCTTGATGTCGCCCTTGGCGTCGAACTCCATCTTGCCGATCACCGTATCCCAGGAGCCGGCCTTGATCGTGTCCATCACCTTTTTCGGATCGGTCGTGCCGGCCTTCGCTACCGCCTGCGACCACACCTGCATCGCCGCGTAGGTGTAGAGGGTGTAGCCTTCAGGGTCGATGTTGTTCGCCTTGAACTTCTCGACAATCGACTTGGCGGTCGGCTTGTTGCGCGGGTCGGGGCCGAAGGTGAACAGCGTGCCTTCGCCGGCCGGTCCGGTGATCGAGGCAAATTCCGCGTCGGCGAGCGCATCGCCGGCCATCAATACGGTCTTCATGCCCTGGTCGCGCATCTGGCGCACGATCAGCCCGGATTCCTGATGGTAGCCGCCGACATAGACCAGATCGATGTTCTCACGCTTCATGCGTGAGACGATCGCGGTGAAATCCTTGTCGCCCTTGTCCTCAGGATATTCCTGGTCGCCGAACACCGGCATCGGCAATTCGCCGGCCGGACCCAGCACCTCGATCTCGCTGACATACAGTTCCACCGCGCCGGTCGGCAGTTCCGGATTGTCGGTGCCTTCAGGGCGGCGGCGCACCTTGCCGTCGATCCGCACCACCCATTCCGAGCGCAGTTTTTCCGCCGTCTTGAACGCCGGCGAATCCGGGTCGGCGACGCATTGGGTCAGGCCGTAATGGTCGCGCAAATCGATAAACAGCACGCCGCCATGGTCGCGGATACGGTGACACCAGCCGGACAGACGGACGGTCTGGTCGATGTCGGTGTCGCGGAGCGCGCCGCAGGTATGGGACCGGTAACGATGCATGGAAATCCTGGAAACTGGCTGTCGGAGGTTCGAATTGGGCGGCCGGAGCGCACCCTGCAAAAGAGCGTCAGGGTTTACCCGACGCGGTGCAGCGCGGCAACCGAATGAGGGGCGGTTTTGGCCCTCAAAACCTGCCGTTAATGGGCCAAAATGCGCGCCGAACCGGCCCTTTGGCCTCAAACCGATTGAGTATTGGCAGGCCCTGCCTATCTTGGGCCCATGACAGTCCACTTCCCCTTCCAGAACACCTATTCGGCCTTGCCCGCGAACTTCTTCGCCCGGGTAGCGCCGACGCCGGTGACCTCGCCGCGATTGATCAAATTGAACCGGCCGCTGGCGGTCCGGCTCGGGCTCGATCCGGACCTGCTGTCGACCTCGGAAGGCGCCGAAATCCTCGCCGGCAAGCGGCTGCCCGACGGCGCCGAGCCGATCGCGATGGCCTATGCCGGCCACCAGTTCGGTCATTTCGTCCCTCAGCTCGGCGACGGCCGCGCCATCCTGCTCGGCGAAGTCATCGATTCCGACGGCGTCCGCCGCGACATCCAGCTCAAGGGCTCGGGCCCGACGCCGTTTTCGCGGCGGGGCGATGGTCGCGCCGCGCTCGGTCCGGTGTTGCGGGAATACGTATGATCCTCCATGCGTGGT
>CAVVZW010000233.1:0-13681 GCA_963752265.1 uncultured Alphaproteobacteria bacterium
CAGTCGCTTTCCCGGCTCATGCGCGCACTTGCGAGCTGCGGTATCGTCGAGGCTATCCGCCCCGGCCTGTTTGCGACGACCACGCTTGGCGCGGCGTTGCGTGACACCGCGCCGGGGGCCGCGCGCGCGACCATCCTGACGATAGCGGGTTCGTGGCAATGGAAGGCGTGGGATCAGTTTCTCCACGCACTGCGAACGGGACAATCCGGCGTCAGGGCGGCATTCGGCAGAGATTTGTTCGAATTTCTCGCCGACGAGCCGGTTCATAGCGCCCGTTTCAACGACGCCATGGTGGGCATGCACGGCGCTGTCGCCCCCGCGGTCGTCGCCGCCTATGATTTTTCACCGTTTCATAGCATCGTCGATGTCGGCGGCGGCAAGGGCGCGCTGCTTACGGAAATTCTAAAAGCGCATCCGGCGATGAGGGCGGTTCTGTTCGACCTGCCGGAAACCGGGAAACATGCGCGCGATTACATCGCAGAAGCGGGAGTTGGGGAGCGCTGTGCATTTCAAGCTGGCGATTTTTTCGACCGGCTTCCTCCCGGGCACGACGCCTACGTGCTGGCGCACGTATTGCACGACTGGGTTGATAACGACGCGATCGCTATCCTGCGCAAGTGCCGCGAGGCGTTGCCGGCCGGCGGCCGCCTGCTCATCGTCGAGGCCGTGCTCCCGGATGGCAATACGCCGCATCACGGCAAGCTCATGGATCTTCTGATGCTGACGGTCACCGGCGGCGTCGAGCGTAGCCAAAGCGAATTTGGCGAGATACTTTCGAAATCCGGCTTCACGCTCGCGCGCGTTTATCCGACCACGACTCATCAAAGCGTAATCGAAGCATTTCCGTGCAAATGAGCGCCGGGTTCGTTCGCGGTTGCTCGCCGGGCAAATGCCGGTAAACCCGCCTCGGCCGCTCATATCAATGTATGAGCCATTAGCGCTCAATGTATGAGTGAGGCGCGCCGCGCGAGTAAGCTACGAATATTGTAGCCTCGATAATTTCGCGAACGTTTTTGTGACGATATTGGCCGAGGCGGCGAGCTTTGCCCGTGGTCAAGCGGCTGAGCGCATCGGGCGAGGAGTAGCCGTCTCCTACCGGGAGCGGTCTCCTCGAAAAGGGACGCTGATATGGCGATAGACGTCGCCGCGATCGATCTCGACACAGCGCCCTATGGTGCGCTGCTGCTGCGTCTGTGTCTCGCCACGATGTTCACCGCACACGCGTTGCTGAAATGGCGCGTCTTCACGATTCCGGTGGAGGCGGTATTTTTCAGGTCATTGGGGCTTCCGGGTTGGCTCGTGCCCGTGATCATCAGCGTCGAGTTGAGCGGTGCGAGTTGCCTGGTCCTTGGAATTTTTGCGCGCTGGGTCGCGCTGTTTCTGGTTCCGCTCATTCTCGGAACGATCGTCACCGTCAACCGGAAGAACGGCTGGCTCTTCAGCAACAAGGGTGGAGGCTGGGAATATCCGGCGTTCTGGGCCGCCGCTCTGTTCGTACAGTTCCTGCTCGGGGACGGCGCGTGGACCTTGATCAGCTCGCCCGCCGTGCGGACACTCATTTGATGCGTGATCGCCGACGCTCCGATTTCAGCACACGAACAGAGGTGAAGCATGAGCGCAGAACAGAAAGTCGTCATCGTTACGGGCGCGTCGCAAGGCATCGGCGCGGGACTGGTGAAGTCGTTCCGGGAACGGAATTATCGTGTCGTCGCCAATTCGCGGTCGATCAGACCGTCAGATGATCCTGATATTCTGGCAGTCGCTGGCGACATCTCCCAGCCCGATACTGCAAGGCGGGTCGTGGAGGAGGCGCTCAGCCGGTTCGGTGGAATCGATTCGCTGGTGAACAATGCCGGGATCTATATCGGGAAACGATTCACGGACTACACCGAAGCCGATTTCAAGGACATGCTGGCTGTCAACCTTGCCGGCTTCTTCCACATCACCCAGGCGTCGATCCCCGTGATGGAGCGGCAGGGCAAGGGACACGTGGTCAACATCACAACCAGCCTCGTCGATCACCCAATGTCGGGCAGCCCATCCGCGCTCGCTTCGTTGACAAAAGGTGGTCTGAACGCGGTTACAAAGGCCCTCGCCGTCGAGTATGCGAGCCGAGGCGTGCGCGTGAACGCGGTTGCCCTTGGTGTCATCAAGACGCCCATGCACTCACCGAAAAGCTACGAGGCCCTGGCGAAAGTTCACCCGATAGGCCGCATGGGCGAGGTGCAGGACGTTGTCGATGCCGTGCTGTTTCTCGAAAATGCGGGCTTTGTCACTGGCGAAATCCTTCATGTCGATGGCGGCCGCAGCGCGGGCCATTGACTGAGGTTCACAAAGCCTAAATTTCTGGCCGACAACAAATCCGCTTTGGGCGGGGAGCGATCCCGCTTTGCCCTATCCTGCGGCCTTCGCCAACTGGGCCGGCGCACGCCGCCGGCCGGTAAAGCGAGCCTCATGAGATCGCCGGAAGCTGAACGACGTCAGCCCTTGACCGTCCGCATGTACCTTGAACCGGTCTCGCGCAACAGCAGCGCGATCACAGCAGCAAGGATGATCCCGGCAAGCCAGAACGACGAAGCGTGTTGAAAGTGCGCGATCGGGTTGCCGAGCGATAGCGTCTTGGCGAACAACGCTGCAAAGACGGGGCCGAGCCCGGCGGTCACCCCGAACACGATGAAATTGATCGCTCCCGTGGCGCTGCCTTTGACGTTGTCGGGGTTTGCTTCCTTGATGATGCTGTAAGGAATCATCGCGACCCCCGAAGCAACGCCGAATATGAAAAGCGTCACGGTCGCGGGTAGAAGGTCCGGAAGGAACGCCAGCTGCGCAACGGCCGCGGCCATCAGCGCCATCCCGGCAAACAAAACCGGCTTGCGAAGTCCGATCGTATCCGCCGCCCATCCCGTCAGCGGGCAACCGAACGCCCATCCGAGCGGTACAAAGGACGCGGCGAGCACGGCGGCCTTGTAGGTAAAGTGCCGGTCGGTTTCGAAGAAGGCGACGCCCCAGGTCAACGCACCAATCGTCGTCGGCGCGAACAGAAGCCCTGAAACGAGACCACAGTAATATGACTGCGGATTGCGCAGAACAATCGCATACGGTGCGAACACACTTTGGCGCGGACCCGTGGCTGGCGGTCGTGTCCATCTCGGTGTGATGAGAGCCAATCCGACGGCGACGGCCAGCGCGGCAATTCCGATAAACACCCAGACGGCTTGCCAGTCGATGCCCGCTTGCATCAGCGGGCCGACGATAAACTCTCCCGCCGAGCCTCCCAGCATTCCCAGACTTTGGGTGATGCCGATCGCAGTGGCGAGCCACTTCGAGGAGAAACCGTGCGATGCGAGATAAACGGCGCCGGTAAACGCGAACGCCGAACCGGCGCCTTGCAGCAGCCGCGCGAGGTAGGCGCTTTCCGGGTTGCTGAACAGGAAGAACAGGCAGCCGATGCCGAGAATGGATGAACCGATCGGAACCACGTATTTCGCGCCATACCTGTCCAAAGCGAGGCCGGCCACCAGGCTCGTGAGCGAGTAGGTGTAGTAATAGGCGCCGACGATGTTGCCGACGCCCGCGCCATCGCGGCTGAACGCCCGCTCCAATTGCGGGATCATCACTCCGGGCGCCGATCTCGTCGAATATTCGAGAACGTAGAACATCAACGCCATCGACCACGCGAGGATATAGGCGTGCGCCGTGCGATCCATTTCGATAGATGCCATGGGGTTATCTTGTTCGATCACAACTGGAGCCGCCGACGTTCTCGCGCTCGGTGAGATCGAAACGGGACGCTGTTTGCTCTTGTCAATTTCGCTCACGCTCATGGTAGCCGCCTTTTTCCTGTCAGACGCACAACCCAAAGAGTGTTCGCCTGCCGGGAAAAAGTCGCTCATATCAACGTATGACCGATCAGCGATCAACGTATGAGTGAGTTGAGCGAGGTCGGTGAGCTAGAACTGGAGGGGAGCCCTGCTGCGTCGAGCAAGCGCGCGATCAGGCGAGTGGCTCCCGATCAAATTGCAAGACGCCATGATCAAGACACCATGACCGCGACGCCGCGAGGAGTTGATATGACATACACCGTTGGAAGCTATCTCGCGGCACGTCTGTCGCAAATCGGCCTGAAGCATCATTTTGCGGTGGCGGGGGATTATAACCTCGTGCTGCTCGACGAGCTCCTGACCAACAAGGATCTCAAACAGGTCTACTGTTCCAACGAACTGAACTGTGGCTTCAGCGCTGAAGGATACGCGCGAGCGAACGGCGCCGCCGCCGCGGTCGTCACTTTCAGTGTCGGCGCGCTGTCGGCCTTCGACGCCATCGGCGGAGCCTATGCCGAGAACTTGCCCGTCATTCTGATATCCGGCGCGCCGAACAGCAACGATCGTGCGTCGGAACATCTGCTGCACCACACACTCGGCACGCGCGACTTCACCTATCAGATCGAGATGGCGAAAAAAATCACTTGCGCAGCGGTCTCGATCACATCGGCCATTCACGCGCCCGAGCTGATCGATTACGCGATCCGCACCGCGCTGCGCGAGAGGAAGCCTGCCTATATCGAGATCGCGTGCAATCTCTCGGCGGCGCCCTGTGCGGCGCCGGGACCGGTCAGCTCCGTTGTCAATGAGGAGCCGAGCGACCCCGAGGCGCTGAAGGTTGCGGTGGCCGCGGCTGCGAACTATTTGCGCGGTAGGACGAAACCCGTGCTGCTGATAGGTAGCAAGTTGCGCGCGGCTGGCGCCGAGAAAGAGGCGATCCAGCTTGCCGACGCGCTCGGCTGTTCGGTCGCGGTGATGGCGGCGGCGAAGAGCTTCTTCCCGGAGAATCACCCGCAATTTGTCGGAATTTACTGGGGCGAGATCAGCGCGCCGGGCGCGCGCGAAATCGTCGATTGGTCCGATGGCGTCATCAGCATCGGCGCCATTTTCAATGACTATGCGACGGTCGGCTGGACCGCGATGCCGAGCGGACCGAACGTGATGAACGTCGATCCAAGCCGCGTGTATTTCGACGGCCACGATTTCAGCCGGGTCCGGTTGCGGGATTTTCTTTCCGCGCTCGCGCGAGTCGTGGAAAAGCGGCCCGTAACCATGGTGGAATATCAGCGTATCCTCACGGAGCGGCCGCGCGAGAAGCCGGCCAAGCCGGACGCGAAATTGATGCGCGCGGAAATCGTGCGCCAGATTCGCCCCATTGTTACCGCTGATACGACCGTGCTCGTCGAGACCGGCGATTCCTGGTTCAACGGCATGATGCTGAAGCTGCCGGGTGGCGCGCGCTTCGAGATCGAGATGCAATGGGGCCATATCGGGTGGTCGGTGCCGGCAACCTTCGGCTATGCGGTCGCCGCGCCGGAGCGGAGGATCATCGCCATGATCGGTGACGGCTCGTTCCAGCTCACAGCGCAGGAGGTCGCGCAGATGATCCGGTTAAAGCTGCCGGTGATCATCTTCCTGATCAACAATCACGGTTACACGATCGAGGTCGAGATCCACGACGGTCCCTACAACAACATCAAGAACTGGGACTACGCCGGGCTGATCTCCGCGTTCAACGCGGAGGACGGCAAGGGCCGTGGTCTGCGCGCCACCAACGGTGGCGAGCTCAACGAAGCCATCAAGGTCGCGCTTGCCAATCGCGAGGGACCGACGCTGATCGAATGCGTCATCGATCGCGATGATTGCACCGCGGACCTGATTTCCTGGGGCCGGCAGGTGGCCACCGCCAATGCCCGTCCGCCTCGTCCGCAATAGCGCCGTTCGGAAAGCGGGCAGTGCCAGCGGCCACGAGCGATGAAACAGGTCACGCCCGTCTTGCTCATCCAAAAAGAGCAAGAACAGACAAGACGGAGAACCGGGCGGATCCTATCGTTCTCGGCTGTGTGATCGCAGGTCGAACTCAGAGACTGGATTTCAAATGGGAAAATTGACGATCAACGGCGAGGAGAGGTTATTCGATGCTCCGGCGGACATGCCCTTGCTTTGGGTTTTACGCGACCTTCTGGGCATGACCGGAACCAAGTTCGGTTGCGGCATCGCTCAATGCGGCGCCTGCACGGTGCACATCGATGGCAAACCGGTGCGTTCCTGCATGTTGCCGGTCGGCGCGGTGCGCGACCGCGCCGTCACCACCATCGAGGGAATAGGGACGACGCCGAACGGCGCGAAGGTTCAGAAGGCGTGGCTCGATCTTGAGGTGATCCAGTGCGGCTATTGCCAATCTGGTCAGATCATGTCGGCGACGGCCTTGCTCAATACGATACCCAGTCCTGCCGACGCCGATATCGATGCGGCGATGGCGGGAAATATCTGCCGCTGCGGGACATATGTGCGGATTCGGGCGGCGATCAAGCAAGCTGCATCGGGGCGCCAGTCTTAGCGGGAGCCTTGGAAGGGTACGTTGGGAGGCTGCGGTTATGGCGATGGTTCAAAAAAGTTCCGAATCGGTTTCACGCAGGGCGCTGCTGTCGGCGGGCCTCGCCGGTGGGTTTGTGCTCGCATTCCATCTGCCTGTGCGCGCCTTCAACGAACCGGTGCAGCCGCCGGACGAGACGGCGGGCAAGTTGGCGCCCAATGCCCTTATCCGCATCGATCCCACGGGGAAGACCACGTTGGTGATGCCTCAGGTCGAGATGGGGCAGGGGGTCTACACCTCGCTGCCGATGATCCTGGCGGAAGAACTCGACGCTGATTTCTCTCAGGTGGCGCTGGAGCATGCGCCGCCGAGCGACAAGCTCTACGGAAATCCTCTTTTCGGCATTCAGGCAACGGGCAATTCCAATTCGGTTCGGGCGTGGTGGAAGCCGTTGCGCGTTGCCGGTGCGAGTACGCGCGCAATGTTGGTTCAGGCGGCTGCGCGGCAATGGCAGGTCGATCCCGCCAGCTGCGTCACCGCCAATAGCGTGGTGATGCATCAGGCGAGCGGACGCAGGCTCTCTTATGGCGCGCTGGCGCTTGCGGCAGCGAGCGAAGTGCCCCCGAAGGATGTTCCTGTGAAGGATCCCAAGGATTTTGTGCTGATCGGCAAGCCGCTGAAGCGGCTCGACACGCCCGACAAGGTCAACGGCAGGGTCGTCTACGGTATCGACGCCATCTTGCCCGACATGAAATTTGCGAGTTTGAGAAAATGCCCGGTATTCGGGGGCAAGGTCGCCAGGGTCGACGACAGTGCCGCCAGGAAAATTTCCGGCGTGCGGAAGATTGTTGTGCTGGACGATCTGGTCGCCGTCGTCGGCGATCACACTTGGGCGGCCATGAAGGGTCTTGATGCGCTGGTGATCGATTGGGACGAGGGCCCGAACGCGGGCGTCAGTTCGAGCGAGATCTGGCGGGATTTGCGCGCCGCCAGCGAAAAGGACGGCGCGGTCGCCAAGTCCGTAGGCGACATCAAGAAGGGCCTCGCCAGCGGCGACCGGCTGGAACTCGCTTATGAGCTTCCGTTCCTGGCCCATGCCACGATGGAGCCAATCAACGCGACAGTTCATCTGAAGCCTGACTCTTGTGAGATCTGGATTGGAACGCAGGTGATGACTCGCGTGCAGTCGGAGGCGGCAAAGGCGGCGGGACTACCGATCGAGAAGGTGACCGTGAACAATCATTTGCTTGGCGGCGGCTTCGGCCGCAAGCTCGAGGCGGACATGGCTGTTGACGCGGTTCGAATCGCAAAGCATGTCGATGGTCCTGTCAAAGTAATATGGAGCCGCGAGGAGGACATCCGGCACGACATCTATCGTCCGGCCTATCGCGATACGATCGCGGCCACGCTCTCCGGCGGCAAGATCGTGGGCTGGAAGTATCGCGTCAGCGGCTCATCTGTGATGGCGCGCTGGTTTCCGGCGGGCTTCGCCAACGGCGTCGATATTGACGGCGTCGATAGTGCGATCGACATCCCCTACGAAATACCGAACTTGCATGTCGAGTTTGTCCGGGCCGAGCCACCGGCAGTGCCGACCGGTTTCTGGCGCGGCGTCGGTCCCAACAACAACGTCTTTGCCATCGAGAGTTTCATGGACGAGCTGGCGCGGAAGGCCGGCAAGGATCCGATCGATTTTCGCCGCTCGATGCTTGCGAGCCAGCCGCGCTTTCTCGCGGCACTCGATCTCGTGGCAGAAAAATCCAATTGGGGGCAGCCGCTGCCGGCCCGTGTCGGACGCGGCGTTTGTTTGCAACCGTCGTTTGCCAGCTTCATCGCAACCGTGGTCGAGGCCGAAGTAGATGAGTATGGCGAGATCAATTTGCGCCGTATCACCTCCGCGGTCGATACCGGTATCGCCGTCAACCCCGACACAGTCGCGGCGCAGCTCCAGGGTGGCCTGATCTTTGGCCTGACCGCGGCGCTCTATGGCGAAATCACCATCGACAAAGGCCGGGTGCAACAGTCGAATTTCAACGACTATCGGATGTTGCGTATCGACCAGACGCCAAGGATCGATATCCACGTCATCAAGAGCGGCGAGGCGCCCGGCGGCATCGGCGAGACCGGCGCGACAGCGGGGCCGCCGGCCCTGCGCAATGCGATCTATGCGGCTACCGGCGTTCCGCTGCGCAGGCTGCCAATCGACCGCGCTTTGATAGCGGGAGGAAAGAAAGCATGACGCGCCGGCAGAATTTTGCTCTCGCTGCCGCGATCCTTTTGGTCGCCGCTGCGGGTGTATTCTGGCTTCTTGTCGGGCCAGGTCCATTGGCTTTTGCGCCCGGCGAAAAAGTTGCCGTCGTCGACTACAGGGATGGCAATCCGACCGGTGCGCCGGCCTCGCTATTAAACGCTAGTCTCGTGGAGCGAGGCGAATATCTCTCGCGGGCGGCCGACTGCGTCGCCTGCCACACGGCGCCTGGCGGAAAGCCATTCGCCGGCGGACTCGGAATCAACCTGCCCTTCGGCACTCTTTACTCCACAAACATAACGGCTGATCCTGAAACCGGCATCGGAAAATATAGCGACCAGGACTTTCTCAATGCGCTTCATCGCGGAAGACGCCGCGATGGCGCGCGGCTCTATCCGGCGATGCCGTACACGTCTTACACCTATATAACGGACGCCGACGGACTGGCGATCAAGGCGTATTTGTTCAGCCTTGCGCCGGTGCGCGTGGCTGCGCCTGCGAATACGCTGATGTTTCCTTTCAATCAGCGCTGGGCGATGGGTTTCTGGAGCGCGATGTTCAGTGAGGATGTCCGCTTCGAGCCCAACACTGCACGGAGCGTCGAATGGAACAGAGGCGCTTATCTCGCGGAAGCGCTCGCTCATTGCGGCGAGTGCCACACGCCACGTAATCTCGCCTTCGCGCTGGACAACCGCAAGAAGTTTGGCGGCGCGCTGACGGCCGGGTGGCACGCCTTCAATATCACCTCGGACAAGGCCACGGGCGTCGGAGCGTGGAGCGACGAAGACCTCCTTGCTTATCTTTCAACCGGCCACGCAAAGGGGCACGGCACCGCCTCCGGACCTATGGGCGAAGCCGTCGACAACAGTTTCAGTTATCTGGTGCCTGAAGATATCCGTGCTGTGGTGGCTTATTTGCGCAGCGTGCCGGCAATCGCCTCAACTGATCTGCCCGCGACGCTGGCGCCGGCCGCGTCACCTTCCCCAATGGTTGGCGGTTTGAGCACGGATGCGCGCGGCAAGACGGTGTTTGAGGGCGCGTGCGTGAGCTGTCACGGCTGGACCGGCGAAAGCGCCGTTTCGCCGTTTGCGACGCTCACGGGTGCCTGGGCGGTCAACGATCCCGCGGCCACGAATGTCGCACAGATCGTGATCCTCGGCACCAGACGGCATACGCCGGCTGACGCCATTTCGATGCCGGCTTTCGGCGACGCCTATTCGGATATCGAGATCGCCGAGGTCGCCAATTATGTGACCTCGCGCTTCGGCAGCAAGGCATCGCGTCTCACTGCAAGGGACGTAGCAGAGCTGAGGAAACAAACGTCGAAATAGCCAGAAACGGCTGGCCTCCGCCGACTCGAGAACGAAAGTGCGGTCGCCGACGGCGCTTCCCGCCGGCGAAATGACGAACCGCCGATGCAACACGGGGGCAGATTGTCCAATGCGCGCGATGACAGACATTCTTCTGGACGGTGCGGGGAGCACAGTTCTGGTCTACCTGGGAGTGCGAATCGCGACCGGCGTATTCTTCGTTTTTTCAGGTTATCACAAGCTCACGAATGCCGAACGCCGCGCGACCTTCGTCGGCACGCTGCAATCCTGCGGCATTCCGTTCCTGCCCGTCATGCAGTGGTTTGTCCCCAGCGTTGAATTTCTTGGCGGCCTCGGTGTTGCCTTCGGCTTCCTGACGCCCCTCGCGGCGCTTGGCCTCGCCGTCATTTGTGTTGTCGCGGCCTGCGCTGACGGTCTGCGCCGGGTCAAGACGTGGGGGGCGATCGACAGGTTGGACGTGATAGACGACGTTCTCTATCTGCCGGAAGTGCTTTATGTCCTGCTGCTCGCCTTGTTCATCGCGAACGGCGCGGGGCCGTTTAGCCTCGACGCTATCCTGCGCCGCTTCATTTGACGGCTCGATTGGCGCATTTCGCTGTAACGCCTTCACGACGTCGCGCTTGCCCCGATCCGGTTTATGCGAGCGTATGCGTGGCTCAATACCAAGGTCGTGCTTGGCGAACCTCACGTATACTGGATGGCGAACGGGCACTCTGCCAAGCTCGAGAACACGTTGATGCTTCTTCGCGCGGTTCTCTGGAGTTGACGAGGTTTGCAAGTCGGCCTGCCCCCTCCTCCCTGTACCCTGGCCGATTTTACTGAGGGTCGGTGGCAAAGCGCCGCCGGCCCTCTCTTTTACGTGGCATCTTCGGCGTGTTTTAGTGAGCTCGGTGCGGGCGGTTTTCTAAGATACGGGCGGTAAAACTCATACGTTGGTATGACTAGCTCGTTCCAGAGGTATAATGGCAACGTCGATCCCCTTGGTTGACGAGTGGGCCATGAACTCACTAGCGCCTCTCCCGGCGGGGACATGAGTATCTCCAGTTCACAGGCGGTTCGCGACGACGACGGCGCATTTCTGTCGCGCGCGGCGGTGGGATCCCGGGAGTGGCTTTTTTGCCTGGCGCTCATCGGGATTTCGGCGCTCGTTTTTGTCGCCTGCATCCCCTACGTGCGCGTCCAGCTGCAGCCTTCGCCCGCTTTCGTCGCCGTCTACAACACCGTGTCGACGCTGAATGATCTGACGACCGCCGTCATTCTGTTTGGCCAGTTCAGCATCTTGCGCTCACGCGCGCTGCTATGGCTGGCAAGCGGATATCTGTTTGCCTCGTTGATGAGCGTTATTCAACTTGCGGCGTTTCCCGGCATGTTCACGGCGACAGGCCTGCTCGGGGCAGAGCCGCAGACCGCGCTGTGGCTCTGCGTGTTCTGGCACGGTGGATTTCCGCTTGTCGTGATCTTTTATGCGCTGTTTCATGACGGCAGACATGAGATTGCGACACCGCCGCGGCTCGCAATTGCGTCGGCCACGGCCGCCGTCATCGGCGCTGTTTTCGCATGCTGGTTCGCGTCCACCTGGGGCACCGCGAACGGGCGTTTGCTGCCACCCATGCTGGATGCAAACGGATTCACGCCCTGGCAAAGGGTCGTCAACCTGACCGACGTCGTCCTGGTTCTGGTGGCGCTCGTCTTGCTGTTCGCGCGCCCCCAGCGCAGCCTTCTGAATCTATGGCTGATGGTCGTGATGGGCTATTGGTTCTGCGACATCACGCTGAGCTCGTACCTGAACGGCACTCGCTATGATCTGGGTTTTTACGCCGGGCGAATCTATGGCGCGTTGGCGGCCAGTTTCGTGCTTGCGGTGCTGGTGCTGGAGAATTCGCGCCTGTACCGCCGTCTCGCCATCGCCGCAGGCCGCTTGAAAGAGCGCGCCAGTGATTTATTGCAGGCGAACGAAACGCTGCAAAGCGAAATCGTCTACCGCAAGCGGGCCGAAGAAGAGCTGCGCCAGGCGCAAGCGGAGCTGGCACGGGTGAGCCGGATGACCGCGATGGGAGAGCTGACGTCCTCGCTGGCGGATGAGGTTAATCATCCGATCGGCGCAATTATGATAAATGCCGAGACCTGCCTGCGCTGGCTTTCGCACGAGGTTCCGGATGTCGAGAGTGCCCGCACCATCGCGAGCTTGATCGTCAAGGACGGAACGCGCGCTGCGGAGTCGATCGCGCGCATGCAACAGATGTTCGAGAAGAGCGCTCCGTTGCGCGAATCCGTCGACCTGAACGATGTCATTCGAGAGATGATCGTCCTCCTGGGCGGCGAGGCGGCGCGCTATGCCGTATCCCTCCGCACAGACCTGCTGGCAAATCTTTCTCAGGTCGCAGGAGATCGCGCGCAATTGAAGCAGGTTCTCATGAACCTCATGATTAACGGCATCGAGGCCATGAACGAGGGGGAGGGGACGCGCGAGCTCACCATAAAATCACAGCGGGGGGAAAATGGGCAGGTCTCCGTCTCTGTCAGTGATACCGGCATTGGATTGCCGCCGTCGTCGGTCGACCGGATTTTCGATGCGTTCTTCACCACGAAACCTCATGGTATCGGCATTGGTCTGTCGATAAGCCGTTCCATCATTGAAGAGCATGGGGGCCGTTTGTCTGCCGCGAATAACGAGTTGCGCGGCGCAAATTTTCATCTCACCCTTCCGGTTAAATCCCCGCCTCACCGTTGACGGCACGCGAGAACCGGTTCTTGGAAGGTGAAGCCGGCCCCTAAGACCAATGTATGGAAAAGCCAAACCTGCGTTGAATGGAGAGGCCTGGTTCGGCCGCGTTACGTTTGCGCATCTTTGGTGATGGTTGCTGAATTTGGCAGGCAGGCGGTGACCGGCGATGCGCCTCGAATTAAATATAAAGAAGCTCAGAAATGCGTGGCCTGTTCGTTCGACCGAAACGATCCTCTATCTCGGCGAGGTGATTTTCGCCTTGTCGCTCGCCATCGCGTTGGTGGCTACTTCAAATCTCTCATTTCGCATTATCGTTCTCGGCTTTTTTGGCGGCGTCGTGGCGTGGACCTTCGCTGAATACATCGCTCATCGCTTTGTGCTGCATTCCATTGCGACGACCGAACATCGACATCATCACGCCCACCCGCAAGAGCCCATTGACAGGATTTAAAAGGTAGAATCATCATTTTAATTATATATTTTATAAATATTTCATGTTAAACAGTTAAAATGTATTCAATTATATTTATCTTATCATTTATTAGATAAATTTTTAATTATTTCTATAATCAATTCTCCTATAATTCCATCTGAATTCCATATACTCTATTCCGGGACATTTATATGTCAAGGAAAGACCCATTCCTTCTGCCGGGTCATGGAATTTAATTCCGGTAATGTCCCGGCCATTCCGAAACGTTGACTCATGACTGTATGCTAAGCAAATACGATTAGAAGTAAACTATTCAAGGGATCAGAAATTCTTCAACAGATTTAAATTAAATGTTATATAAGTATAGGTTAGTATTTAATGGGTTAGTATAAGGGATGTCTCAAATTAATAAAATTATAATTATTATTATGGCTTTATTTTTGAAGAAAATTTTAAAACCCATAGCAATATTAGCAAAATCTGAATACTATGTGCAGACTTGTTGCTAAAATCACCTAAAATCAGAGTTTAACTGAGAGTGTGTTACACTTTTTTAGTTACATTTAAAAAATATAACTTATATTTAT
>CAVVZW010000234.1:0-6326 GCA_963752265.1 uncultured Alphaproteobacteria bacterium
GCCGGACAGCGGTCCAAACGGCGCGCCGTGCTGTTCGTATTGCAAGCCCATGTCGAAGTTGCCGTAGACGCAGATGCCCTTCACGCAAATGTCGTCATCCTCCGGCGGCTTCGCCTTGACCGCCGCCTTGTAGGGCAGATCGGCCGCCATCGCGTCGACCGGGTTGATCGCGACCGGCTTTGCGGCTTCGAGCGCCTTCTGCCGCTTTTCGAGATCGGCGAGACGCTTGGTCATCGCCGCGTTCTGCTCACGCAATTGCCTGGACTGAGCCTGGATATCAGACAACTCGTCGGCGTGCGCCGCCGCAGCGAAGGCCGCCAGGGCTGCTGCTGATACAAAAACACTCTTCACGTAGATCCCCCACATCAAGCACGGCAACCAACCTTTGCCGCGAATTGCATCGCTACGACGATGAGTTTTCATCGCCTCAATCGATGGGCCAATGATGTGGAACGATCAAAAAATTGTAAATGAAATGGAATTTCGAATGTCACGCGTCATCGCATGATTGCATCCACGTACCGCGGACATGACGATGGAAGATTTCTTCACGCGGGAGGCGTGATTGCGAAATAGCCGACGCCGATTTCGGACAAACTTGCGGTTTTCGAATTGTATTTTCTAGAATCCACGCAAACGAGAACAGGTTTGTTTCTCTGCAGTAGGGAAAAAGCGAATGATGTTTTCATCGATGATGACGGGCGAAAGCCGCTCGGCCCGCTTCGGCTGGTCCAAATCGCGAGGGAATAGAAACCGGCTTTGATGAGTCTACGCCAAACGCTGATTTTCATCCCAGCCAAAATAACACGGCGCAAGTTTCGCGATCGCGACCGAAACGCCGCTGTTTCGCTGGTCAAAAGCAGGGCTTTTCCCGACGCCGACCATTCATCGAAGATTCGTCTCCGATCGCGATGAAATACAAAATTGACGATGCGGAAAGCGCGGACTTAACCTGAACCACAGCAGGCTGGGCGCCTCCTTTGTTTTCAAGTCTTTCGCAAGCGTTGCAAACACAGAACGAGCCGATGCCCAGCCTGCTGCTTTGACTGCTCTCGCGCGAACAACCGCCATTAGCGTCATGCACGAACGCTGCCGCCGTGGCGGAGAAAGAAACAGATGGCCAGCTCGAACCTTCATCTCGTCAGGGAAACGGACGTCGCCGAACAGCAGTTTCGCCTCATCATGCGCCGCGTTGCCGGCGGCGTCAGCATCATCACCGCCGGGCGTGGCGATGATGTCTCCGGGATGACGGTTACTTCGCTGGTCTCGCTCAGCGCCGCCCCTCCCCGCCTTCTGGTGAGCATCAATCGCGAAGCATCGTCCTTTGCGTTGATCGAGCGTCATCGGGTGTTTGGAGTCAACGTTCTCGGATCGGATCAGCTGGAGCTCGCGAGACGATTCAGCAACGGCAAACTGAAGGGCCGGCAACGCTTCGAGGGAACGGATTGGTCCCCCGGCTCATCCGGCGTTCCGCTGCTCGGCCAATCGCTCGTGACCCTCGAATGCGAGGTCGAGGAAATCATCGAGCGGCACTCGCACGGCATTATTGTCGGAAGCCCGCTCGACTTTGATCTGTCGTCGCGGCTGTCGAGCCTGGTGTATTGGGACGGTGGCTATGTCGAGATTGACCGCGACCGCGATCTTGATCTGCTCGCCGACGTCAGCATTCCGCTCGCTCACGTACGATGAGGGCAACTGCCTCGCGGCATCGGGCGTCTCTACGATCCGCCGCCCGACTCGATCTGTCGCAGGCCACGCGCCCTACTGACAGTAGGAAAGCTCATCTTCCGTGACGACGCGCTCGACCTTGTCGGACTTGATACGGTATCGCAGACGTCCGTCCGCCTCGACCGGCATGCACTGAACGATGGTGTAGATCTTTGGTATTTCGACTTGGACCCGCCCCTGCGGACCCTGACCGCGGTGCATGACTTCGTCGTTTAGCTGGTAGGCATGTGACATTCTGGATTCCCTTTTGGGTCCTTGTACTACGAAACGAAATTAAGTCAGCCGAAATCCCTCAATCCGGGCCTAAACTATACCAATCTCTACGCAATTTCTCTGCCAAAAGGGGAACTTTTCGCGGAATTTCGTAACTTTTGGGGGCGCGCCAGATCGCCAGTCCCAATTCAATCAGAACGGGAAATTCTGCGAGCCTTCAATCGTCACCCGCCGCAAATCGGTCTCACGTGAGCGATTTGACGCTTGGGCTGAATCGGGACCAGTTTTGCCCGTCATTTGCTCGAGCGAGGCACTTCACAGCCCTGGCTGGCCGAGCGCGGCCGCTTACCTCGACGGCCGTCTCATCTTATTGGCTTATTGGCTTGCTAATGGGCCGATAGTCGCACTGGAATTGAAACGCCTTTTCGCGCGCGGCTGGCGTCAATGTCAGATGATGGCCGCTGCGTTGCATCTGGGCGCCGATATCGATCGTCTTTTCGATTTCGAACAACTGGTCCCGGTGCGGCTTTTGCCAACGGCTGATCTGGGTCTTGGCTTTTGCTTTCGCCGCCACTTCATCGGGCGAGACGATCAGAACATTCTTGTGTAGTTCAGTGAATTCGGATGGATCGTAACCGCCGAGATTCACGAAGAACAATCTTGGCTGTCGTTCTTGCGGTGGCTGCATCGAAAGGGCGATGTCATATCCATCGGCCTGTTCGACCGCGCCCCAACAGTCCAGATGCAGGCTTGCCGGATCTCCCCACCACTGACGTCTTAGATCTTCGAAGCAATCTTCCGCCGTTTGCCCGATCGAGAATCTCACGTCGTGCAACTCGACATTTGAGTTGCCGCAATTGCCGCCGACATAAAACATGAAGAGCTTCATTGGGCCTCAGCTTCTATAAACCTTCTTTCTCGTCGAGCTTGCTATCACGCCTACGTCATTTTGCGCGAGACGTTTTTCGTCACGACATGGCATTTGGGGCCGTTCCGTACGACGAAAAGGCCGATATCGGTTTGGCGCATGGTGTAACGAATTCCCGCGCCAGGACGAAAGGTCTGAAATGGCCGACGTGAAATTCGAGGACTAGCCTGAACTCAACCTCACCCGTCCCGCATGAAGCAAAAGTAAGGTGCCCATGATCCTTTTTCTTTTGGCCTATCTCGGCGGTGTCCTCACCATCGTGAGCCCGTGCATCCTGCCCGTCATTCCGTTTGTGCTGGCGCGCGCCGATCGCCCCTTCCTGCGCAACGGCCTGCCGATGCTGATCGGCATGACGCTGGCTTTCGCGGTGGTCGCAAGCTTCGCATCGGTCGCCGGCGGCTGGGTAGTGTCGGCCAATCAATATGGCCGTCTGGCGGCACTCGTGCTGCTCGCGATCTTCGGACTGACGCTGCTGTTGCCGTCGCTCGCCGACCGCATGATGCAGCCGCTGGTCGCGGTGGGTGCGCGGCTTTCGCAATCAACGGAAGGCGCCGGCCAGGAAACGCTGCTCGCGCCGCTGGTGCTGGGCATTGCGACCGGGTTTCTGTGGGCGCCGTGCGCCGGTCCTGTTCTCGGCCTGATTCTTACGGGTGCCGCACTGAAAGGCGCGAACTTCGGCACCGCGCTGCTGCTGCTCGCTTATGCGGCAGGTGCCGCGACTTCGCTGGCGCTGGCGCTCCTGGTTGGCGGGCGTGTTTTTGCCTTGATGAAGAAATCGATCGGCGCCGGTGAATGGGTTCGCCGCGGCCTGGGCGGAGCTGTGCTCGTCGCGGTTGTCGCGATCGCACTCGGGGCCGATACGGGCTTCCTGACCAACATCTCGATCGGCGGCACCACGTCGCTCGAGCAAGGCCTGCTCGACAAGTTTCGTCCCGACCAGAAGACCGCGACGAACGGGCCATCGATGACCATGCAGGCCAATTCTTCAGGCGGAAAGCCTTCGGGCGATGCCAATGCTGAATTACCGGTCGAGGACCTCATGCCGTCGCTGTCAGGTGCTGACGAGTGGTTGAACTCGCCGCCGCTCAGCCTTGAAGCGCTGAAGGGCAAGGTCGTGCTGGTCGACTTCTGGACCTACTCCTGCATCAACTGCCTGCGCTCGATTCCCTATGTGCGGGCCTGGGCGGAGAAATACAAAGACCACGGCCTGGTCGTGATCGGCGTACACGCGCCGGAGTTTGCGTTCGAACGCAACGTCGCCAACGTCAAGACGGCGCTCGGCACTTTCAAGATCGGCTACCCCGTCGCGATCGACAATGAATACAAGATCTGGCGCTCGTTCGAGAACGAGTATTGGCCGGCGCACTACTTCATCGACGGCCAGGGTAAGGTTCGCCATCACCACTTCGGCGAAGGCCAATATGACGAATCCGAAGAGATCATCCAGAAGATGCTCAAGGACGCCGGTTACAAGGACGTGCCGGGCGGACTCGTGACCGTGAATGCCTCGGGCGCGCAGGCCGCCGCCGACAAGGCGGACGTCAACTCACCGGAGACCTATGTTGGCTACGACCGCGGCAATCACTTCGTGTCGCCGGGCGGCGTCGTCTCGGACAAGAGCCACATCTATGCCGCGGGCGAGCCGCAACTCAACGAGTGGTCATTGACCGGCAACTGGACGGTCGGATCCGAACGCGCGGAGCTCGACGACAAGGACGGCAGCATCGTCTACCGCTTCCATGCCCGCGATCTGCATCTCGTGCTCGGTCCAGCAACGGAAGGCGGCAAGATCCGCTACCGCGTCACCATCGACGGCAAGCCGCCGGGCGATGCGCACGGCATGGATACCGATGCAGACGGCAATGGTGAGGTGACGACGCAACGGCTGTATCAGCTGGTTCGCGCCACCGGCACGGTCGCCGATCATACGTTCGAGATTCACTTCCTCGATCCCGGCGTGCAGGCTTACGCCTTCACCTTCGGCTGACCAGAAAAATCAGCCCGGTCGATCAGGCCTAGTTCACGGCCGCTGGCGGCTCGATCGGACCGTCAGAAGCCAGCGCTTCCGCAAGGGTATGCTGCATCTCGCGTTCCATGGCAAAGCAAACGCTGAAACCGTCGGTGGTCGACAGGGTCATCATCCCGGTACCGGGCTCGGATGAGCGCTCCAGAGTCCATGACGCCAGCGGATAGACATATCTCAGCGTGTGATCGCCATAACGCGACTGCAGCGCCTTGCTGATCAAGTCGGGCAACGTCATCGCCAATGCGCCAAGCTGACTGAACGGTAGCCTTATTCTGGCGGCCGCCCCTTGAGCGTCGGTGAAGCCCAAAACAACCGTATTACCGTCGGATGCGACTTCGCAAGTCGTCAGTGATTGTGATTCAATGTCCATTCTTGTTCATTCTTGGTCATTTCTTGGCCAACTCGCTATATTCAATGAAATATAGCGATCCCCCACGCGGCCGTCCAGCCATGCACAAGGCGCCCGCCGCCTCGGCCGCCGGGCTGCAAAATGCGCTGATTTGCACTTGAACCCGGCCGCGTCCTTTGTTCTAACCGTGCCCACATTCGACCCCTCCCTCACATAGGTCGCCACGATGCCCAAGATGACTAAAACCCAGTTGATTGATGCCATTGCCGAAGGGACGCAAATTACCAAAAATGACGTCAAGAACGTCCTCGAACATTTGGTGACGGTGGGTTACAAGGAACTGAACGAAGCCGGCGAGTTCGTGATCCCCGGTTTCGTGAAGATGTCCGTGGTGAACAAGCCCGCGACAGAAGCGCGAAGCGGCATCAATCCCTTCACCAAAGAGCCGATGCAGTTTGCGGCCAAGCCGGCCAGCAAATCCGTCAAGGCATCGCCGCTGAAGGTGGCCAAGGACGCCGTATAAGTCAGCCCAAGAACCGTTAATGCGACGGTTGATGCGGATGATGCCTCGTGATTGAACGCCATTCCGCCGCTTGATGCGCGGTTTGGCGCTTTGGTCGCATAAATTGCGACGTCAGGCAGCGGGCGTATCGAACCGGGTGAGAAACTCCTTCACCGAGTGCACCACGCCGGTATCGGTCGCCTTGTAGCCGGGCAGCGCCGCGACGGCCTGTTGAAATTCCTGGCCCTTCATGATGTCGAGCACCCGTCGCATCGGTTCGGTTTCCAGAAAAGTCTGCCGGCACGCGAAGACATAGTCCTCCGTCAGCAGGCGGACGAAGTCGAGACCGAATTGCCGCGCCGCGGCTTCGACACCGAAGGCGACATCGGCCATGCCGCTGGCGACATAGGCTGCGACCGCGGCATGGGTGAACTCGATCTGCTGCGCGCCGCTGATTCGCGCCTCGTCGATCCCGTGCAACGCCAGAAGCTGGTCGAACAACAGCCGCGTTCCCGAATCATGGTCGCGGTTGACGAAGCGCGCCCTGGTGTCCGCGATGTCCTCCACGGAAGAGATCTTC
>CAVVZW010000235.1:0-11677 GCA_963752265.1 uncultured Alphaproteobacteria bacterium
AGCCTGAATTACACCGACGCGGATTTTGCCGAAGTGGCGGAGCGCTTCGCCAACGCCGCGGCGAAAATGCAACAGGACGGCTGGTGGTGGCGCGAGGCGTCGCTGACCAACAAGAACATCCGTCGCCGAATTCTCAAGGAAATGCTGACAAGGCGGCGTAAGCGATAAACGAACGACGTTAACTTCCATCGTCATGGCCGGGCATAGCCGTCCGCAGGACGGCGTCGCTGCCGCTCGCCTACGCCCGGCCCCTATCGCGCCCGTGAAGGCGCCCTTTTCGTGCCCGAAGAGCTCGGACTCCAGCAGGTGCTCGGGGATGGCGGCGCAGTTGATCGAGATGAAAGGCCGCTTGGCACGGTTGGAACGGGTGTGGACATAACGCGCCAGCACTTCCTTGCCGGTGCCGGATTTACCGGTGATCATGACGGAGGCGTCCGATCCCGCGATCTGCTGGGCGAGCTTGATGACCTTCGCCATGGCTTCGTCGCGGTAGACCAGGTCCCGTGAATCGTTGGCGACCGCGGCAAGCACGGCGGCGATCAGCTCTGGATCCGGCGGCAGCGGGATATATTCCTTGGCGCCGGCATGGATCGCAGCGACCGCGGCGCGGGCGTCGTTGGAAATGCCGCAGGCGACGATCGGCACGTGAATGTGCTCGGCTTCAAGCCGCATCACCAGATCGCGGATGTCGAGGGATACATCGACCAGCAGCAGGTCGGCGCCCTTGCCGCCGCGCAAGACCCGCATGGCCTGTTCGTTATCCTCCGCGTGGGTGACGGAAGCGCCGTTGTCCATCGCGATCTTGGTGGCCGTTGTGAGCTGCCCCTTCAAGGTGCCAACGATAAGAAGCCGCATGGTGTTCTCCTGTTCGTCTATTCGCGTCCTTCAGACGCGCTTATTAAAAAGAATCTCTAGTTGCGCTCTGCCTTGATGATTTCCGTCATCGTGACGCCGAGCTTGTCTTCGACCAAAACCACCTCGCCGCGCGCGACCAGACGGTTGTTGACGTAAATGTCGATGGCCTCGCCGACGCGGCGATCGAGTTCAAGAACGGTGCCGGGTCCGAGTTTCAAAAGTTCGCCGACCTCCATCTTGGAACGGCCTAGCACGGCCGAAACCTGGACCGGCACGTCGAACACGGCCTCGAGATCGGCGGCGATGCGGGCGGCGTTTTCGTCTTCGTGATAGGCGACGTCGGTCGTCGCCGGCGTGTCGGCGGCGTTCAAATCCGGGAGCGGAACCTGCGTGTCCGTGTCACTCATGGTTCATTCCTCTGAGGCCCGTTCAGGCCTTGTTGCGAGACGCGATATAGCGCCCGACAAGTTCGTTGATCTTGGCTTCGATGGCCGCGCGTTCCAGAACGACGCCGCCGTCGGCCCACTCGATCCGGCAATCGCCCGTCTGGATAGACGGCTCGGCCAGGATGATCAGGCGCCCGGCAAAGCCGCTCTGCTTCGCCAGGGCTTCGATGCGGGCATGGGCCGCCTCGTAGAGGCTGTCGTTGATTCTGACCACCAGATGCGGCGTCGACACCAGTTGCGCAAAGCAGTCGGAAACCAGCGCGGTGATCTCGCCGAGTGGTTCGCTGGCGATCAGGTCGCCGGCGAGTTTACGCGCGACCGCGAGCGCGACATCGACGGCCTCGGTTTCCATCCGGCTCTCGATCGCGGAATACCGCGCGGCAATGCCCTTGATGGCAATGCCGATCTCTTGAAGCGCCGTTGCAGCGCGACGATCGCTTTCGACCTTGGCTTCGCGCAAGGCGGTATCATAGCCGCTGCGATAGGCGCGGGCCTCGGCTTCCGCGATCTTCTGGGCGACTTCCGCGGCGGTGGCGCGTTCACGCGTCCGGTCGGGAGCCGCGAAGTCCGTGTCGAACAGAAATTTTGCGGGCGCGGCCATCAGTACACCAGCTCGTCGTCGGCGCGGTTCTTGGTCAGCGTAATCTCGCCCTTGGCCGCGAGGTCCTTGGCCAGGTTCACCATCAGCGCCTGGGCCTCGTCGACGTCTCTCAACCGAACCGGCCCCATCGCCGCCATGTCGTCGAGCAGCATCTTGCCCGCTCGCGACGACATGTTGCCGAGGAAGAAGGCGCGAACCTCCTCGTTGGCGCTCTTCAGCGCGATGCCGAGCTTGTCCTTGTCGACGTTGCGCATCAGCGTCTGGGCCGAACCCGCGTCGAGCTTGATCAGGTCGTCGAAGGTGAACATCAGCGCCTTGATGCGCTCGGCGGATTCGCGGTTGTCTTCTTCCAGCGAGGTAATAAAGCGGGTTTCGGTCTGACGGTCGAAATTGTTGAAGATTTCGGCCATCACCTCATGCGCGTCCCGCCGCCTGGTCTGCGACAGGTTCGACATGAATTCGACGCGCAACGTCTGTTCGACCCGCTCGATGACTTCCTTCTGCACCGCCTCCATTTTCAGCATGCGGTTGATGACATCGAGCGCCATGTCCTCGGGCAGGATCGCGAGCACGCGCGCCGAATGCTCGGGCTTGAGCTTCGAGAGCACGACTGCGATGGTCTGCGGGTATTCGTTCTTGAGGTAGTTGGCGAGCACCTCTTCCTGGACGTTGGAGAGCTTCTCCCACATGTTGCGGCCCGCGGGTCCGCGGATTTCGTCCATGATGCCGACGACGCGCTCGGGGGGCAGGTATTGCTGCAACAGCCGTTCGGTCGCGTCGAAATTGCCCATCAGGGCGCCGGATGCCGACATCCGCGACACGAATTCGAGCAGCATGTCCTCGACGACTTCGGCCTCCACCGTGCCGAGCGTCGACATATGGACCGACAATTCACGCACCTCGTCGTCGTCGAGCAGCGACCAGACCTTGCCGCCATATTGTTCGCCGAGCGCCAGCATCAGGATGGCCGCGCGCTTGGGGCCTGCAAGCGGCGCGGCTTTGGCGCGATTGCCCTGGCGTGACGCCAGCGAGGAAATCACGCTGGTGATGTCGTTGGCGTTATTGTTTTGGGCAACCATCAGGGATCACGCGGCAGGTTCAGAGAGCCATTGACGAACAATGGCTACGGTTTCGTTGGGATTGCGTTCGGCCAGTTCGCCGACGCGGTGAACGGATTGGGCATGGACCTGGCCCTGGACCTGGGCCACGTCGATGAGGGCTGCGGTGTTGTTGACACCGGGGACGAGGCTCTGACCAGCACCGCTGCCACCGGCGGCTGCGGTCGCCTGTGCGCTGCTGCCGTCCGCGATGCCCGGCAACATTCCTCCGCCGGCGTCCGGCGCAGCGACCTCATCGGCAATGATGCGTTTGACCAGCGGGCGGATCACCATGAACAGCACCACGAGGCCAAGCAGCATCATGACGCCGAGCTCGATGACGTACATCACGTCATCCTTGGTGAACTGCAGCATTCCAAGAAAGCCTGCCGGCTCGGGCAGTGGAGCCACAGTCGGCGCGTCGGCAAATCGCAGGTTGACGACTTCGACCTGGTCGCCGCGCTTCTGGTCGAACCCGATTGCCGAGCGCACCAGCGTGGCAATCCGGTCGAGCTGTTCCTTGCTGCGGTCCTGATAGACCATCTCGCCTTTTTCGTTCTTGGTATAGGCGCCGTCGACCAGCACGGCGACGGAGATGCGGTTGACCCGTCCTGCCTCGGTCACTTCGGTCTTGGTGGTGCGCGAAATCTCGTAATTGTTGGTTTCTTCGGTCTTCTTGCTCTGGTCGCGCGCGACCGCCGCATTATTGTTCTGCTGAGCGCCAGGCAATTCGTTGCCGACGGTGACCTGGCCATTGTTTTCGGCCGTCGCGCTGGATTCCTCGCGTGTCTGGCTTGACCGCAACACCCGGCCTTCAGGATCGAATTTGTCGGAGGTCTGGGTGATCTTGTTGTAATCGAAGTCGGCCGAGAGCTGGACGCGGGCGCGGCCGGTACCGACCACCGAGGAGACGATCGCTTCCACTTCGTTGCGCAGCCGCTTCTCGAAAGCGCTACGGCGCTCGTCTGCGACCGTATTGTCCTGCTCGCCGCCAGCGCCGTCAGCGAGCAACTGGCCGGCCTCGTCGATGATCGAAACCCGCTGCGGCTTTAAGCCATTGACGGCGGAGGCGACCAGATGGCGGATCGCCCTGATCTGTTGCGGCTCCAGGCTGCCGTGTACCCGAACGACGATCGAGGCCGACGGTTCGGGGGTCTCACGCGCAAACAGGGGCCGTTCCGGCAGCACCAGATGGACGCGTGCCGCCTGGACACGGTCGATGGCGCGAATGGTGCGGGCGAGTTCGCCTTCCAGCGCACGCAAATGGTTGATGTTCTGGACAAAGCTCGTGGTGCCCAGTGCGTCGGATTTGTCGAAAATCTCATAGCCGACGCCGCCGCCCTTGGGCAGGCCGCCTTCGGCGAGCTTCATGCGCAGCCGGGTGACCTTGTCCTTTGGCACCAGGATAATGGCGCCGTCGTTGCGGATTTCGAAGGGAATGGCCTGGCGTTCCAGGTCCTTGATGACGGCGTTGGAGTCCTCGAGGCTGAGATCGGTGAAGAGGGTGGTCATCTGCGGCGTGGTCACGCGCATGATGACGAACGCGAAGAAGCCGATCAGCGCGGCGGTCACCGCCACCATCGCCATCAGCCGCGAAGCGCCCAAGCCCCTCAGAAAACCTACGAGACTCTGCAAACCAACCGCCCCTCAGATTCGGTCCCGTCAGGGATCCGACCACTGGGCAATTATTGCCTACGGTATGGTTTCGATATGGTTAACGAAGGTTAAGAGCCGGAGCAAAAGTCCGCAAAACGGCAAAAATCGGCCTCGCAAGACGAGGTCGATTTTCCTCAAATGCCAATCAGGCAATGATTATTGGCGATATTGCTGGATTCGGGTGGTTCGCAAGCCAGCAAGGCCGTGTTGATCGATCGAAAACTGCCAGGACAGGAATTCATCGACCGTCAGCGTATAGCGGCTGCAAGCTTCCTCGAGGGAAAGCAGACCGCCGCGGACCGCGGCAACGACTTCAGCCTTGCGACGGATAACCCATCGCTTGGTTCCCGGTGCGGGCAGATCCGCAATCGTCAGCGGACTTCCGTCGGGCCCGATGACGTATTTTACCCTCGGGCGGTGGGGCTCTGTCATGGCGTACTCACAAACTCTCAACCACTGAACTCACGCCATCAAGCTACGCCCCGTGACTTAAAATTTGCCTAAACCCAAGGCTCTAATAAGAATCTCCTTGAAAATGGCCGCGCAAGCGTGGCCTGGCTCAGCAGTCCAGCGCCGCTTTTTAACCCAATGTTAATTCCCGGCCTGGGGATTGGACGGGTCAACGCGGCCAGAACTACGATTCCGAAGTTCAAATTTTCCGCATCAAAGCGGGATGAGATTTCGATAAATCGTCATCCCGCTTTAGTTGTTTGATTGAGCATGATCTCCGCGCCAATGCGTTTCACCCGTTGTTTGCGAGGGAGAACAGCACCATGCCCCGCATCGACTGCGGGGCCGTTTTTCCAGATCATGCTCTAGTCGATGATGCTCTGGACCTGATTGACCGTGAAGGTCTGTCCGCCGATCGACAGTAGCGGCGGCGACTGCGTGAGATTGACCGAGGAGACGATCCCGGCGACCGAGGTCGTGACGCCCACCGTGTTGCCGTTGGAATCCTTGGCGGTCGCCGTGAGGGTGTAGTTGCCGTCGGGCAATTGAGTCCCGTCGGTACCCAGGCCGTTCCAGTTGAACACCTGGTTGTTGCCGGCAGCGGCGGCGAAGGTGTTGGAGAAGACGGTCTGGCCGTTGCTGCTGGCGATGTTGATGTTGACGTTGGATGCCGTCGGAATATTGAGTTCCCACGTGGCTTCGCTGTTGGTCAGCGTCGCAGTGTTGCCGCTGACGACGGCGGTCTTTCCGACAAACTGCAATGCTTGACTGGATTGCGCGGTCTGCTGAAGCGAGACCAGCGTGGCCAGCGAGTCGTTGGTGTTGATTTGCTGTTGGACGCCGGCGAATTCGACCAGCTGCTGGGTGAACTGGTTGGTGTCGAGCGGGCTGAGTGGATTCTGGTTCTGCAATTGTGTCGTCAGCAATTGCAAGAAGCTTTGAAAGTTGCCCGCGATCTGCGTGTTGGCCAGCGCGTTGGCGGCCGCAGCCGAACTGGTGCCGTTGGATGTGGTGGTTGGTACGGTCGTCGTCCCCGAAACGACGGGGCTCGAGGTGGCGGCGTTCGTCGTCATGTTGTTCTCCTCAAACTCTGATGTCTACGCCACTGCTCGATCCGGTCGAACGGCCGTAACTGCGACCGGCAACCGAGGCAGGGACGGCGTCTTCGTCGCTGATGATCAGCCGCTGGGCGTTGGAGTTGCCGTCATTCCCGCTGTTCTGGCCGGAAGACGACTGATCGCGCAGGCTGAATTGCAGGCCGCCGCTGCCGGTCTTCAGTCCGGCATCATTGAGCGCCTGCTGCAATTGCGGGGCGTCCTGGCGCAGCATCGACAGCGTTTCCGGCTTCTCGACGGTCAGATGCGATGTGACCTGGCCGTTCTGATCGATCTGGACGCGGACGTCGATACGGCCAAGATCGGCGGGATCGAGCCGTATTTCGAAGCTGCTCTTGCCGCCCTTCACGTTGGCGGCGATCTCGACCGCAAGCCCGCTCAAGGGTACGGCGCCGTTGGTTGCCGCCGTCGCCGTCAAATTGCCCGTCTGGCTGATGGCTGAGCTTGAATAGCGGCCGCTCTGCTGATGGTGCTTCCGCCTGTGAGCGTGCCCTCGATCGCTATCGTCGCGCGCGCGTTCAGTTTCCGCATCCTTGCAATGGTCACGATGGGGATCATCGGGATCGGTATCGTTGCTGGGATGGCTGCGGTGCTATTGGGCTTCCAGTCCTGAATTTGGCGTTCGCCGCAATCAGCGAGCCAGCGGTAATCACGCCCGATGAGCAAGGGATGGTTCCCCCTCGGCCATCACGCCATACTGTCGCCTGTCAACTAGGACCGTCAGAGACCGTGATCGCCCAGACCCGGAACGACCAGACCCGGAACGACCAGTCCCGGAACGACCAGACCCGGAACGAGCACCGCCGCGCCGCTTCGCGGCCTCTGACGTTGTCCGGTACCCTGTCGCTCGGCCTGCCGGCACTGTTCTACGGCGTACGGCTTTGGGCAGCGGTGATGTTGGCGCTTTTCCTGGCCTTTCGCCTGGAACTGGAGAACGCCGCCTGGGCTGGCACCACCGCCGCCATTGTTTGTCAGCCCGCGGTTGGTGCCGCACTGCGCAAGGGTTGGTTCCGCATGATTGGTACCGTCATCGGGGCCATCGCGATTGTTCTCATCACCGTCGCATTTCCGCAGGCTCGCACGGGATTTCTTGTCAGCCTGATGCTCTGGCTCGCCGTTTGCGGCGTGGTGGCCACGCTGCTCCATAATTTCTCGACATACGCAGGGGCTCTTGCAGGTTTCACGGCGGTCATCATCGCGGCCGACGTTCTCGGCCCGACCGGTGGTGCCAACAACACGGTTCTCCTCTTGGCCATCAGCCGGGCAACGGAAATACTCCTCGGCATCGTGTGTGCCTCCGGTGTCCTTGCGGCAACCGATTTCGGCGAGGCACGCCTGCGATTGCGAGAGTCGCTCGGATGCTTGTCCATGCGAGCGGCGGCAGGGCTGTGCCGCGCTGTCCAGGCAGGTATGAACACAGACGCCGAACGGCTGGAGCGCCGGCAGATGCTCAGCCAGGTCAGCGGGTTGAGCGCCGTCGTCGAGCAGGCGGCCGGGGAAATTTCGGCGCTGCCGTTTCGGCCCCGCGTGCTGCAATACGCGATCGACGGCCTGTTCGCCACGATCTCTGCCTGGCGCGTGATTGCCACACGCCGGGAAGTGCATCCCGCGACGGCCGAAGCGGATGCTGCCATTGTGCTGGCCTGCTTGCCGGAGCGGTTGATCAGGGCGACGGAGCGGCCAGGCGGTGATGTCGACCCGATCTCGCTGAGGGCGGACTGCCTGACGGCGGTGCGACAGATGGTCGCGCTGCCCGCCGGAACGCCATCGCTCCGCCTGCTGGCTGATTCGATGGCGCGCGGCTTGATCGCGGCCTGGCAGACGCAGGGTGGTCTTGCGCTGCTGCGGGGTGTGCACCGGCTGTCCGTGCGGCCAATGCGGTGTGCGTTCGATCGTACCGGATACTTGCCGCCGCTGCTCAACGGTGTGCGCGCTTTTCTGACGATTGCGGTTGCTGAATGGGTCTGGATTGCGACCGCGTGGCCGGATGGCGGCCTGATGATCGTGTGGGCGGCGGCGCTCTGGTCGTCTTGATGGCGCCACTGAACGAGACTGCGTCTTCGGCCGTCTGGAGCTTTCTGCTTGGCGCTGTCCTGTCGACTGCGCTGGCGGCCGTTGTGGCTTTTGCCATCCTGCCATCGTTGGCCGGCTTCGCCGGGTTTGCCGCCGCGATAGGGCTGGTGCTGATCCCGATCGGGGCGATGTCCGCCCAGCCGTGGCGTCAACCGCTGTTCGCAGCGGCAGGGGGAACTTTCATTCCTCTGGTGTCGCCGTCCAACTACGAGACCTACGATCCCGCGGTATTCTACAACAATGCACTGGCGCTGTTGTTTGGCGTGGGGCTGTCACTGCTCGCCCTTCGGCTGATGCCGCCCCTTTCCCCTGCCTACCGTGCCCGCCGCCTGCTGGCCCTGACGCTGCGGGATCTACGGCGGATGACGTGCGGCGTTCGTCCGGCCAAAGCGCGCGTGTGGCGACGCCATGTCTACTCGCGAATGGGCGCGATGACCGATGGCATGCACCTGCTGCAACATGCGCGCATGGCCGCGGCGCTCGCCGTGGGCAATACGATCCTCCGGTTGCGTCATCTGGCCGAACGGCTGCGGTTGGAAACGTCCATGGAACCGGTGCTGCGCGCGCTGCGATGCGGCAATTCCAGCGCCGCTGTCACGGCGCTGGAGACGCTGGACGCGGCGTTGCAGACGCTGCCGCGGGAGATCGGGGAAGCGCGCCTCCTGCGCGCCCGCGCCAATGTCGCCGAGCTTATCGACACGTTGCGGCTGCACAGCGCCTATTTTGATGCGACAGCATGATGGGGTCAGGTCGACCTGCGCCGCTGTCGCCGGTTGCCTGAGAGGGCAATTCACGCTTGAGTTAGCCGCCTTGGATTCTTGTCCGTTGGGGGCGTCAACCTCAAACGATCACTTCCTCATTCCGTCCCATGAGCTTTGCCGAATTCAACGTCTTGGGGGTCTACGTCGCGCCGATCGCGCCGATGATGATCGTCGCGTGGCTATTGCTATGGGGGCTGTGCCGCCTGGCGGCCGCTTTTGGGTTGTTCCGGTATGTGTGGCATCCGGCGTTGTTCGTCTTCGCGATCTATGTGATCCTGCTCGCCGCGGTCGTGGGATTTGCCAGGGGGCTGTTCGTCTGATGGCCGACACGGCGCCGCAACCGCTGGTATCGGATCTTCAACCAACCGCCCGGCTGCGTGCGGTTCCGGTGCTGCTGACGCTGATCGCCGTTGGCATCGCGGGGTGGGCGTCCTGGGCGGCGTGGCAAGCCTATATGGGCTTACCGTGGACGCGCGATGGCGTTGTCCTGGCCTATGCGGTCACCGTCGCACCACAGGTCTCCGGCCAGATCACGCACCTGAACGTCAGTGACAATCAGTATGTCCACAAAGGCGACATACTGATGACGATCGATCCCACCGATTGGGCCGTCTCGGTCGAGCGTGCGCAAGCACGCGCCGACCAGGCCAGGCTGGACGCCGACAACGCCGGACGGGAAGCAGCACGACGCCAGGCGCTGGGCGAATTATCGGTTTCGGAGGAAGAACGTCAGACCTACGTGTCACGCGCGGAATCGACTGCCGCGTCCTATCGCGATGCCAAGGCGGCGCTGGTGCAGGCCCAAACCAATCTGCAACGGACCGACATCCTTTCGCCGGTGAACGGTTACGTCACCAACCTGCTGACGCAACCAGGCGACTATGCCAGTGTTGGCAAGGATGTCGTCACACTGGTCGACGGTGACTCCTTCTGGGTTGCCGGCTACTTCGAGGAAACCGCGCTACCGAAGATCAGTGCCGGCGCCCCGGCGAGCATCAAACTCATGGGTTCGAGCGACATCATCCCGGGTCATGTCGATAGTTTCGCTCGCGGCATCGCTGTGGCCCGCATGCAACCCGACGCCGCTGGTTTGCCGCCGGTGAATCCGATCTTTGCCTGGGTGCGGCTGGCGCAGCGTGTTCCGGTCAGAATCCATCTCGATCAGATTCCGAAAGACACCAAGTTGTTCATCGGCGAGACGGCAACTGTCGAGGTGCATCAGCCGGGGCAATAGGACGGGGGAGCCGCGCTGCCGGGCGTCAACCTCAGACGATCGCGCTCCATGGCTATCAGAGGACCATCCATAGGGTGAACAACCCGGTCCAGAGAACCGAGCCAAGGACCATTGCGGTCAAAAAACCTCTCGCGGACCCCAAATCGTTGGTCATGTCCGAATGAGCGTTCAGACGCGCTGCGCGCTTCCACACGGCTGGGTGGACCACAATAATACAATCACGTTGAACGTTAGCGTAATCCATGATTGGTACCTTCTTTGCGAATATTTCACCTAATTGCCAGGTAAAAAGGTATAGGGTAGCGTAGTTGATGTATTAGGTTGGCTTTGATTGGCGCTGACGACAACAGCGGGGAATTTCAAATTGGGGTGAAACGGAAAAAGCGGCCTGATCCGCCGGATTGATGCGATCATTCGCCCGAGTTGCCGCTTGTTTTCGTGTCGTCCGACTCGTCCTATGGTTGCTGGCGCCGGGCGGACCATTACAGAAGCGGGCTGTGATTTCGCTGCGGGATCGTGCAGTTGCATCGGCGTCGGGCCTACCATCCGAGAATATGAGGCAGGGCTGGGGGTAGTGGAGGAGGCCGGCAGGTGAAGGATACAGGCGACTTCGACCGCTCGCTTAAGCGCTATGGTTGTACCCTCGTTGCCGAGTGCACCGCCATTACGGAATACCTGGACACGCTCGACGGCGTCACGATCCTCACCGGCCGGACCCCGCGCGAACGGAGTCTGATCCGCGTGATGAACAAGCGCGCGGAACTGGAGTTGCTCGGCGCCATCAGCGTTTATTTCCACCACGCAACGCCGGGGCCGGGACCGGAGGTCGAGGTGTACCAGAATGCGGTCTCCGTCAGCGGGACAAGGCCGTGAAGGCGATGCATTATTCCGATACCGTTCTAAGTCAGCAGGAATTGGTTGCCAAAGATACTTTCTCGATGGCCGACATTACGGTGATGGGTGGCCTGATCTTTGCGGGTGTGGCGGGTTACGATGTCGGAAACGACCGCGGCGTAACCCGACCTTGCCAGGATCTGGCTAGAGCATGATAGGGTAAGGTTGACCCTATCATGCTCCTAGCTTTTTGTCTGAGAGGGCGATTTACGCTTGAGCTCGCCGCCCTGGCGGGCGTCAACCTCAATCGATCGCGCTCTATTGCGCGGTCATGCCGAGGCCGCGGACGGCAGTTTCGCAGCGAGAACGTCGACTTTCTCGATCGTGGGCGGAGTTGCCAGAAGCTCATCAACCTTGGACATAAGCGCCGCGGCGATGGCACCGTGGAGATGCGCTTGCCGGCCTGCCTCATCCGTGAAGGCGTCAAAGATGCCGAACGTACTCGGGCCGAACTGAAGTGCGAACCATACCGGCGTCAACGCCTCAGTCTGTGCC
>CAVVZW010000236.1:0-13466 GCA_963752265.1 uncultured Alphaproteobacteria bacterium
GTTATGTACGTCTGCTTTGGTTCAGTTGCGTATTACTGTCAATTCAAGAAATAGTGAAACTCAGGGAGCGGAATCAAGAATGAAATCTCCGGTCTGCGAGATGCTGGGCGTCGAATTCCCGCTATTCGCTTTCAGCCATTGCCGCGACGTCGTCGCGGCCGTGAGCCGGGCGGGAGGGTTCGGCGTGCTCGGCGCTACCGTGCATTCACCCGAGACGCTCGAGCAGGAATTGAAGTGGATCGACGCTCACGTCGACGGCAAGCCTTACGGGCTCGACGTGCTGATCCCTGAAAATATTTCGACGGCGGGCGAGCGGGACGTCACCTGGCAAAGCCTGGAAAAACGGATTCCGTCCGAGCACCGCGCTTTCACCCGCGATCTCCTGAAAAAACACGGCATCGAGCTCACCTTGACGCCAGTTCCGGCCGCGACGCCCCAGCCTTTCGACGCGACGCGCGCGCTCGAACTGCTGGAGGTCTCGTTCCGGCATCCGGTCCGGCTGATTGCCAACGCGCTCGGCGTGCCGCCGAAGGCGATGATCGAGATGGGCCGGAAACACGGCGTTCCGGTCGCAGCCCTCGTCGGCGCCAAGGAGCATGCGCTGCGACAGGTCGCGGCCGGCGTCGATATTCTGGTCGTGCAAGGCACGGAAGCCGGTGGCCATTGTGGCGAGGTCTCCACCATGGTGCTGGTGCCGGAAGTCATCAAGGCCATCAAGCCTGTCCGCGACGTGCCGGTGCTGGCGGCCGGCGGCATCATGACCGGACGGCAGATGGCCGCTTGCATGGCGATGGGCGCGGCCGGTGTCTGGACAGGATCGGTGTGGCTTGCGACCACTGAATCCGAGACCAGCGAAATCTTTCGCGAGAAGATGATCGCGGCTTCCTCGCGTGACGCGGTGCGCTCCAGGGGGCGCACCGGAAAGCCAGCGCGGCAATTGCGGTCGGTGTGGACGGATGCCTGGGACCGCGATGAGGCCTGTCCCGGCGCCCTGCCGATGCCGCTGCAAAGCATCATCAGCCGCGACGCCTTTCAGGCCATCGACCGCGCCGCCGCTGCGGGCAACGCGGAAGCACGCGACCTCGTCAGCTATTTTGTCGGACAAGGTGTCGGGCTGATCGACAGCGTGAAGTCGGCAACAGCAGTGGTGCAGGAGTTCAAGCAAGATTTTGCCGAGGCGGTGGAGCACATGAACGCGTTGGTGGGGGAGTAGATGACAACACCTTCCATTCCGCCCGACCGTATCCCCGTCATTGTCGGCGCCGGCGAAATCACCGATCGGCCGAAAGAGATCACCGACGGCCTCGAGCCTCTGGCCTTGCTGGTCGAAGCCCTCAAGCGCGCCGAGACCGACAGCGGCGCAGCGCTGCTCGGCGAGATCGATTCGCTCGACATCGTCAATTTCCTGAGTTGGCGCTACCGTGATCCGGAGAAACAGCTCGCATCCCGCCTCGGTAT
Organism: uncultured Alphaproteobacteria bacterium; assembly: GCA_963752265.1. GTDB lineage: Bacteria > Pseudomonadota > Alphaproteobacteria > Rhizobiales > Xanthobacteraceae > Bradyrhizobium. Next base: position 1,459 of record CAVVZW010000236.1, read on the forward strand.
CCAGCCGAAGCACGCTTATTACGGGCCCGTCGGCGGCGAAAGCCCGATCCGCTATCTGCATGAGGCGGCGCAACGCATCGCGCGCGGCGAATCCAGCGTGGCCGCCATCTGTGGCGCCGAAGCGCAGAGCACGGCGACGAAGGCTGAACGCGCCGGCGTTACGCTGCCATGGACGCCGTTCGCCCAAGACGTCGAGGAGCCCAAACGCGGCGCGGCGTTTCAGAAGCCGGTAGCGGTCAAGCTCGGCGTCTTCCGCCCGGTCAGCGTCTATCCGTTTTACGAGGCCGCGACCTCGGCCCATTGGGGCCAGAGCCCGCGCGAGGCGATGGCCGAATCCGGCGCGCTGTGGTCAGCCTATTCGCAAGCGGCCTCCGAAAATCCCAATGCCTGGCTGAAGCGACGCTTCGCGCCTGAGGAAATCACGACGCCGTCGGCCGATAACCGGTTGATCGCCTGGCCTTACACAAAGCTCATGGTTGCCAATCCCATGGTGAACATGGGCGGCGCGGTTCTGATGACGAGTTTCGCCAAGGCACGCGCGGCCGGCATTCCGGAACATAATTTGATTTATGTCCTCGGCGGAGCATCGGCGGAAGAGCCACGCGATTACCTCGAACGCGACCAGTTCGTCGAAAGTCACGCGCAGAACGCGGTGCTCGGCGCGGTGACGGGTCTGGTGGGAGGCCAAGCCACGGCTTTCGACGCGATCGAACTCTATAGCTGCTTTCCCTGCGTACCGAAGATGGCGCGGCGAACGCTCGGTCTGGGTGCCGACGTCACGCTCACCGTCGCCGGCGGGTTGACCTTCTTCGGCGCACCGCTCAACACCTATATGACGCATGCGGCATGCGCGATGGTGCGGAAACTACGCGGTGGCGCCAGGCTCGGCCTGCTCTATGGCCAGGGCGGCTTTGTCACCAAGCACCACGCGCTGGTGCTGTCGCGCCAAGCGCCACCTGAGCCGCTGGCGCAAGAGACAAGTGTTCAACGTGAGGCCGACCGCCGTCGCGGTGCGGTTCCGGTCTTCGCAACCGAAGCCACCGGTGCGGCAACGGTCGAAAGCTTCACCGCGATCTATGGCCGCGACAACACGATCGAGCACGGCGTGGTGATGTTGCGAACGTCAGGCAGGATGCGCGCGCTGGCGCGGGTCCCGGCTCACGATCGCGCTACGCTGGCGCATCTCCTGGATATGGACCGCAGCCCGATCGGCTCGTCCGGCGCGATTTTCCGCGCCGACGACGGGATGCTGGAATGGCAGATGGCCTAAGGTAGAGAAGCTCTCTACCCCTTCTCGCCCTGCTTCGCCGACACCGTCGCGGGTCGGCCTTTGGTCGAGACGACACGAACCGGGTCGCCATCGACAACGCCGTCCGGCGGCGTGCTGATGACCCGGTCATCCAGCGTAATACCCCCGGCAATTTCGATCTCGCGTCCAAGGTCACGCGCGATCGTCACGGTCTTGAATAGAATCTTGTTGTCGGACGTCACCGTCACTACGCGCAGACCTTTCTGATCGAAGACAAGCGCGCTGGAGGGGATGTGCAACGGGGCGTCCTCACCTTGCAGGACCAGTCGCACATTGGCAAAGCCACCCGGCATCAGAGCGGCCGAGGAGTTGTCGAGGCCGAGCTGCATCTGCGTTGTACCGGAGTTGACATCGACCGCCTGGGCCGAGGCCTCGACCGTCGCATCAAATGTCCTTGTCGGATATTCCGGCACCACAATCGTCCCCTTGGCGCCGATCTTCAGCGATGGCACGTAATTCTGCGGGACGTTGACATAGACGCGCAGTTTCTTGATGTCCGAGATGATGAACATCGGCGGACTGCTGGTGCCGCCGGCATTGATCAACGCGCCGACGTCGGTGTTGCGCGCCGTGACGATACCGTCAAACGGCACGGTGATCTTCTTGTAGCCGGCGAGCGCCTCGAGCCGTTCGACATTGGCCTGGCTGGAATTCACGGCGGCGTTCTTGTTGGAGAGGTCCGCGGTCCGCTCGTCGATCTCTTGCATCGAAACGAAGTTCGACGCGATCAGCGTCTTGCGGCGGGCCAGCGTGACTTCGGAAAGCTTCGCACTCGCTTGCTGGTTGGCCAGATCGGCACGAGCCTGAAGCAGCTGCTGATCGAGGTCGGGTGCCTCGATTTCGGCGATCACGTCACCGGCCTTGACGCGGGCGCCAATGTCAGCACTCCAGCTCTTCACGTAGCCGTTGACGCGCGCGAAGATCGGCGCACGATAATAGGCCTCGAGCCGGCCCGGCAGGTCGATCGTTGAGGTCAGCGCGCCGGGATTGGCGTAGATCACCGCAACCGACGGCACCGACTGGTCGTCCGTCCATTCCTTCAGCTTGATGTCGGAGTCTTCCCGGGCGCGGATGCCGGTGACGACCAGCGTCAAGGCTCCAACAACACCAATTACGCCAAAAATGCCCAGTTTCCGGCGAGAAACCGTCGGGCTAGCTTCAGTGGGCATTTTCTTTCTCCGATTGGACGGCAACCTTGGCGTCCCGTTTTTTGTGCAGCATACTAAATACCACTGGAACAAACATCAACGTCGCAACGGTTGAGAACATCAGGCCGCCGATCACGGCGCGGCCTAGCGGCGCGTTGGCCTCGCCACCCTCACCCAGCCCCAACGACATCGGCAACATGCCGATAACCATGGCAAGCGCCGTCATAAGCACCGGACGGATACGCACAAAGCCAGCTTCAATGGCAGCGGCGACCGGGTCGCCAAGCTCCTCATAGCGCTCGCGGGCAAAGCTGATCACGAGCACGCTGTTGGCGGTTGCAACGCCCATGCACATGATAGCACCCGTCAAGGCCGGGACCGATATGGTCGTGTGGGTCAGGAACAGAATCCAGACGATGCCTGCGAGTGCCGCCGGCAGCGCGGTGATGATCACGAACGGGTCGGACCAGGACTGGAAGTTCACGACGATCAGGAAATAGACCAGCACGATCGCTCCAAGCAGACCGAACAGCAGACCGGAAAACGAACTATTCATGGTCTGAATCTGGCCCGACAGCACGACGGTCGAACCCTTCGGCACATCCTTGGCGGTATCCGCAACGATCTTCTTGACGTCGGTAGCGAGGCCCCCGAGGTCGCGTCCCTGCGTCGCGGCAAAGATCTGAAGCGTGGGCTGAATATCATATTGCGAAACAATTGCGCTCGACGTCGTCCGCGTCAGATTGGCAACACCGCCGAGAATCGGCGCGTTGGCTCGTCCGGACGATGTAATCGGCAACGTTTCCAGCGCGCTCAACGAATCGAGCTGATATTGCGGCGTCTGCATCACGACCGAATAGGACACGCCGTTCTCGGGATTGAGGAAGTAGGTTGGCGCGACCTGCCCGCTGCCGGAGAGGTTGACGGTGAGGCTGTTGACGACATCGCGCTCGGTCAAGCCGACATATTGCGCCCGCGTCCGGTCCACGTCGATGTTGAAGGTCGGCTCGCTTGTCGACTGCTGGATACGTACGTCGGCGGCGCCGGGAATCTGGCGAATGCGCTTCAGCAACTGCGTGGCATAGACAAGATTGGCCTTCAAATTGTTACCCCGGACCTGCAGATCGATCGGCGCGGGTGAGCCGAAGTTCAGGATCTGGTTGACAATATCGGCAGGTAGAAAAGCAAAAGTCGTTCCAGGAAAGAGGCGCGGAAGCTGTTCGCGCATCGCCTTCACGTAATTTTCAGTCGGCGGATGATCTTCCTTCAGCTTGATCTGGATATCACCGTCCTGCGGGCCCATCACGCCGGTATTGTTGTAGGTCAGGTTGATGCCGGAGATCGGCAGACCGACATTGTCCGTCATGGTCTCGATCTGGTCGGACGGGATGATCTTGCGAATCGCCTTTTGAATGTCCGCAAACTGATTGGCGCTTTCCTCCAGGCGCGTGCCCACCTGAACGCGAACATGCATCAGGATCTGGCCGGCATCGACCGAGGGGAAGAAGTTCTGCCCGAGATAGGGCACCATCACGAACGAGGCGCAGACAAAGGCCAGGAAGCCGATCACAAAGGTCGGCCGGTGGCGCAACGCGAGCGTCAGCAGGTCGCGGTGTCCGCTTCGGAATTGCTCGAACCGGTGTTCGAAACCGCGCTGGAACCAGACCAGCGGATTGCGTGTGGGCGGCGGCGCAGCACCGTGTTCATGCTGATGCGGCTTCAGCAAATACATCGCCATGGTCGGCACCAGCGTACGCGACAGGATGAACGACCAGATCATCGCGAAGATCACCGCTTCCGCCATCGGCACGAACAGGAAGCGGGGAATGCCCTGTAAGAAGAACATCGGAATGAACACGATGCAGATGCAGAGCAGCGACACGAAGGCTGGCACCACGATCTGCTGCGCACCGTCGAGAATGGCCGGGCGAACTTCCTTGCCCTGCTCCAGATGCCAGTTGATGTTTTCGATCGTCACCGTGGCTTCGTCGACGAGAATACCGACCGCGAGCGCAAGGCCGCCGAGCGTCATGATGTTCAACGTCTCGCCGATCGCTGCCAGCATGATGATCGAGCCGAACACGGCCAGCGGGATTGATGTCGCGATGATGATCGTCGAGCGCCAGCTCCCCAGAAACAGGAGGATCATCACGCTGGTGAGCGCGGCGGCGATAATGCCTTCGCGCACCACGCCCTCGATCGAGGCGGCCACGAACACACCCTGGTCGCCGACGAATCCGACCTTCAGGGAATCCGGCAGTGTATCCTTATAGGCTGCGACCTTCGCCTTGATGCCGGCGATGATGTCGAGTGTCGAGGTGTAGCCCGACTTCAGCACCATCATCAGCACAGAGCGATTGCCGTTGACGTGCACGACATTGGTTTGCGGCGGATTGCCGTCGCGCACGGTTGCAACGTCGCGCACGTAAACGGTCGCGCCGTTGACGACTTTTATGGGCAGGTCGCCGAGTTCGCCCGACTTCAGCGGCGAGTTGTTGACCTGGATGACATATTCAAAACTGCCGATCTTCGAAGTGCCGGCTGGCTGGATCAGGTTTTGCGCCGCCAGCGCATTGGCGACGTCCTGCCCGGACAGTCCCAGCGATTGCAGCTTCTGCGGATCAACGTCGATCTGGATCTGACGCTGCTTGCCGCCATAGGGATACGGTATCGCAGCACCAGGCACAGTGACCAGCGGGGTACGCAACTGATTGATCGCGATGTCGCCGAGAATCTGTTCCGTCAGTCCTTCGCCCGACAATGCTAGCTGGATGATCGGAACCGTCGAGGCGCTGTAGTTGAGGATCAGCGGCGGCGTCGCGCCCGGCGGCATCTGCTTGAGGACCGTCTGCGAGACCGCAGTGACCTGGGCGTTGGCGGTGCGGATGTCGGCATTCGGCTGGAAGAAAATCTTGACGATACCCACGCCGTTGTAGGAATTCGCCGTGATGTGTTCGATATCGTTGACGGTCGTTGTCAGAATGCGCTGGTAGGGCGTGACGATACGGCCGGACATCTGATCCGGCGGCAGGCCGGTATATTGCCAGATGACGCCGATGACCGGAATTCGGATATCCGGAAAGATGTCGACCGGGGTGCGCATCGCAGATAGCGGCCCGATGATCAGCAGGAGCAGCGCCAGCACCACGAATGTGTACGGCCGGTTAAGGGCAATACGGACCAGTTCAGTCATGGCACAAGCATTCCTGGGTCGAGCGTGATGCGATGAGTATGATGCAGTGCGGCATTTACCTGAAATGTCGTAAAATAGCTAACATCCGGGCGGTCAAATCCCTTCAATTCCGCGTCAGACTTTCCGCAAGGCGTGGCTTTCCCGCAAGGGTTTGGCCTTCGTCAGAATGACGGCATTCGGTTAATGCATCAGATCAAGCGCATCGGAGAAGAAGCTGACACCACCGAAGTTGCCCGATTTCAGGGCAAGGCTCATCTCGCCTTCCTTCGCACCGACCGCGCGCAATACCGGTACGCCTGCCGCAATTTCTGCGCCGACCAGGAAGCCGGGGATGCCCAAGCGATCCACCACCGCGCCTGAAGTTTCACCACCTGCAACGACCAGACGCCGGACACCCGATCGCACCAGACCTTCTGCGATATCGGCCATCGCCTGCTCGATGGCATGCCCGGCTGCATCGCGGCCATGACGGGATTGCAGGGCTGTCACCTCTTCTGGAGTTGAGCTGGAGGCGATCAGAATCGGTCCCTCGGTGATTCTTTGTGCGGCCCAGCCGAGTGCGCGCCGAACTTCGCCCTGGCCTGCAATGATTTGTTCAGTATCCAGGTGAAGAACCGCCATCACGGACTCGGCGTTGGCGATCTGCTGCAAGGTGGCCCGCGAGCAACTGCCGGCAAGACAGGCCGCAGGTCCGCCGATCGGCGCCTCGGACATGGAACCAGGGAATGCCGATTTGGCTTTACCGGCCATCACCAGGGCCCGCGCCAGGCCTAGCCCCATGCCGGATGCGCCAACTGACAGCCGTTGGTCGAGTGCAACGTTTCCAATTGTTTCCAGATCGAGATCGAACACCGCATCGATGATCGCCGCGCCAATACCCTTGTCGGACATATCCGCAAGATGCGTCCGCACGGCTTCCGGTCCGCGAACGACGGTTGCGAGACCGACGAGGCCGATTTTGGTTTTGCTCTGGCGCGCCAGCACCCGCACGAGGTTTGAATCGTGCATCGGATTGAGCGGATGATCTTTCAGCGGACTCTCATTCAACGGTACGGAGCCAACGAACAGATTGCCCTGATAGACGGTGCGGCCGGTTTCGGGAAAAGCGGGCGTCACCAGAACGATTTTCTCACCGGAATCGACGCGCAACGCATCCATCACCGGACCGATATTGCCGGCGTCGGTGGAATCGAAGGTCGAGCAAATCTTGAACAACACATGGTCCGCGCCACGGCCGCGCAGCCATTTGTCAGCAGCGCGCGAGCGCGACACGGCAAGGCCAGCCTCGATCGATCGGCTTTTGAGCGACACCACCACGGCATCGACATCAGGCAGGTCGAGTTCGTCGGAGGGAACGCCGATCGTCTGCACCGTACGCAGGCCGGCACGCGTCAGCGTATTGGCGAGATCGGACGCGCCGGTGTAATCGTCGGCAATACAGCCCAGCGCCAGTTTCACGACCGCACTCCTGCATAAGGTTTGAACCAGGAGAGCCCATCGGTGGTCTTGCCGCGCGGATTATATTCGCAGCCGACAAAACCATCGTAGCCGAGACGATCGAGCTCAGCGAACAGGAACGGATAGTTCAACTCCTCGTCGTCCGGCTCGTGACGCGAGGGAATGCTCGCGATCTGGATATGGCCGACGATGGGCATCATTTCGCGCAACCGCATGGTGACGTCGCCATGCAGGATCTGGCAGTGATAGATGTCGAATTGCAGCTTCAGGTTCGGAATTTTCAGATCGTTGATCTGGTCACGCGCGAATCCGAAATCGTTGAGGAAATAATTCGGCGTGTTGCGCGCGTTGAGCGGTTCCAGCACGACATCGATGCCATGGGGCGCGAAGAACTCCGCCGCCCACGCGACCGATTTGCGAAACGCCGCCAGCGCCTTTGGATCTTTTCGATCGGCCAGTCCCGACATCAGGTGCAGCCGCTTGACGCCGGTCGCTTTGGCATACGGCAATGCAGTGACGAGGCTCTGCTTCAAATCGTCGAAGCGCTCGGGCAGCGCGGCAAACCCCTTCTCGCCCGCGTCCCAGTTACCCGGAGGCAGGTTGAACAACGCTTGCGTCAGGCCGTTGTCGCGCAGGCGCTTGCCGATCTCCTCGGCGGGATACGCGTAAGGAAACAGAAACTCGACCGCCGAGAAGCCAGCCTTCGCCGCCGCCTCGAACCGGTCGAGGAACGGAACCTCGTTGAACATCAACGTGAGATTGGCGGCAAAACGGGGCATCTGATGTCCTCTTGTTACTTACTTCGGCTCGCCGGGCAAGTTTGTGCCGGTCACGCGCGCATACATCCGCGCCACCGACGCATCATCATCGCGGCCCATGCCGGATGCGGCCGTCATCAGGAACATCTGCAACGCTGCGGCCGCGACCGGTACCGGGAATTTCGCACTGCGCGCCATGTCCTGGATGATTCCCAAGTCCTTGACGAAAATCTCAACCGCGCTGCGCGGGGCATAGTCGCCGTCCAGCACATGCGGAATACGGTTTTCGAACATCCAGGAATTGCCAGCGGAGGCCGTGATCACCTCATACACTTTGCGGATATCGAGGCCCTGCTTGGCGGCAAAAGCGATCGCCTCCGAGGCCGCCGCGATGTGAACGCCGGCCAATAGCTGGTTGATCATCTTGAAGGCCGCGCCTTGGCCGGCGGCATCGCCAAGTTCATAGAGTTTGGCCGCCATCGCATCGAGCGCCGGCCGCGCTTTGGCGAAAGCCGCTGCGCTTCCCGAGGCCAGAATCGTCAATTCGCCCTGCGCCGCGCGCTGCGCGCCGCCTGAGATCGGCGCATCGAGATAATGCCGGCCCGTCGCTTCCAGCTGTTTTGCGAGCCGCCTTGCGACGTCAGGGTCCATGGTAGCGGAAGAAACGAACACGGCGCCTTTGGCAAGGGTCTCGGCGATACCATCCTTGCCGAACAGAATGGTCTCGGTCTGAGCGGCATTGACGACCACGCTGACGACGATGTCGGCTTCCTTGGCTGCCTCGGCGGGGGTCTTGGCGCCCTTCCCGCCTTCGGACACGAACCGCTGGGTCGTCTCCGCCGCCACGTCGCAGCCGGTGACTTCAAACCCGGCGCGTTTGAGCGCGCTGGCCATGCCGTACCCCATCGAGCCGAGGCCGATCACGGAGATGCGCGGTTTGGCGGATGAAGACATGCGACGTTTCCTTATGACGCTTCTTGAAATTTACCCCTGCCTATCACGGCTTGGCCGTACTGCCAAAGCGTGAGACAAGATAGCTTCAAGGATACCGCCATGAGCGAAACAAAAATCCGCGAGGAAATCTGCCGCCTCGGCCGCTCGCTGTTTGAGCGCGGCCTGACGCCGGGTTCGTCGGGCAATATTTCCGTCAAACTCGACGATGGCGGCTGGCTGGTGACGCCGACCAACGCCTCGCTAGGTTTCCTCGACCCCGCGCGGCTGTCGCGGCTCGATGCGGCCGGGCGGCTCCTTTCCGGCGATGCGCCGACCAAAGAGGTGCCGCTACATACTGCGCTGTACGAAACACGCGCGCCGGCGCGCGCGGTCGTCCATTTGCATTCGACCCATTCGGTTGCGCTCTCGATGTTGCCCGAGATCGATCCGCGCGCGGCGTTGCCGCCGATGACGGCCTATTACCTGATGAAATGCGGCGCGACCGCGCTTGTGCCTTATTACAGGCCCGGCGACCCGGCCGTGGCCGATGCCATCAAGGGGCTCGCCGGAAAATATTCATCCGTGCTGCTCGCCAATCACGGCCCTGTGGTCTCAAGCGACACGCTGGAAGCGGCGGTGTTCGCGATCGAGGAACTGGAAGAGACCGCAAAGCTTTATCTGCTGTTGCGTGGTCTCAACCCGCGCTACCTGACGCCGGCGCAGGTCGCGGACCTGATTAAGGTGTTCGGGGTAACGCTGCCGGAGCACGATTGACCCAGCGTCGTCATGGCCGGGCATGACGGAGAAATAAGAATCCGCGACTCACAATCCCAGATACGCCTTGCGCACGTCCGGATTGCTTTTGATCTCGGCTGCCGTCCCCTGCATCTGCAAGCGGCCGGTTTGCAGGATGTAGGCGCGATCGGCGATATCGAGGCATTCGGCGATGCGTTGCTCGACAATCAACACAGTCACCCCGATATCGCGAATGCGCCGCACGGCCTGAAATATCTCATCGACGAGTTTCGGCATGATGCCCTGAGAGGGTTCGTCCAGCATCAGAAGCCGCGGCCGCGTCATCAGCGCCCGGCCGATGGCGAGCATTTGCTGTTCGCCACCGGAAAGCGTCTCGGCGCGCTGATCGAGCCGTTCGGACAGCCTTGGAAACAGTTTGAACACGAGGTCGAGTGGTGCTTCGCGATCCGGCTTGCCGCGATAGAGGTAACTGCCGAGCCGCAAGTTGTCGCGCACCGAAAGCCGCGGAAACAGCCGGCGGTTTTCCGGCACATAGGCGATGCCGCGCGCGGTGATCATGTGCTGCACCATGCCGTCGATGCGCTGGCCATCGAAGGTGACGCTGCCGGAACGCGGCCGCTCCGCGCCCGCGATGGTCTTCAACAGCGTGGATTTGCCGGCGCCATTGGCGCCCGCAACGCAGACGACTTCGCCCTTGGCAACCTCGATCGTGACCTGCGAGATCGCGACCAGCCCCTGATACGCGGTGGTGACTTCATGCACTGACAGCATGACGATCCCCAAGATAGGCGCTGATCACTTTCGGATCGCGAACGACGTCGGTGGGCTTGCCCTCGACCAGAACCTTGCCGAGATCGAGCACAATGGCGCGATCGACCAGCGGCATCACGATTTCCATGACGTGCTCGACCATCAGCACCGTGACGCCTGTGGCGCGCACCTTTCGCACCAGTTCGACGCCGGTTTGCGCCTCGATCGGCGTCAGTCCGGTGAGGACTTCGTCGAGCAGAGTAGCTTCGGCTCGGTCGCGATCGCGCGCGCGACTTCGAGACGGCGTCAAAGTATCGCTTAAGTATTGGTTTAATGTGTCTTTTATAGAATTCAGGTAGTCCCGAAATGGTTTATTTTTTAACCATTTCCTTCACCTTTCTTTGTAAACTTGGTCTTGTATAAAAACATAAAGCTATTAGAGGAGTATACTCCGGAGGGAAGAAGGCTGGTGAATTTATCGTAATTGTCTTTGAGGTTGAATGTCGCGAAAACAAGATTTTTTGCAGATGTAATTAGTTTTACGGCCGCATCCAAACTATCTTGACCGCATAAACAAGGATAAGCTTGACTTGTATATTTTCCATCAATCTTGAAATCAAAATCAATACCACAGAAACAATCAAAAAAATTGGTTTTCCAGGACTTAATAAGTGTATCAGTAGGTATTGTAGAATTATTTGGATTTGGAAGTGCCAGGTAAATGCTATCAAATTGTTCTCTTGTACCAGTTTTCCAATTAAATTTTTTATCATCAATTTTGGTATAATGCAAGGTGCTATCTTGCCCCAAAAGATGCAATGAAATGATTAAAGAAAGAACCATTAGGAGAATCTTTTCTTTCATATATATTGTGGTATTTACAATATAAAAGTAGCTGGAATTGTAGCTTATTGCAAGCCCTTTTGAGTGAACTGTGTATTTGCTTTAGCGAACTGCGAAAAACAGGGATTTCCTAACTTTCTACTTTATGCACTTTACACTCGTATTCCTATCACTAACACATCGTCAACCTGTTCAAGTCTACCTTTCCAATCTGCAAAGGTTTTCTCCAATATATTCTTTTGTTCCTCCATAGTCTTATCACTATCGTTATTAGCTTATCGCAAATTGAGCGTATTTAAACTTCTTTCCTTTTGGCCCGCCAAACTGGTCGGCATAACCATCGGTAAATAGATAGAAGGTCCTCCCTTTTGGAAGGATAGATGTTGTTGTAATGGTTTTGCTTATAATATTCCTCCAATAGGCTGTTTGTCCGGGCAATCTCCTTCATCTCTCCATTCAATATATACCACAAGAATTATTTGCGCCGCTCCATTGAATTGTAATCCCTCCTTTGGAGGGCGGGGAGGCTGTTATAGCACACAAGGATATATCCATTCCATCCTGTACATTATCTCTCACTTCTTTTCGAATGTTTCCAGTACAAGTTCACGTACTTTATCCAATATTTTTCCCGGCTCAGTAATCTTAAATTCTTTTACCGTTCTGATTAATGCATTGCTGCAAACAACACTAACCATTGCACCCGGTACACCATGGCCGGTGCAATCGGCAGCAGCAATAAGGATTACCTCATCCTTTCCTTCTCCCAAGGGAGAAGGCATATCAGGCTGGCTTCGCTCAAAGTCTCTCCCTTGGGAGAGATTTAGTGAGGTAGATTCTCCCGACGACGAAGGTCGGGA
>CAVVZW010000237.1:0-20692 GCA_963752265.1 uncultured Alphaproteobacteria bacterium
TGCAAGCGGTGAGTTCCGAAACGTCTCTCACCTTCAACCCGGCTTCTGAGATCGCTTTCGCGGTGCCTCCGGTCGAAACCAGTTCGACGCCATGAAGGGCCAGCGCACGGGCAAATTCAATCAGCCCGGTCTTGTTGGAGACCGACAAAAGAGCGCGGGTAACATGGCGGAGTTGATCAGTCATGGGCAAGGTCCTCTGTTAAAGGGGTGCTATTGCCCAGGCGCGCGGCGAATATTCTCACGCTTCCCGATGGTGCTCCATCCAAAGTCGCCAGTCGCGCGAGTGATCTCTGGTTAGCAGTTTTCGCACGTTTTCACAACGGCCGGGTTCGGCTTGCTTCACTTCTCGCACTCTTCTTTTAGAGCGGAAGTTCCGGCTCGCGGCGCGCGCTGCGTCTCGCGGCCGTCGCGGATGGTGAGGAAGTCGAGCGGACAAAGCTCCAGCGGATCGATGGCGCGTGGTGCGAATCCTGGCGAATGACAATCTGGGCGGTGCGGCGCGGCCCGTCATTGCCGGCCAGAAACACGCTGTCCTCAAGTTCGACCTTGTCGTCGAGCGCCTCGAAGGTCCAGACGTCACGGTTGGGCAATACCAGCATCACGCCCCTGGCGTCGCTGAGGCGGCTGGCTTTCACCGCTGGATGCAGGTGGAACCGCAGCGCATAGTCGGCTTCGTTGCCCTTGGTTCGCACGTCGGGCGACACCGCCACGGTGTCTTCGCCGTCGAGCCGTGTCCCATCCGGCGCGAGCATCAACACCCGGCGGTGGATCACGCCGAACTGTTTGAGATAGCCGTCATGTGAGGTCGTCAGCAGCACGCCGTTGGCGACGGTTTCGCGATGGCTTTCGACCTCCGTCGGACCACTGACGATGGGTGCGCCCTGCAAGAGCCGCTTCATCGCCGAAAATTCCACGAACTGGCAGGAAGACGTGTCGTGACAGGTCAGTGTCGAATGCGCTGAAGTGCCTCGGGCAAAACTGCGCCAATTGTCGCGCCCGGCCGACGGCATGCCGCAATTGATGACGACACGGCTCGTGCCGGAAGACAATTCGAACGAAAGGCAACCGGCATGGGCGTCCTGGCTGACGCTCGGCGCCGGTGCCGGTCCGGTATCCATGATGATAACGGTGTTGCCTGCATCAAGCCGCTGGAAGCCTGTATGCGACATGTTGGCCATCGGCGCACCATGGGTGTCGTCATAGGCCAGCAAGGTCGCCAACACGTCCGAAGGGGTGCCGCTCATGCCGTTGAACAAAGCGAAATTGCCGTCGCCGTGCCGGAAGAAGCGCAGCATCGGCATCATCCGGTCGATCGCGTTCAGCAAGGCCGGCGGCGGCGCGATATTTCGGGCCGCGAAAGTCTGACGCAGCGGCAACAGGTCGGTCAAAAGCTCGATCAGCGCGCCGGGATTGCGCGAGATGTGGCCGCCGTCGGGCAGGATCTGCCGTTGCAACTCCTCCGAAAGCCTGCGCGCGGCGGTGCGAATGTGGTTTGCCTGGTTGGCGAGACAAAGTGAGGCGTAGCAGAGCGCGATCAACACCTGCAGCCGCGGCACGCCGTCGGCAATATCGATCGTGGCGGAACGCAGATAGCGTATTTCGCGGGAGATTCCGCGCAAATAGCGCCGATAGAATTTGCTGTCGGTGTCGCCAAGCACGAGCGGGGCTTGCGACAACAGCGAGATGACACGCCGCGCCAGTACGTCGGCACGCCGTGCCACCGGCCGTTTGTAATTGGGGTTCGAAAGCCAGTCATCGACCAGTGCGCGGGCATTGGCGCGGGTGAGCGCGGTATCGGCGGCGCGCAGATGTCTGAGCCATCCGAAGCCGAGCAGCGCGATTTCCCAATCGTCCGACGGCGGTTCGAGTTCGAAGATCGAGCGGCCGTGGCAGGTGACGATCTTGCCCGCGAAGACAAACCGGCCAGCGTAAATCTCCGCGGCGCGCGTCGCGTCCGCCGTGCGCAGGTCGTGCGGGGCGATGATGAGGCGGTCGGTCCGGCTTGGCCACAACGACGACAACGCAACCGAGCCGCCGCCTGCCCGCGCCATCAGGTTGCGAGCAACGCGGCCCAGGATCAGCGTCGAGATACGTCTGCGTTGTGACACGCCCTGCCTTGGTCGGGAGGATTCTTTCCGGCTCCTTTTAATCCGGAAATGTTGCCAAGACACCACCTTGAAAGGGTGCGAATCAGCGCAGCAGGCACAAAAACCGGTGCAAAATCAGGATTTAGCCTGATGTCGAAGTTCAATTCCGCCGCACCAGCCGCGCGGCGTAAAATCCGTCAAGGCCGGCAAGCCTCGGGTCAGGATGGGGCAGATGGCAAGGCAGGGTGCGGAGGTCGCCCTCGGGGTTGAGAATTTCACCTAAGCCTGCGACTTCATCGGCCCCGATCGGCAGGCGCTGCATCGTTGTTTCGGACTTCAGGAGCTCCGCTATCGCAAACTCACCCTCTTCCGGCTCCAGCGAACAGGTACAGTAAACCAGCATTCCGCCGGGCTTCAGTGCGGCAACCGCGCTTTGCAACAGCCGCTTCTGGGTGGCCGCCAGCGGCGCGATATCGGATTCCTGCCGCAGCCAGCCGATATCGGGATGACGCCGGATCGTTCCCGTCGACGTGCAGGGCGCGTCGATCAGGATGCCGTCGAATCCCTCGCCATGGTTCTGGCCGAGCCACTCGGCGCCATCAGCCACGACGAACTCTGCATCCAGCGACAACCTTGTCAGGTTATCGCGCAGCCGCGCCATACGGGCGGGCGAACGGTCGACCGCGGTTACATGCGCGCCGCCGTGCACCAGTTGGGCGGTTTTGCCTCCCGGTGCGGCGCAGAGATCGACGATGTTCTTGGCCGCGATATCGCCGAACAAGCGTGCCGGAAGCGCGGCTGCGGCATCCTGCACCCACCACTGGCCATCCGTGAAACCCGGCAGCATCGTCACCGAGCCCTGCAACAGGGTACGGACCGAACCGGTGGGCAGCGTTTCGCCGTGCAATCGCGTCGCCCACTGTTCCGCATCGGACTTCACGGTGACATCGAAGGAGGGGTCTTGCCCGATCGCGTTGGCGATATCAGCTGCGGTGGCCGCACCGTAATGGGCGGACCAGCGCGCCAACAGCCACGGGGCCACGTCGAGATTTTTCGATTTTACTTCGTCGATCAGCGGCTGCCCTTCGCGGGCGCACCGACGAAGCACCGCGTTGACGAGGCCGGCATATTTTGCGGCACGCCGATCCGATTGCACCAGCCGCACCGACAGGTCGACCGCCGCGTGGTCGGGCACGTCCATCCAGAGAATTTGCGCAGCCCCAATCAAAAGCGCGCTTTGTGCGCGGGGCGCATCGGTTGGAACCCCGCGATCAAGCAACCGTGAAAGAACATGGCCCAGGGTGCCGAGCCGCCGCAGGATGGTGGCGACCAGCCGGCGCATCAGCGCCCGGTCGCGGTCGGAAAGACTTTTCAATCCAGGATGGGCGGCCGCGCCATCGAGTTGTTCGTCGAGGGTGCGATGCTTGTGCAGGACGCCGTCAAGAATGTCGGCTGCGATCCGCCGCGCCGCTAGGCCGGGCGCTTCAGTTGGCAGAGCGAATCGTTGCGGGGGCATGGAGCGGGTACATCTTGTATTTTGGCGCAGCAATTCGCATTTCGCGATTGGGAATTGATTTGGCATCAGAATATGCCAAATGTAAGAATCCGTCGTGTGACTTTACAGACGTTACGGTGTGGTGTGGTCTGATATGTTGATCCGACGGGCGTTCGAACAGGGTGGATGTTTCCGATGACGGACGATCCCTTACAACCGACGACGGCTATTTCCTCAAAGAAACCCAAGCTCTCGCCGGCGGCGCAACGCGCGCTGGCGGAAGCGGAAGCACGGCGGAAGGCAGCTGCCGCCGAGGCCGGGTCGCGACCGAAAGAGCTTCAGGGCCCCAAGGGACCCGAACCCACCCGATATGGCGATTGGGAAAACAAAGGCATCGCCTCGGACTTCTGAGTTCCGAAGGCTATGTGCTGCGAAGTTCGCGATCAGCGCGTCACCACCACCGAAGTGCCGATGGAAACCCGCTCATAGAGGTCGGTGATATCGGGGTTGAGCATCCGGATACAACCATAGGACACGAAACCGCCGACCGAGCCCGGCACGTTGGTGCCGTGAATGGCGTATTCGCCGCCAGCCAGTGTCATGGCGGCCACTCCCATCGGATTGTGCGGCGAGCCGCCCGCAATGACGTCCGGCAGTTGCGGCTTGTCGCGCTTGACTTCGGCGGGCGGCGACCAGGCCGGATTGCGGTATTTGCCGCTGATCCGCGTCGCGCCGGCCCACTGCTTGCCGAACTTGCCGACGCCAACCGGATAACGCACGGCGTGGCCGTCATCGAGGATAAGATAGAGGCGGCGTTCACTGGTCCTCACCACGATCGTTCCCGGCGAATATTCGCTGCTCCGCATTCCGACTATCTCGGGCCGGGCCTGGGCGGCATTGGTTGCCAGAAGCCCAGCGCCGATCGTGGCCGCCGCCACCGCCATCCTCAAAAACATTGATCTCTCCAATATGTCCGCGCTCGCCTGATCCGGCGGTCAAATCCGATCCAGCCCCGCATAACCGGCTGGTATCCCATCAAATATTAACCGCTTCCGTTAACCGGGCGTTCTGCGCGGCCGGGCCGGGACAGATTTTTCCAGAGCCAAGAAAGAAAATGTTCGAAACAAAGTAAATGACCGGAAAACCACACTCCCGGAGGAAACACCCCGTGCGCGATCCTCCGGATGACAATCACGTGAGAAACGCATCGGAAAACGCGCGTCAGCGCGCTCCCTGCTCGGCTCGTTTCGCGACGAAACGTCGAGGCCGAAGCGTTTCGATCGGCCGCGACCATGCGTGTGAGTCTGGCGTTCCGTCAACCGCACCCACCGTCTGCGAACGGCGTGTTCGGCGGCCTTTCGTAAGATCGCGCTGCGCCTACGCCGGCTTGTCCTTCCGGTTCTGGCGGTGTGTGACCAGATCGTCGACCACAGCCGGATCAGCCAGCGTCGAGGTATCGCCGAGGCTTCCCGGTTCGTCCTCGGCGATCTTGCGCAGGATGCGCCGCATGATCTTGCCGGAACGGGTTTTAGGAAGGCCCGGCGCGAACTGAATCTGATCGGGCGAGGCGATCGGGCCGATATCCTTGCGCACCCACGCCACCAACTCTTTACGCAACGCGTCGCTGGGCTCGGTGCCGGCCATCAACGTGACATAGGCATAGATGCCCTGACCCTTGATGTCGTGCGGATAGCCGACCACGGCGGCTTCCGACACTTTTGCATGCGCGACCAGCGAGCTTTCGACCTCGGCTGTGCCCATGCGGTGGCCGGAGACGTTGATGACGTCATCGACGCGGCCGGTGATCCAGTAGTAGCCGTCGGCATCGCGCCGGCAGCCGTCGCCGGTGAAATATTTGCCTTTGTATGTCGAGAAATAAGTCTGCTCGAAGCGGGCGTGATCGCCATAGACGGTGCGCATCTGGCCCGGCCAGGATTTGGCGATGCAGAGATTGCCCGTGCACTCGCCTTCCAGCACCTTGCCGTCGGCATCGACGATCTGAGGCACCACGCCGAAGAACGGCCGCGTGGCCGAGCCCGGCTTGAGCTTGGTCGCGCCGGGCAGCGGCGTAATCAAAATGCCGCCGGTTTCGGTCTGCCACCAGGTATCGACGATCGGGCAGCGGCTGTCGCCGACCACGTGATAGTACCATTCCCAGGCTTCGGGGTTGATCGGCTCGCCGACCGAGCCGAGCAGCCGCAGCGAGGCGCGCGAGGTCTTGGTCACCGGCGCATCGCCGGCCTGCATCAGCGCGCGGATCGCGGTCGGCGCGGTGTAGAAAATATTGACCTTGTGTTTGTCGATAACGTTCCAAAACCTGGAATTATCGGGGTAATTCGGCACACCTTCGAACATCAAGGTAGTCGCGCCGTTCGCCAGCGGTCCGTAGAGAATGTAGCTGTGGCCGGTGACCCAGCCGACGTCGGCCGTGCACCAGTAGATGTCGCCATCGTGATAATCGAACACATATTGGTGCGTCATCGCGGCGAAGACGAGGTAGCCGCCCGAGGTGTGCAGCACGCCCTTGGGCTGGCCGGTCGAGCCCGAGGTATAGAGAATGAACAGCGGATCTTCGGCGTGCATGTGCTCGACCGGGCACTCCGTCGTCACCATTTCGGCGGCTTCGTGATACCAGAAGTCGCGCGACGGGTTCATGTCGACCTTGGCGCCGGTGCGCTTGACCACGACGACCCAGTCGACGTCAGTGGCTTTAGCAAGTGCCGCATCGACATTGGCCTTGAGCGCGACCTTCTTGCCGCCGCGCAGGCCCTCATCGGCGGTGATCACGACCCTGGACTGGCAGTCGTTGATGCGCTGCGCGAGGCTGTCGGGCGAAAATCCCGCAAACACCACCGAGTGAATGGCCCCGATCCGCGCGCAGGCGAGCATCGCGTAAGCCGCTTCCGGGATCATCGGCAGGTAGATGGTGACGCGATCGCCCTTCTTCACATTGCGGGTACGCAGGATGTTGGCGAACTTGCAGACCTCGTCATGGAGCTCCTGGTAGGAGATGTGCCTGGACTCGGAGGGATCGTCGCCCTCCCAGATGATGGCGGTCTGGTTGGCGCGCTTCTCCAGATGGCGGTCGATGCAATTCCAGGCGACGTTGAGCACGCCATCCTCGAACCATTTGATCGAGATGTGGCCGGGCTCAAAGGAGGTGTTCTCGACCTTGGTGAAAGGCTTGATCCAGCCGACGCGTTTGGCCTCTTCGTTCCAGAACGCGTTGGGATCCTTGACCGAACGCGCGTACATGTCGCGGTATTTGGCATCGTCCACCCAGGCGCGCTTCGCCCAGTCAGCCGGTATGTCGTAAATTTTCTCGGACATGTTGATCCCTCCACCCGATTGTGGCCCGCGAAAGCGAACTGCCACCATCTTGATTGTTTAAATCGATTATGCGCTCGCGTGGATGTCGCCGACAAGCACAACCACTACGACCTTCGGTGAGCTTTCGTATGACGCGAAAATCAATCGCCGAAACGGCCCTGAACTGGCGCGGCTTGGGCCGGTTTGGCCGGGTCTGGCGGCAGGTTGGGGACGACCGGGCAGGGCTGCATTGCGCCGCATAAAGGTATCTGGAAACCTTCCGATCCGGAGGTGGGGCTGGCGCGATCGGGCAATCCCCCCTAAATGGCCGGACTGGGGTGGTCGCGCCCCATGCCGGAACAAAGCAAATCAATCGGCATTAGCAGGGTAAGCGTTGGAGCAAGGCATCTAAAGTCATGATGGATCAACCGAATTTTGAGGCGACGCGACCTGGCGTAGCCGATCCTGAAGTGGCTTTGGCAAAGGCCTTGGGGCAATGGCGCAAAGCCGGTGACAAGGCTGGCGACAAGCTGGCACCCGCCAAGCTGGAGCCGGCGACCCAAAAAACGGCGCCGACGACCACGCCCTCCGTCGAAATTTTGGCCAAGGAATTGGGCCTGACGCTCGGCGAGCAGACCCAGCTCACCATCCGCCGCATCAAGCGCGGAAAAAACTACTCCTTCATCCGCGCCAATGGCTCGCAGATCCGCGACGTCAGAACCGTCCGCCGCCTGCACAAGATGGCGGTGCCACCGGCCTATGCCGAGGTGCGCTATTCGCCGGACCCGAATTCGCATTTGCAGGCCGTGGGGCGCGACGCCGCTGGCCGGCTGCAATATCGCTATCACGCCGATTGGGAAAAGGTCCGCGAGCACCGCAAGGCGCACCGTTTGGCCAAGCTCGTCGGCGCCTTGCCGAAAATCCGCCGCCACGTCTCGATGCATCTGGCGGGCAATGAGCCCACGCGTGAGTTCGCGCTCTCCGCCGTGATCGAACTGATCGCGCGCACCGCGATCCGGCCCGGCAACGAATCTTATGCCCGGATGAACGGCACCCGTGGCGCCACCACGCTGCTCAAGTCCAACGTGACGTTGGAAGACGATGGCTTTGTGCTCTCTTTCAAGGCCAAGGGCGGCAAGGCCGTGCGCAAGGAATGCGACGCGGCCAAGCTCGTGCGCGCTATACCGATTCTGCGCCAGCTGCCGGGCAAGCGCCTGTTCCAGTATCGCGACGCCTCCGGCATCGTGCGCACGGTTTCCACCACGACGGTGAATACGTTCTTGCGCGAGATCGCCGGCATCAAGATTTCGCTGAAGGATTTCCGTACCCTGATGGCCTCGGCCGTGGTGCTGGAATCGCTGTCGCTGATGTCGCCGGCGACGAGTGAGCGCGGCCGCAAGCGCCAGGTGCTGGAAGCAATCCGCGCCGCCGCCGACCAGCTTTCCAATACGCCGGCGATCTGCCGCAAGAGCTATGTCCACGACACCATCGTCACGGCGTTCGAGGACGGCATTCTCGAGCGTTTTGCCGCGACCATGAAAGGCTACCGCACCCAGAAAAAGCGCGAGCAGCTTCTGGCCCAGGTGGTGCTGGCTGCGGCGGCGTAAGCTATATCCCTTCGTCGTTCCGGTTCGAATTTTCAAACAGCCACAAAACGCGATTTCACTTCCTGTCATCACCGGGCAAAGCCGTTCGAAGAATGGCGTCGCTTCCGCTTGCCTATGCCCGGTGATCCATCTCTCTTTGAAAAATCTATTACGAGGATTGATGGATGCCCGGATCAAGTCCGGGCATGACGAGCCATAGACACACTTCCACCTTCCCGCGACGGAACTCCGCCCGAGTGATCCCAAATCATCGTCCCTCTTCGTGAGAGGGCGCAGGGAATGCCGGGCGCATCGCTCGCACCCGCAGCTTGCGTGAAAAAAACACGCAAGTCGTCGCCGCAGGTTCGCCGAAAACGTCCGGCATTCCCCGCGCGAATGGTTTTAACGGTTTCCTTCGTGCCGTGTCCCGAACCACCAGTAGAGGGCGGCCGTGACAAGCCCCGCGACCGGAAAGAAGAGCATGAACGGGTCGGCGGCCCAGCGCGGAAAGAACATCCAGAACGGTTCTGCCGGAGGTCCCGAATCCGGACCGCTCGTTGCCCATCCCAGAAATGTCACGGGTACAACAACGGCCACGCCGAGCAGAAAGCCGAGGGCGCAGACCATCCAGCCCTTCAGTGGCCGCCACAACGACAGCAGAAACAGGCTCGGCAGGAACACAAAAATCGTCGTCGCGTAGGCAATCATGCAAGCCGGGATCAACAGGATCAGGAACGGCAACACGACGGGAGCTTCGTCGCCCTTCAGCAGGGGCGCCATCACGGCGCACCCGATCAACGGCACCGGCAAGGGCGCCAGCAGGAGGCCACGCCAACTGAAGTGCATCGGCAAACGCCCTTCATGCAAAACACGGGACAGACGAGAAAAGGCTCGTCTCATTTGTCTGACGTCGTGCGGGAAAGCGCCTGCGACACATTGGCGCGAGGAGAAAATCCCGCGTCGTCCCGGAAAAGCGAGCGTTAGCGAGCGCGATCCAGGATCCACAACCACGCAGCGTATTTTGCGCGACGCTGTAGCCGCAATTTATTCACCGCTGATTTGGGTAGTTAGATCCCGGCGTTCGCCGGGACGACAATCAGGTTACATGGCGGACTTACACCCCGCCCATCTTGCAGACGTATTTCCATTCCTCCGCCGTCACCGGCTGCACCGAGAGCCGTGAATATTTCACCAGCGCCATCGCGGCGAGTTTTTTGTCGGCCTTGATCGCGGCCATGGTCACCGGCGTCTTCAGCGGCTTGTCGGCTTTGATGTCCACGCAGACGAACTTGCCGGTCTTGTCGGTGGGATCGGGATAGGCTTCCTTGATGATTTCGGCGATTCCGACGATCTCCTTGCCCTCGTTGGAGTGGTAGAAGAACGCTCTATCGCCCTTCTTCATCTTCACGAGGTTCTGCCGGGCGGTGAAATTGCGCACGCCGGTCCAGGCTTCGCCCTTGGCGCCCTTTGCGACCTGCTGATCCCACGACCAGGCGGAAGGTTCGGATTTCACCAGCCAGTAATTCATGACGACGTAAACCCATCTCGTGCTTGTGACATCTCGCCATACCACGACAGAGCTATAAGCGCCGTCAAGGGCCACTTCCTCCATTCGTGTCACGGAAAACCGGATGCCGATCAATCGCCGGAAATTTGTAGCGCTCGCGGGCGCTGCAACGCTCGCAGCACCTGCCGCTTTTGCAGCGACGCGCCCGATCAAGGCCATCGCGTTTGACGGATTTCCGATCACGGATCCGCGCCCGGTCTTTGCCAAAGTCGAAGAATTGTTTCCCGGCAAGGGCGGCGCTCTGAGCGAGGCCTGGCGCACGCGGCTGTTCGAATACACATGGCTGCGAACGCTGGGGGGACATTACGTCGACTTCTGGCACGTCACCGAGCAATCCCTGATCTTCGCCGCCAAGGCATCGGGAATCGATCTGGCTGCCGAGCAGCGCGATACCTTGATGCAGGCGTGGCTCGGCTTGAAAGCGTGGGGCGATGTCACGCCGGCGCTGAAAGAGTTGAAGGCCGCCGGCATCCGCATGGCCTTTCTGACGAACCTCACCGAAACGATGCTGGATGCCGTGGTGAAGAATTCTGCCCTCGAAGGTTTTTTCGAGCCGCATCTGTCGACCGACAGAGTGAAGGCGTTCAAGCCGGATCCGCGCGCCTACCAGATGGGGCCTGATGCGTTCAGGCTGGCAAAAGAGGAAATCGCGTTTGCCGCGTTCGCCGGCTGGGATGCGGCGGGCGCCAAATGGTTCGGTTACCCGACCTTCTGGGTCAATCGATCGAACGCTCGGAGCGAGGAATTGGGCGTGATGCCGGACGGCGTGGGTTCGGGCATGGCCGATCTCGTGAAGTTTGTGTTGGGGTAACGCTCTCCGCTCGTCATGGCCGGGTTTAACCTGCGGCTGTCCACGTCTTTCCGTCGCATTATCCAAGACGTGGTACCCGCGACAAGCGCGGACATTACGATAGCGCGTTGCGCTCGCTCTTGCCGCGCCTCTACCGAAACTGCTTCAGCCTGTCCCATAGCTTTGCCGGCGGCATCCGCAAGCCGCTGGCATAGGCTGGCCCGCGATCATATTCGGGCCGAATGTGTCTTGCAGCTTTGACGTTCCTGAATAAGCTCGCACGATTACGGTCCATCGAGGGCTTCCGAGACAGATCAAGTTCCCGCGACATTTCAAGACAGTTCATTTGGATCAGGTTGGGAGATTGCAATGAAGCTTTTGCTGCTTGCCGCCGCTCTGTCTGTTTTATCCGGTGCACCTGCCTTCGCGCAGGAAACGACCAAAGACCAGCTGATCGGGACCTGGAAAGTCCTGAGCCTGAAAGCGACCAGCGGCGACAAAGTTGCCTATCCGCTCGGAGAACAGGTGGTTGGCTTCGTGACCATTACGCCAACGCGTTACTGGCTGTTGTTCGTCGATGGCACGCGGAAGGTGCCCGCCGCGCCGGCGCTGACCGATACCGAGGCGATCACGATGATGAAAACGCAGGTCGCCTGGACCGGTAAATACACGACGGCGGAGCAGACCTCCGACGGCCTCAAACTGACGGCGCATGTCGATGCCGCGTCCAGCCAGGCGATCTTCAATACCGATCGCGTCTACTTCGCCCGGCGCGACGGCGATAAATTGACGATGAAATCACCTGGCGTCATCGTTCCGATGACGGGCGCCACCAGCATCGTTGAATTCGAGATGGTGAAGGCCGATTGAGGGCAAGCCGTCGAACACGGTAGCGCCGCGGCGCGTACGCGCGGCGCTACGAACCGATGCGGCCGATTTCGCTTTAGATTGCTTTTTCTTTTGCTTTAGATGGCTTTTTTGACTTCGCCTTTGGCGGAGGTCCGTTCGCGATGAGCTCCCGGGCCGCCTCGGCTTCCTTTGCCAATCTCAGCTCACGCAGTCGATCCATGTTTTTACGGACGGCGAGAGCCTGTTTTTGCGCCTCTTCCATCGCCCGCGCGCCTTCCTCTTTGGCAAGGCGCAACCGGTTTTCTCTCGCGGTTTGCGCAGGCGATGGATCAGGGTTGCGAGCCATCAAACCCGCAGGTTTTCTGCGCTGCTCTTGCCCCGCTTGGTATCAACCTTGACCTCGTAGGAGATCTTCTGCCCCTCGGCCAGGCCAGAAAGGCCGGCGCGCTCGACCGCGCTGATATGAACGAAAACATCGTTCCCGCCGTCATCGGGCGCAATAAATCCGAAGCCCTTTTGACCGTTGAACCACTTAACCGTACCGGTAGCCATAACTGTTCCCTTCCTTTGACTTGTATTGCTCCGTACCACAGTTTCTCATGTGCAAAAACCCCGCAAGCCAAGCGAAATGGGGTTTTTTATGGGCAGGTGGTGCCAGCGCTTTTCTTGGACCCCTTCAGCCCTCGGCCTTGAACGGGCGCGTCAGCAGGCCCTCGACCGCATCGTCGACCGTGACCGCGCCGCGCAGGATGTCGGCAACGGCAAGCGAGACCGGCATATCGACGCCCTCAGTGGCCGCGAGTTCTACCAATACCGGGGCCGTGAAGGCGCCCTCGGCCAGTTTGCCGTGCGGCGCAGCCTCGCCACGCCCGAGCGCCTGCCCGAGCGCGAAATTCCGCGATTGTGGCGTCGAGCAGGTCAGGATCAGGTCGCCGAGGCCGGACAGGCCGACCAGCGTTTCCGAGCGCGCGCCAAGGGCACGGCCGAGACGGGCGAGTTCCGAGAAGCCACGCGTGATCAGCGCGGCCTGCGCCGAGGCGCCGAGGCGCTTGCCTACCGATATACCGGCCGCGATCGCGAGCACGTTTTTGGCCGCGCCGCCGATCTCGACGCCGCGGACGTCGGACGTGTGGTAGGGCCGGAAGGTCGCCGAGCCCAGCGCCCGCACGAGGTCCTTGGCGAGTTCTTCGTCGGATGCGGCGAGCGTCACCGCGGTCGGGAGACCGCGTGCCACGTCATCGGCAAAACCAGGCCCCGACAGGATCGCCGCCCGCGCGGACGGTGCTGATTCGGCGATCACCCCGGTCATGAACTTGTGCGTGCCGCGCTCGATGCCCTTGGCGCAGGCGACCAGCGGCGTGCCATCGGTCAAATGGGGGGCGAGTGCGGATACGGCGTCGCGAAGATCCTGCGCCGGCGTCGCAATCAGAACGATGCCGGATGCGGCGGCGCGCCTGACGTCATCGGTTACCTGAATGCCCGGGTGAAGGGTGACGCCGGGAAGTTTCGGATTGCTGCGCGTGGCCGTGATGGCTGCTGCTGTCCCGGCACTGCGTGCGCAAAGAGTAACCTCGCGCCCCGCGCGGGCGGCAACGCCGGCCAGCGCCGTTCCCCACGCTCCCGCGCCAATGACGGCCACTGAGTTGAAGGCGGTCATCGAATTCCCTCTCAAAACCCTGCGCGTGAATTGCGGTGACCGGTAGGAGACGTTGCGTTTTGATCGAGCAGCCAGCGCGCACGCGGCGCGGCGTCCATCGTGTCGGTGAGGCCAAGCGCCAGCCGCTCGGCGCCGGCCCAGGCGATCATCGCGCCATTATCGGTGCAGAGCGCGGGCGGCGGGATGATGAGAGTGGTCTCGGCCTTTGCCGCGACCTCCTGCAACGCGCCGCGGATCGCCTGATTGGCAGCGACCCCACCGGCCGCGACCAGCGCGCGGGGCGGTCCGAATCGCTCTTCGAACAGCCGCAAGCCGACACTGAGCCGGTCGGCGGTGGATTCCAGCACGGCGGCCTGAAAACTGGCGCAGAGATCGCGGATGTCCTGGGCGTCCGGCGTTGTCAGCCGAGCGGCTTCATTGCGCACCGCCGTCTTCAGCCCCGACAGCGAGAAGTTGGCGTCGTCGCGCCCCAGCATCGGCCGCGGTAACGCAAAACGCGTAGCGTCGCCGCCGCGCGCGGCACGCTCGACTTCCGGCCCCCCGGGATAGGGCAGTCCGAGCATTTTCGCGACCTTGTCGAAGGCCTCGCCGATCGCGTCGTCGACCGTGGTACCGAGCCGCACATATTGGCCGACGCCAATCACGGCGACGATCTGGGTATGGCCGCCCGAAGCCAGAAACAGGCAATAGGGAAAGGCGAGCGCGCAAGTGAGCCGCGGCGTCAGCGCGTGGGCCTCGAGATGGTTCACCGCGATCAGCGGCGTGTTATGCACCATCGCAATCGCTTTGGCCGTGGTGAGGCCCACGATGACGCCGCCGATCAGGCCGGGGCCAGCGGCGGCTGCCACCGCGGACAACTGCGCATAGCCCGTGCCCGCATCCTTCATCGCGGTGTCGACGATGCCGTCGAGCAGATCGACATGGGCGCGGGCGGCGATTTCCGGCACCACGCCGCCATAGATCGCATGTTCTTCCGTCTGCGAGCGCACAATATTGGACAGGATTTTGGCGGTGCCGTCGCTTGCGCGCTCGACCACGGCGGCTGCGGTTTCATCGCAGGTGGTCTCGATCCCCAGCACCAATGTTCTACGGTCGTCAGTCAAATATGGGCTCTTGTGCTTTCAATTAATCCGGCGTTTCCCTATTCGGTAGCATTGCGGGTTCTACCTGGGAAGTTCGATTGCATGGCCATTCTCGTCACGCGCCCGTTGCCGGACGGTGCGACCACGACTGAAGCGCTACGCGCGAAGGGCTTTGCGGTCCTGCTGGCGCCGATGCTGCGGTTCGAGCCCGTCGCCTTTCACGACGATTCCGACGCGCTTTATGGCGCGGTCATCGTCACCAGCGCCAATGCGCTGCGGGCGATTGAAACCAGGCTTGCCGGCAGTTCCTTGCTCAAACTGCCGCTGTTTGCGGTCGGTGAACATACCGCGCAAGCCGCGCGCGCCGCCGGATTTACCCAGGTGATTTCGGCCAACAGCGATGCCGCGGGGCTGCGTGAGCGCATTGTCGCGAGCGTGAAGGCGAAGGTACTGAAGAAAGCGAGCCCACTGCTTTATCTGGCCGGTGCGGATCTGGCCCGCGACTTGCCAGCCGAACTCGGCGAGCGCGGCTTTACGGTCGTCACGCAAACCACCTATCGCATGGTGGCGGTGCGGAGCCTGCCGGAGGAAACCCGCAAGGCCTTCGCCGACGGCGAGGTCGAAGCCGTGCTGCATTATTCGAGGCGCAGCGCGCGGGCCTTTATCGAGGCGGTTCGCGCCGCTGGCGTTGAGGTATCGGCGCTTTCGCTGCCGCAATGCTGTATTTCCGCGGGCGTCGCCACCGTCCTGCGCGATGCGGGGGCGGCCCGGGTGGTCGTCGCCCTGTCGCCGGACGAGGGCGCCTTATTTGTGGCGCTGGAATCGGCAACTTGCTAACGGTCTGATGGAATCGAAGCCGCAGGGAACCAGCATGGACGACAACAGGCCCGATGACGCCGCAGCCTCGCCCGATGCGGGCCGGCCCAAGCGCGCGCCGCCGACGATCGACCTCGAGGCTTCCGAGGTGACGAAGCCGGCTGAGAACGCCGACGACAATCCGGCCGGCCCATCCTCCCGGCCCTCATTTGCGGCTTCCCCGTTTCTCGCAGCCGGCCTCACCGGCGCGATCGCAGCCGTGCTGGTGCTGGCCGTTGCCTGGGCGGTGGGATGGCCCGGCGAGACGGCGCGTCCGATCGTGCAGAGCAATACCGGCGCCGTAGAGACGCTGTCGTCGCGGATCACGGAGCTCGAGGGGCTGATATCAAAGCCCGCCGCGCCGGATCCCGCCCTCGCCTCACGATTCGACGCGCTCGACAAATCGCTCGCTTCGCTGCGGACCGACGTCGCCGGCGTCCGCGGCCGCGCGGAAAAGCTCGCCGCCGACCTGGAGAAGATAAAATCTGCGCCTCCCGTTTCCGCCGCAGCGCCGGCAGCGGTGGATCTTTCTGATATCGAAGCACGCCTGGCCGAGCTCGAGCGTGCTAGCCGAGCTGAGCGCGAGAGCATCGCGCAAGCGGCGAGCAAGCCTGCCGATGATACGGCGCTGCGGCGGCTGGTGGTTGCATCGATGCTCGAGATTTCGGTTCGCCAGGGGGAACCGTTTAGCGAGGCCCTTAACGCGGCGAAGGCACTGGCGTCCGATCCGCTAGTGCTCAAGCCGCTTGAGAATTTTTCAGGCTCGGGGGTGCCGAATCCCGCGAGCCTTTGCCGCGAGCTGCTGACGCTGGTGCCGAAGCTGGAGCCGCCGGCGGAAAATGCCACGACGGGCACCGGGATCGTCGAACATCTCAAAGCGGGTGCGGCGAAGCTGGTGCGTATCGAGCGCACGGATGTCACGGGGACCGACCGTGGCGCCATTGTCGCGCGCATCACCACCGCCGCCTTGCGTAACGACGTGTCCGAGGCGCGGCGGGAACTGAATTCGCTCAATCCCGCCGACCGCGCGCCGGCGCAAGGCTGGCTCGACAAGGCCGGCGAGCGCGACGCTGCGCTCACCGCTTCGCGACATTTTGCAACCGACGCCATGGCGGCGCTCACCAAGCCTGCGCAGTAGACGAAACCATGTATCGGATCATCTTTTTCCTGTTGCTGATCGCGCTCGCCGCGACAGGCGCCGCGTGGATTGCCGATCAGCCCGGCGAAGTCATATTCCCCTGGGCCGGCGCACGCGCGCACGTCACGCTGCTGGAATTCGCGGTCGGCTTTGTCGTGGCGCTCGTTGCTGCGATGATCGTGTGGAGCATTTTGGGTTTCTTGTGGCGGCTGCCGGAAAAAATCCGCAAAGCCCGCCACGACCGGCGTCATGCGCGCGGCCGGAACGCGATTACGCAAGGGCTGCTCGCGATCGGCCACGGCGATTCGGCTGCCGCGCGCTTGCATGCCGACGTGGCGCGCCGCCATGCCGCTGATGATCCGCTGACGCTATTGTTGCACGCCCAGTCCGCGCAGCTCGACGGCAACCGCGTTGCCGCGCGCGAGGCCTTCCATGCCATGGCCACGCGCGAGGACACAAGGCTGTTGGGTCTGCGTGGATTGTTCATCGAAGCGCAGCGCGCCGATGATGTGGTTGCGGCGGTTGCGATCGCGGAGGAGGCCTTGAAAACCTCACCGTCGTCGACCTGGGCCTCGCAGGCCGTGCTCGGCTTTCGCTGCGCGAGAGCCGACTGGACCGGCGCGCTCTCCATCCTCGACAACAACCTTTCTTCCGGCCTGATCGACAAGGTAACCTATCGCCGCCAGCGCGGCGTGCTGCTGACGGCGCGAGCGCTGGAACTGGAGACGACCGACCGCGATCAATCCCGCGATGTCGTGATGGAGGCCGTGAAGCTGGCGCCGACGCTGGTGCCCGCTGCCGTGCTCGCCGCCAAATTTCAGAGCGAGGCGCATCAGATCCGCCGCGCCATGCGCCTGGTGGAGGCTGCGTGGCTGGCGCAACCGCATCCTGATCTGGCCGATGCCTACGCCCACGTGAAGCTGGGTGATTCCGCGCGGCAGCGCCTGGTGCGGGTCGAGACGCTGGCGGCCAAAGCGCCGGGTCATCTCGAAAGCGCGCTCGCGGTGGCGCGGGCCGCGATCGACGCCACCGAGTTTGGCAAGGCGCGCGCGGCGCTCAGCGCCTTTATCGAGGCGCCGACGCAGCGCGTGGCGATGCTGATGGCCGAGATCGAGCGCACCGAACACGGCGACAGCGGCAAGGCGCGGGCCTGGACGCTGCGGGCGGTGCGCGCGCTGCACGATCCGGTCTGGACCGCGGACGGCTATGTCTCGGATCGATGGCGGCCGGTGTCGCCGGTGTCCGGGCGGCTCGACGCCTTTCAGTGGCTGATGCCGTTGTCGGCGCTGCCTTCTGCTAACGGCACGCTCACACCCTCGGCCTTCGAGCAGGCGATGCTGGCGGCAAGCCCGGAACGCGCGGTGCCGGTGAGCCGACAGCCGGAGGTGGCGCAAGACGTGGTGGCCCAAGGCCTGATCGACCAAGGCCCGGTCGCCCAAGGCCCGGTCGCCCAAGGCCTGGTCGCACAGGACAACGCGCCCGCCGATCCGCCGGCGATCGATATTGCCCCTTCGCCGCCGCCTGTCGTGACGTCAGCCCCGGCCGCCGCGCCGCCGCTGTTTCGTGCCCGCGCGGATATTCCGGCCACCAACGCAAAGCCGGCGCCGGTGATTCCGGCCGTGATTCCGATTCTACGGGCCCCGGACGATCCCGGCGTCGATGACGGAACCGCAGGCGACGAATTCGCTGGTCCGTTGCCGCCTTCGCGCGGCCAGGCCGGGGGCTGGCTCGGCTTTCTCGCCCGTATGCGCAGCTGATTCGATTTGGGTTTCAGGCCGGATCCGGGGCGGGCAGCGGCCAATCCAGCGGATTTTCGAAAGATCATGCCCAAACAAGGGGATGGCGGCCGGTCGGGCGACGAAAAGCCAAGCGGGCCTGCGTTTTTCTTGCCAAGCGAAGCGCTGCCCGATATCAGGTGCGGGCGTTTTCGAGCGAACCTGTGTGCCTGAGGGAAAACACCCCTAAGGCCCAAGAAGACGCTTCGAAGCGGGACTGATGGTTCGCCGCAATAGCTCAGTTGGTAGAGCACGTCATTCGTAATGACGGGGTCACAGGTTCGAGTCCTGTTTGCGGCACCAAACTCCGCTTGCACCTTCAACCGAAACGGCTTCGCGATTTTCCTTTGGCAATTTTCTCAAGCGGATTGCAGCAGCGCAGTTGTCCCGGACGGCAGGTCGGCGTAAAGGCCATGGCTTCATCACAAACAAGAAAGCGACAAGGCGTTGTCAATGAGTGGATTCAAGGAACCTGGCTTCGCGGACCGGCAGAAGGCGGCGCAGGAAGCCAGGAAGAACATCCTGAACAAGTTTCGCAACCAGCCCGGACCTGACGATCCCGCGGTCAAGGCGCGGCTGGCGGAGCGCGAAGCGCGCGCCGCGGAGCGGGCCAGGGCGATGGAGGCGCGCGAGGCCGCCAAGGCCGAGCAGAAGCGTCTCGAGGAAGAGGCGGCCGCCGCCGCAGCGGCGCAGCTCTTGCGCGAAAAAGAAGAGGCCGCCGCACGGGAAGCAGCCCTCGAAGCCGAGCAGAAGGCTGCGCGCGATGCGCGCTACGCCGCGCGGAAGAACAAGAAGCGATAGGTCTGGGAGGATAGCTGTCAGCGATTTTTAAATCGGGCGGGGTCCGCTAATCGTAGATGCAATGGCCCTCGGACCAAATGGCATCGCAATACGTACACGCGCCGTTCGGATAGGCATGATAATAATGATCCGGACAGGACGTGTTCCACAGACTGGAATTGCCGGGGCGTCCGCTGCTCGTACTTGAGCTTGAACCGGCCGTACGATAGTTCCGCGCGTTTGCCGGCTGATGATAGTTGCTGTCTGAAAAGGCGCCATTGCGGCTCACGGTCACGGTCTTAACCGTGCAGGTGGCCTGCATGCTTGGGGCCATGTCGCAGTAATCGATTTCGAACGCGATCGGGAAGTCACAACTGTTCCTGAGGCCCCACTGGATGTACCCGTTGTTCATCGGGTTTCTCCAGCTGGAGATACATTGTTGGGCGTCATCCGCACGAGCGCCAGAGATTGTAAGACCCGCCAGCACCGCGCCAATCAGAACCAGACTGAAACGACGAACAAGCCCCATATTTCGAATTCCCCTAATTAAAGGCTGCAAATAGCAATTCGATATAGTGAGCAGGGTTTTTAGAGCTTGGCAATCGACGGAACGGTTTGCCGGATGACGGTCAGCTTCGCCAGATTCTCTCATAGACGTTGCGCGGTTTTATGGCGTGTATTTCCGGCGAACTGGGGCGATGCGAACGAGTGTTCGCGCTATTGTTCCAACGGGCACTGCTATCGTGGTTCGGTAGGCCAGTCTTCTTGCACGTGTGTACGGGAACCCATGTCGTTGCGAGTTCGAATGCGTTCCAAATGGGTAAGCCGGCGGCTCGGCCTCTTCGTGGTTTGGGTTCTTGCCTTCGCCGCCTCCACGCCCGCATCAGCCAACCCCGCCGATCTCCTGCTCCTCAACGGCAAGATCGTCACCCTCGATGCTGGCTCATCGGTGAAGCAGGCACTGGCGATCGAGGCGGGCGATATCGCCGCGACGGGTAGTTCTGACGAAATTCGCAAGCTCGCGGGTCCCTCCACCAAAGTCATCGATCTCGGCGGGCGCACGGTGATTCCCGGCCTGATCGATTCCCACATTCACGCCATTCGCGCCGGCTTTCGTTATGCGACCGAAGTGAACTGGGAGGGCGCGACGAACCTTAACGAGGCGCTGGAGCGTCTTCGGTCTGCTGCTGCTCGCAAAAGGCCGGATCAATGGCTGATCGTGGCCGGTGGATTTCCGTGCGCTCGCGCCGGTTTGGATAAAGTCCACCTTGACGTAGTCAGCCAATTCAAGCAGTGGTTCCATCCCTGGCTTCCATACAAAGTCGTCGAGCGCGACGCGGAACCCTGATGCCTTCAGCTTTCGACAGGCACGCACCAATTCAGGCGTCGGCTCCAGGGTCTCCAAAATCTCCAGGACCGTCATGCTGGGCGGCAATACATCCACAACAAGCTTCCGTCAGCGATTCCATTGTGCAGTTGATGAAGGCTGTCATCCCGCCGCTGAGCGTTCCCAATCCGAATACGACTGAGTTGTCGAGCATGGTGCGCGTGGCCAGATCGCCGTCACCGTGAAAGGCCACTCCTGGGCCATTCCTGAACAGCAATTCGTATCCGTGCAGTCGTCCATGAAGGTCGGAATCGGTTGCCGCGCCACATAGCGCAAATCCACGGCAAGCTCCTGCGAACCATTCGCAGACACGAACTGAACGAAGTAGGTAAAAA
>CAVVZW010000238.1:0-4678 GCA_963752265.1 uncultured Alphaproteobacteria bacterium
CTGATTTTATTGGCTAAATAGGATTCCGAAGTCAACCCACGCGCTGCGCCACTCGGCAACTAAAAAGCCGCCCCTCGACAAGGACCGGCCCGTTATTCATCAGGCTCTAAGAGACCGCGATGCGCCGCCGTTCGTCGATCGCGTGCGCGCGGTTTAGCTTCTCTTGGAGCCTGGCTTCACGTCGTGCTCGAAGAAATTGCATTAGCCACTCACCCAAATCTGCCGAACGTCGGGTCTGTGCGTCGAGCAATACCTGATCCAGATCCTGGAAACGGATGTTATTTTCTTTCATGGCTTCACTCCCATGTCAGGGCAAGCGTCTCAGGGACTAATTCCAAAACGAGAGACAAATTAATTTCGCGCCGTAGCTCGGCATGACCGAACCTCACTGTTGGTCATGGCCGAAGAGTGGACTGAGTCTGTTTCCGGAATGCTTCGCGGCTTGGGAAAATGGTTTCGGGAAAGCGTTGAGAACTCTGAGGCCAAAGAAATCCGGGCTTCGGTCCCGCGTTCCCTCGAAACGATTTGAGGCACGCCAAAGTTGATCTATGCCCGCCCCTGCTCGCTTGCGGCCCGTTCACCCAAACCCGCAAGCATCCGACGTTTTCGCAGCAGTCCGGATCTTTCCGGGCGCGGTCTCCCGCATCAAAATCATCGCGCCGAGCCCCGCAGCCGTCGCAAAGAGCAGATACCAGGCAGGCGCGAGCGGATTGCCGGTCACCTCGGTCAGCCAGGCGACGACGAGTTGAGCCGTGCCTCCGAAAATCGCGATCGCGACCGCATAGATGGTTGCAAAAGCGCCGCCGCGGATATGCTTGGGCAGGCCTTCAACCAGCGCAACATAGAACGCGCTGTAGGGGATCGAGCCGATCAGGGCCAACAGACCGAGTTCCGCCGAGCAGCGCCGCCGCGTTACGGCTTTCCACGACCCACAGAAAAATCGGATAGGTCATCAGTAGCGCCGCGACCTGCGGCCACACCATGATCGGCCAGCGCCCCAACCGATCCGCGAGCCAGCCGCCGAGGAAGGCGGCGGCGATTCCGATACCATTGCTGACGACCGTTGTCGCGAAAGCGAGCGGAGCGTCTACATGCAGCGTATGCTGCGCATAGGTTGTCATGTATTGCGTCACGTAGGTGATGATGGTGCCGCTGGCGAGAATGACGAGCCCGAGAGCCAACAGGCGCGTGTTGCCGCGCACTGTCCTTTCCTCGTTGTTCTGTAGCGGTGGTGCTGGCGTTTCGGCCCGATGCAACGTTTCAGGTAAGCTGCGGCGCAACCATAGTCCGAACGGCAGCGTGGCGGCGCCGAGCAGAAAAGCGATGCGCCAGCCATACGTATCCAGTGCATCGCTTGTCATGGTCAGCGAGAGTATCTCCCCGACCAGCGCGCCCGCTGTGGCTGCGATTTGCTGGCTTGCCGGCTGAAACGAAACCGCAAGGCCGCGATGCCTGGCTGAGGCCGCCTCCATCAGGTAGGCGGTGGTCGGGCCTACCTCGCCGCCCAGTGAGAACCCCTGTGTGAGCCGCGCCAGAATGACGATGATCGGCGCAGCAACGCCGATTGTCTCGTATGAAGGGGTAATAGCCAGCACGAGGATGGCGATGCCCATCATCGCAAAACTGAGGGTCATCGCCGGCCGCCGGCCGGCCCGGTCCGAATACGAGCCGATGATGACGGCGCCGATCGGCCTCGTTACGAAGCCGGCGCCAAAGGTCGCGAGAGACAGCAAAAGACTGGCGAACTCAGTCTTCGCCGGGAAAAAAGCGTGGCCGATTTGCGTGGCAAAGAAGCTGTACGTGACGAAATCGTAGAACTCGAGCATATTGCCGATCGTAGCCCCCGTCACGGCGCCGGCGGTCAGGCCATCATCTTTTGCATCACCCGATGGCGGATTGGTCTGATCGGCTGTTGCCATGCTAGGTCCACCTGTCATCCGATCGGTCGTCAGTTGATCAGGAATCTATACGAAGTTCACGCTATGTGGCGCCATGCAACTGGCCGGAAAGGGTCGCCTGAACGATATGCGCGGCTCGCCGAGCTTCCGGTCGAGCCAAGCCACGGCCGGGCCTTGAAAAGAGGCTGGTGAACGTGTTGTTCTCCCGCGCGGATCTCCGCGCAAACGCTTTCGCGTTTGTCGCGACGGAAAACCGCTACGCACCCAGCGTCCAGCGCGGGGCAGGCTTTTTCCGGATCATGCTCTAAACCCGGAGACAGCAGAATGAATTACCCGAACGTGCAGTTGTATATCGACGGCAAATGGCGTCCCGCCGCTTCCGGAAAGACCATCCCCGTCCTCAATCCGGCGACCGAAGAGATTGTCGGCACCGTGGCCCACGCCGACAAGGCCGATCTCGACGAGGCGCTGGCGGCTGCAGATAAAGGCTTCAAGGCCTGGCGCGCGGTTTCTGCCCTTGAGCGCTCCAAGGTGATGCGCAAGGCTGCCGAGCTGATCCGCGAGCGCGCCGAGAAGATCGCGACCATCATGACGATCGAGCAAGGCAAGATCCTGGCCGAGGCCAAGATCGAGACGATGTCGGCCGCCGACACCATCGAATGGTTCGCTGAGGAAGGCCGCCGGACCTACGGCCGGCTGATCCCGGCGCGTTTGCCGGGTGTCTACCAGATGGCGATCAAGGACCCTGTCGGTCCGGTTGCCGCTTTCACGCCCTGGAACTTTCCGATCAACCAGGTGGTCAAAAAGATGAGCGCAGCACTTGCTGCGGGTTGTTCGATCATCGTCAAGGCGCCAGAGGAAACGCCGGCCTCTCCGGCCGAATTGATCCGAGCCTTCGCCGACGCTGGCGTGCCGGCCGGTGTGATCAATTTGGTCTATGGGGTGCCGTCTGAAATTTCCGAATATCTGATCCCGCACCCGGTCATCCGCAAGATATCTTTCACGGGCTCGACCACCGTCGGCAAGCATCTCGCGGCCATGGCGGGTCAGCACATGAAGCGCGTGACCATGGAACTCGGCGGCCACGCGCCGGTCATTGTGTTCGACGACGCGGACGTGGAATCCGCGGCCAAGATCATGGTCGCCGCGAAGTACCGCAACGCCGGGCAGGTTTGCATCTCGCCGACCCGTTTTCTGGTGCAGGAAGGCGTCTACGACAAGTTCATCAAGCAGTTCGTGGAGGGTGCCAAGTCGCTCAAGGTCGGTAACGGTCTCGACGCCCAATCCACGATGGGTGCGCTGGCCAACGACCGCCGCATTACCGCGATCGAAAACATGGTGCAGGATGCTGTCGGCAAGGGCGCGAAGGTAGCGACTGGCGGCAACCGCGTCGGCAACAAGGGCTACTTCTTCGAGCCCACCGTCGTCACCGGCGTGTCGAAATCGGCGCGCGCAATGAACGAGGAGCCGTTCTCACCGTTGGCACTGATCTCGCCGTTCTCGAAATTCGATGACGCCGCCGAAGAAGCCAACCGTCTGCCGTTTGGGCTGGCGTCCTACGCCTTCACCAAATCCGCCAAGACCGCGACGGCGATCGGCGCCGCGGTCGATGCCGGCATGATGTCGATCAACCATTTCGCATTGGCGCTGCCGGAGACACCGTTCGGCGGCGTGAGGGATTCCGGCTATGGCTCGGAGGGCGGCACCGAAGGGATCGACGCCTATCTGAGCACGAAGTTCATCACGCAGACCGGCGTATAGGCTGGACACATCCAGAGCGAGCCGACCGGCCGGACAGGATGGTGGCTCGCTCTGACGGCTTACAGATTTTAAATGTTGTTGGATGGCGGCGTGGGGTGCGCGTTAGCCGCGAGGTAAATGCTGGTCGGCCGTCTCTACAAACGCCACGCCGATCCGCTTCTCTCGAATCCAGATCACCTGGCAGTCACGGGTCGAGGAGTCGCTTGCGATCACCAGGCGAAACTGTCCCGGAACGAAGGCGGGATTGTCGACATCGATCGCGGCTCCCTCCGGCGAGATATTCTTCACCATGCAGCGCATGACCGAGCCGCCGGCCGAAACATAGGCCGGTTCGTTGATTTCAGTCCGCTGATGTTTCCGCTTCTCTTCCATCGGTGCGTACCGTACGGCCGGAATCCTTCCGCCAAGATGTCTCTAGCGCCAAAACTTAAAGAAATTGGTAGCAGCGCTTTCGCTTGGCGAATGCGCAGGTTAGCCTGTGTTTCCCTGTCCGGGACTTCAGGCGCGATCACGGTCAGGCAAAAATAAGCGCCGGGGAAACGCGACCCGGGGAAACTGCCATGTTCGAGATTCTCGACCGGCGCACGAACCTGACTGGCAACCAGATCAGGATTCTCGTCGCTGCCATCTTGGGCGATGCACTCGAATTCTTCGACTACTTCCTGATTGGGTTTGTGCTGGCCTTTCTGATTGGCCCCTGGAAGTTGACCTTCGGTCAGTCGGCAATCGTGCTCATGAGCTCCGGCATCGGCGCCATCGTCGGCGCCTACGGGTGGGGCTGGCTCGCCGACCGCATCGGCCGCCGGAAGGTCTTCATCGGCACTGTGCTGAATTTCTCCGTCGCGACTGGCCTGTTGTATTTCACGCCTGACCAGGGATGGATCTACCTCTCCGTGATGCGGTTTTTCGTCGGCCTCGGCGTTGGCGGCCTCTATTGCGTGGACCTGCCGCTGGTGCAGGAATTCATGCCGTCTTCGAAGCGTGGCTGGGTCGGCGGTCTCGTCACCTGCGTTATTCCG
>CAVVZW010000239.1:0-8157 GCA_963752265.1 uncultured Alphaproteobacteria bacterium
CGCCCGGAAATTCTCGATCAACCGCAGCAGCACGCGCGCGCCGGCATCGGCGTCGGCCACTTCGACATGCTCGTCGGGATGGTGGCTGATGCCGCCGCGGCAGCGCACGAAGACCATCGCGACGTCGGCGATATCAACCATCGCCATCCCGTCATGGCCGGCGCCGCTTGCGAGTTCGAACACCGGATAGCCTTCGGCCACGACCGCTTCCGCCACTTGCGTCTTCAGCCACGGCGCGCAGGGGACGGTGCGGTTCTCGTGCGTCACGTCGAGCCGCAATTCCAGCTTTCGGCGCCTGGCGATCGCCTCGATCTGCCGGGAGATGTCGGCCAGCGCGCGGCCGCGATGCACGTCCGTTGGTGCCCGCAGATCGATCGTAAAATGGACTTCTCCGGGGATGACGTTGGTCGCGCCGGGCATGGCGTGGATATAGCCGACCGTGCCAACCAATCCATGCCCGTCGGTCAGGCATAATTCCTCTATCTTGGCGATCATTTCGGCCGCCCCCGTCAGCGCATCGCGCCGCAGATCCATCGGCACCGTTCCGGCATGACCGGCCATGCCGGTCACCCTTGCCGCCAGACGCGTGGCGCCGGCGATCGCGCTGACTACGCCAACCGGCAAGCCTTTGGCTTCGAGCACCGGCCCTTGCTCGATATGCAATTCGATATAGGCCAGTAGTTCGCTGCGAACCCTCGAGGCCGCGCCGATATGATCGGGGTCGAGACCGAACTGAACCAGCGCCTCGCGCATCGAAACTCCGGCGCTGTCCTTGGAAGCCAGCACCCGCTCGTTGAAGGTCCCGGCCACGGCGCGGCTGCCGAGCAGCGTCGACGCAAACCGCACCCCCTCCTCGTCGGCAAAGCCTGTCACCTCAATGGCGAAGGGAAACCGGCGGCCACGCTTGTGCAGGTCGGCGACACAGGAGATCGCCGTGATCAGGCCGAGCGGGCCGTCCCATCTGCCGGCGTCACGCACCGTGTCGTAGTGCGAGCCCAGCATCAGGCACGGCAGTCCCGGCCGTTCGCCCTCGTAGCGGCCGCAGACATTGCCGATCGCATCAAGATGCGCGCTCATGCCGGCTTCGACCATCCAGCTCATGATCAAATCAGCCGCCGCGCGATGCTCAGGCGTGAGAAAGATGCGCGTGATGTTATCCGGCGTCTCGGAAATCGACGCCAGCCGATTGATCCGGCCGACGATCTCATCGCCCAGGCTCAAGACCTGTCGTCCAGCGGTTGCTGTGTTCGTCTCGCTCATGTCTTCCCAATGGTGGAAACGGAAATGCTACCCAACTTGCCGAGCATCGGCGGCTAAATGTGAAAGATTGGCGTGCCAGTGGCGGGCGATCTGCAATCCCGTCGCTACCCAGACCCTTTCATGGTCCGCGATATAGTCGAGAAACCGCATCAACGCGGCCGCACGTCCGGGACGGCCGACGAGCCGGCAATGCAGACCGATCGACATCATCTTCGGCGAGGTTTCGCCCTCCGCATAAAGCACATCGAAACTGTCCTTGAGATAGCCGAAGAACTGATCGCCATTGCCAAAGCCTTGCGCGTTGACAAAGCGCATGTCGTTGAGGTCGAGGCTGTAGGGAATGATCAGATGCGGCTCCGCTGGCCCCTTTATCCAGTAAGGCAGGTCGTCGGCATAAGAGTCGCAGGAATAAAGGAAACCGCCGGCTTCCATCACGAGCCTGACGGTGTTGATCGAGGTCCGCCCCGTGTACCAGCCGAGCGGACG
The DNA here is from genome assembly GCA_963752265.1 of uncultured Alphaproteobacteria bacterium. GTDB lineage: Bacteria > Pseudomonadota > Alphaproteobacteria > Rhizobiales > Xanthobacteraceae > Bradyrhizobium. The sequence continues at coordinate 1,747 of CAVVZW010000239.1, forward strand.
CTCGCCAGTCACCTCGGTGTGAAGGCGGATGGCGTCCGCGATCTCCACCCGCTCCTCGGCTTCCGACATATCCTTGTGCTCGACCCATTTCAGGCTGTGGCTGGCGATATCCCAGCCGGCCTCCTTCATCGCGGCAACCACTTCCGGATTTCGTTTCAGGGCCGTCGCCACGCCGAACACCGTCACCGGCAATTGCCGTTCGGTGAAAATCCGCCACAGCCGCCAGAAGCCCGCACGCGAGCCATATTCGAACATCGATTCGATATTGGCGTGGCGCTGGCCCGGCCAGGGCTGCGCACCGAGCACATCCGACAGAAATGCCTCGGAGGCGCGGTCGCCGTGCAGGATATTATTCTCGCCGCCTTCTTCGAAATTCACCACGAACTGCACGGCCACGCGTGCATTGCCGGGCCAGTGCGGATGCGGCGGATTGCGGCCGTAGCCGCGGAGATCCCTGGGATACCCGCCGGCGGACATTCTACACTTCCTCGATGCGGACCTTTTGCGCACCTTTGTAGAGCACCGTCCTGCCGAGCGTGTACAGGTTCTCAAGTCCCGACGTCAGGGTGACGAAGTGATTGCCGGCCAGTTGGCCCATCTTGCTGGCGAAATGCACCCCACCATAGGCCAGCAAGATTTCGGTTTCGCTGATGCCGCCGGGATAAAGGATCATCTGGCCCGGCGCGGGATAGCTGGTGTGGTTCTCGTAGCCGACGCCAAAGTCCAGATCGCCGAGCGGCATCCAGACGCCCTCGCCGCTCCAGCGCACATGGACGAATTCGCTGTTGAACGGCATGGCCTTGCGGAAAGCCGCACAAGTTTTGGGCGCTAACTGTTCTTCAAAGCGGGCCTGGAACGTGAAGTCCCCGGCGCGGACAATCAATTGGCTCATTCAAAATACCCGTCTTGACGTCTCAAGGGTTCGATTTCCCATCGATAATCGAATTCTGGCGCCTTTGCTACCTCTTGAAAGCGACCCAAGCGGATCATGCCGCGCTGCGATGGTTAGCCCGGGCTGCGCCATTTTGTCGATTTTATCGGTCGATAAACTGAGTTATTGTTTTGGGGCCAATGTCCGTCACTTCTCGCGCTAAAAGTGAAATGCGGCGATATCGACAGGCTTGGCCGCGGCGAGTAGGGTCGCGGCCCTAAAAAGGTTTGGGAGAGACGCTGTTGTCGGAGAAGTTTACCTGGAAGCGGGACTACTATGCCGGCGGCCTGATGCTGCTGCTCGGGGTAGGAGCCGCGGTGACGGGCTCGGGCTATAAGTTCGGCAGCCTCGCCCGAATGGGGCCCGGATTCATGCCGGTTGTGCTCGGCGTGGTCCTCGCCTTTCTCGGCATCCTGATCGCAGGTACCGCGCTGTTGTCCTCGGAGCCTGCCAACGGCAAATTCATGCCCGACAATCCACAATGGTTCGGCTGGCTGTGCATCATTGCCGGGCCGGTCCTGTTCATCGTCCTCGGATACTATGGCGGGATGATTCCGGCGGTGTTCGCCTGCGTGTTCGTCTGCGCGCTCGGTGACAAGACGGCGACTTATAAATCATCGTTCGTTCTCGCCTGCGGCATCACCGTGTTCGGCGTCCTGCTGTTCCACTACCTGCTGAATATTCCCTTTCAGCTGTTGCGCGGGGTGAACCTGTGATTTCGACCGCGCTCACCGATCTCTGGTACGGCTTCGGCGTCGCGCTTGAGCCACACAACCTGATGTACTGTTTCCTCGGCGTGCTCGTCGGCAACCTCGTCGGCGTGCTGCCGGGCATGGGTCCCGTCGCAACGATCTCGATCCTGCTGCCGCTCACCTTCGGCATGCCTCCGGTGCCGGCGATCCTGATGCTGTCCGGTGTCTATTACGGCGCCCAATATGGCGGTGCGATCTGTTCGATCCTCCTCAACCTGCCATGCCATCCGCCGCACGCGGTCACCTGTCTGGACGGTTTTCCGCTGACCAAACAAGGCAAAGGCGGCACCGCGCTCGGCATCACCGTCGTCGCCGCCTTCATTGGCGCGTCCTTTGGCATCACGGAAATGATTTTCCTTGCGCCATTCCTGGTGAAGATGGCGCTCGAATTCGGCCCCGCCGAGGTCTGCTCGCTGATGCTGGTCGGCTTGCTTGCGGGATCGACGCTCGCCAAAGGCTCGCCCCTCAAGGGCATCGCCATGACGGTGTTTGGTCTGCTGCTCGGGATCGTCGGCTCCGACATCGAGACCGGCCAGCCGCGCTTTACGTTCGGCATCACCGAACTGTTCGACGGCATCGAAATCGTAGCCCTCGCGCTCGGCATGTTCGGCATCGCCGAATTCATGAACAGCATCAACAACACTGAAACCGTGGACATGCGCTATGCCAAGGTCGGCATCTCCGACATGTTCCCCTCAAAGGCTGACCTCAAGCTGGCGTTCTGGCCGATGATCCGCGGCACCGTTATCGGCAGCCTTTGCGCCTTGATCCCCGGCACCGGTCCGACCATCGCCTCGTTCGTGTCTTACGCCACGGAAAAGAAGATCTCTAAGACGCCGGAGCGTTTCGGCCATGGCGCGATCGAGGGCGTCGCCTGCCCCGAAGCCTCGACCCACTCCTCGGTGCAAGGCGACTTCATCCCCACCATGAGTCTTGGCATTCCCGGCGACACCGTGATGGCGCTATTGCTGGGCGCGTTGATCATCCACGGCATCGTGCCGGGGCCGCAATTGATCACCCAGCACGCCGACATCTTCTGGGGCCTGATCGCAAGCTTCTGGATCGGCAATATCCTTCTCGTCATTCTCAACGTGCCGATGATCGGACTGTGGGTAAAGCTGCTCTCAATCCCCTATCGCTACCTGTATCCAAGCGCGATGTTCTTTGTCTGCATCGGCGTTTACGCCGCGAGCAACGACATGTTCCAGGTCGGCGAAACGCTAGTGATCGGCGTTGTCGGATACATCCTGCTGCGTCTGGATTTCCACCCGGCGCCGATCTTGCTCGGCTTCGTGCTGGGTCCGCGTTTCGAGGAGAATTTCCGCCGCAGCCTCCTGATCTCCCGCGGCGATCTCATGACGTTCATCGAGCGTCCGATCAGCGCGTTCTTCCTTCTCATCTGCGTCGTGCTGCTCGTCGCCCAGGTCATTGTCTGGCTGCGCAAGCCGAAGGTCGTGCAGGAGGAGAAGGCGATCGAGGCGCAAGTCCCGGTGACCGGATATTCCGAACTGGCGGAATGATCGCAAGGCGCGCCGTAGCCATGCCGCGCCAGACTATCTGCCCTCGTAGTGCGGAGGCCGCCGCGCGATCCACGCGTCGAGGGCTTCGCGCGTGTCGTAGGTCGGCACCATCCGCGCAAACTGCTCGCTTTCGATTTCCAGCCCCTCTGTGATCGTCGCATTCAGTCCGCGCGTCACGGCGGTGAGAATGCGAGACGCCGCAAGCGGCGAGTGCCGCAGGATTCGCCCCGCCAGTTCCAGCGCCGACGGCAAAAGGTCGTCGTGAGCCACGATTCGATTTACTAACCCGATCTCCTGGGCGTGCCGGGCTGAAAACGAATCCCCGGTGAGCAAAAGCTCCAGCGCGCGCTTGCGGCCCGCCAGGCGAGGCAATCGCTGCGTGCCGCCGAAGGTCGGGGGAATGCCGATATTGATTTCCGGCTTGGCGAAGCTCGCTTTCTCGCTTGCGACCGCCAGATGCGCGGCTTCGGTGATTTCACATCCGCCCCCGAAGGCAATTCCGTTGACGGCAACAATTACGGGCTTCGAAAATGACTCGATGCGCGCGGTCATCGATTGCCCCCGCCGCACGAAAGCCCGCACCGCCGCGTCCGGGCCTTCACGAAGCGTCTCTGAAAACTCCGCGATGTCGGCGCCCGCGGAAAATGCCCGATCGCCAGCACCAGTCAAAATCACGGCACGGATATCGGAATCGCGCTCAATCGCATCGAGCCGTTCCTTGAGCCGGTCGACCAGCGCATAATTCAGTGCGTTGAGTTTTTCGGGGCGGTTGAGCGTCAGGATCGCCGCGGCGTCACGGGTTTCCAACAGTACCAATTCCGACATCGTTGTCCCTCGGATCCGATTTGTTCGACAGAGCGGAAACGGTAGCCAAGGGCCGGCTTTACAGATACTCACTAGGCAGTATACATGGGATATGCCCCTTAATTCAGATCAAACCCGCGAGCGTATCGTCACTGCCGCCGCCCGCCTCTTCTATAATGAGGGCATTCGCGCAGCCAGCGTCGATGCCATCGCCGAGAAAGCCGGCGTCACCAAGAAGACGCTGTATTACCATTTCCGCAGCAAGGACGAACTGATCGCGGCCTATCTGGAGTCACGCGACCAGCCGACACTTGATCTCTATGCGCGCTGGTTCGGCGAAACGCCGGGGTCCGCCGCCGACAAGATCCGAGGCTTGTTTGCCGAATTTGCCCGCTCGACCGACACGATGAAATGGAAAGGCTGCGGCTTTCAGCGTACTGCTGCCGAACTAGCCAACACGCCCGGCCATCCGGCACTCAAGGCCGGCGCTTCTCACAAGAAGCGCTTCGAGGCCTGGCTTGCGGATGCCCTCACCCATCACCGGATCGACAACGCGAAAGGCGTCGCGCGAAGCATCGTCGTGCTGCTTGACGGCGCCGCAGCCGTGATGCTCGTTCATCGCGACCCTTCCTACGTAGAAGCCGCGGGCGCAGTAGCCGCTTCACTGGTCGAGCCGGCCAACGTCGCGACGGCAGGACTAAGGCTGCGAGCCGATCAGCGCCGTCCATAACAGTGGAAGCCGCCATAGATCCCGGAACGATCCAGCGCGAATCCGACCGCGCTTCGTTCCTCGTCGCGCCGCCAGGTTCGGCGCAATGATGCAAGCGCATCGCTCTCGATCGGTGATTCTTCGCCGGCCGTCCGAAAGATGACGTGGACGTCGTCTCGACCGGCGCGATCGATCGCATTCCACAGCGCGCGTATTTCTTCGACCCCCATCCAGTCCTGCGAGTCCAGGAGAAAGACAGCGTCGACTTCGCGCGCCGGCAGGTTTTCGAGGAACTGGCGGAGACTGGCATGGTGCGGAATGATCAGCCCCGCCCCATTGCGCATTCGCTCATATTGACGGCGCTGCAAATAAGGCGGCAGGCAACGATCGCCCGGGCCGACATAGCCGCGATGGAGCGCCTGCCAGGCAAAGTAGTTGGTTTCGTTGGGGTGACCATCGATCAGACGCAGCAGGCGTTTGTGAAGGACTTCGTTCAACGGCGCACCGCCGCCGAGCAACGCGCGCTGCCGCGGTGGAATACCGAGGCTGAGCAGCAAAGCCGGCGTTGCCGTAATCATGCGGGCCAGCGAAGAATGGAACGCGTGGTCCAGACGGTCCAGCGCCTCGATGCGCGCGGGTGCATCCACCCTGCCGTTCAGGAGTAGCGCAGGATCGATCCCGCACAGTTTCGCGGCAACATGAGCAAGGCCGATGAAGCGACCAAGTATGCCATGCCGGTAGAAGCCGTCGGTAAAATGGGCGTAGCGCGGGCGGCCAACGATGTTCCGCTTGTCCCAGTAAGCGCGCGCCTGCGCGTCCAGCCAGGGCCGTAGTCGCACGCGATAAAGCTCGGAATTGGCAGGTGAGTTCGCCGCGCCGAAGAATTGCCAGAAATCCGCATAATCGGAAAAGGCGCGCAGGCCCGCCAGCTTGAGTTTCAGGAGAGCAAGATGCGCGCCGTTGAGATCGACCGCGTAAACCTGCGCCGGTTGCGCCATCAGGTAGGACAGCGCGTTACAGCCGCCCGAGGCAATGGTGACGATGGTCGAACCGAGCGGCAAGCGAAGCGCCGCGAGGTCGGCGACCGGATCTTCCCAGATCTGGGTACAAATTCAAAGGCTACCGTTGCCAGCAATATTATTTCCCACCGAGCAATAACGGCGGCCAGGGCTAATCTAATTCTGTTTGCTGAGTATTTGAATCTATGGAACGGCATTCTGGGGATTTCCCAGAGTGCCGTTTTCTTTTAGTTAATCCCGGGGCTCGATCCCTGGATCTGCGGCGCCACTTTCGGTTTCAGGAATACGCGGTCGTAGATCCGGTTATAGGCGGTCCATTCTCCGGCGAGCTGGTCTTTCTCAATCGCGCCGAAAATCGCATTCACTTTGGAGTCGAGATCGTCGATATAATGCACGAGCAGGGCTTCCACCGTGACCGGCAATTTCGGGCTGCCGTATTCGAGCTTGCCATGGTGGGCAAGGATCTGTGCTTCACGTGCAGCCGCAAATCCTCGGGAAATCCGTCGATCTTCGCGATATGGCGGTCGACGAGCTCGCAGCCTTGCACGAGGTGCCCGAGCAGGCGCCCCGTATGGGTATATTCCGTGCCCCGCTCCCAGGATAGCTCTTCGATTTTTCCGATATCGTGAAGAATCGCGCCGAGGACCAGCAGGTCTTTATTGAGCGCTTTGCCGTA
>CAVVZW010000240.1:0-11269 GCA_963752265.1 uncultured Alphaproteobacteria bacterium
AGTTGCGCAGCGAGACGATGGGGGAGGCGCAGTATATCGAGCAGTTGCAGGTCAAATGCACGATCGAACGGATGTCTCCGTCGTCGGCAAAACTGCAGCGGGTCGAAGAGCTGTTTCAGCGCACCACCCAGTTCAACACCACGGGACGAAAATTCTCTTCGAGTGAATTGTCAGCATTGGCCGCTAATCCCAATGCGAGCCTGTTTGCGATGGAGGTATCCGATCGTCTTGGCGATTACGGGTTGGTGGGCGCAGCCGTCATTATTGGCGGCGACATTGCGGGGCTGGCCATCAGTTGCCGGGCGCTCGGAATGGGCGTCGAGCACCGGTTCCTGCGCCACATCCTGGACGAGATGAAATCGAGTTCGGTGCTGCTGACAGGGCGAATCATCCCGACCTCGCGCAACATTCCGGCGCGCAACATCTACCGGGACACCGGCTTTACCGAAGCCGAGCCCGGACTTTGGATGATGGCAACGCCTCTTTGAGAAGACCGATATCCGAGGAGGGCGTTTATTTCAAAACGCTTCTGGGATAGGGCCACGCAACACCGCGTAATGGTTCGGACGGCGCATCTAAAGATTTCGTTAAGCATACTGAATTATTGCCAGAAGACGATCGACCGTCAGGCGGGGGCCGTCATGAGCAATACAAATAGCAATCGCATCGTTCTCGGCGACCCGGTGCCGTGGTTCAGCTTAGCCGTAGTGACCGGCGGATCGTTTGACCTGCAAGCCAGCGCCGGCCGCTGGGTCGTCGTCAGCTTCCTCGGCCCGCTCTCCGATCCCCGCGCGATGGCTGAAGTGACAGAGCTTGCGCGCCTCAGCGCATCATTCACCGAGGATCATCTCGTCATCGCATGCGTGTTTACGGGGCAGGCGGGCGATGAACCAAGCCTTGCCGCGATCAGCAGCCCGACGCTCTCGTTTCTCGCCGATCCTGACGGCACTATTACCCGCGAATTTGGCGCAGCCCAAATGCCGCGTACCATCATTCTCGATCCGATGCTGCGGGCGGTTGCCGATATCGCCTGGGACATTCCGCAGGGACATGCGGCCATGGTCCGCAATGTCCTGCAGGGTCTGCCCGTGGTCGACGATTCCGCGGGCGTTCCGATGTTTGCGCCGGCGCTCATGGTGCCGCGCGTCTTCAGTTTCGGGATCTGCGATTTCCTGACCCAGTTCTATGAGACGCAAGGTGCAGTCGATTCCGGCTTTCAGTTCGACGTCGACGGCAAGACCGTGACCCTGTCCGACTGGCGGCTGAAGCGGCGCAGCGACGTCGCGGTCGGCGTGCCCGAGGTGCGCGAGCTCATCCGCGACCACATCGTACGCAGGCTGGTGGCGCCGATCGAACGATACTTTCAGTTCAAGGTGACGCGCATGGATCGCTATGTCGTTGCCTGCTACGACAGCGCGGTTGCCGCCCACTTCCACCGCCATCGCGACAATATCAACGCCGGCGCCATGCATCGCCGCTTCGCGCTCTCGATCAATCTCAACAAGGATTTCGAGGGCGGCGACCTCATGTTTCCCGAATTCGGCCGCAAGACCTATCGTCCGTCCGAGGGCGGCGCGCTGGTGTTTTCATGTGGTGCGCTGCATCAGGTGACGCCGGTGACCAAAGGCAAGCGCTATGCCTTCCTGGCGTTCATGTATGGCGAGGAAGACGCGGCCAAACGCGAAGGCAACAACGCGAAGCTGCATGCCGGCGAGATCCAGTATGATGCGAGCGGGCGGGACCGGTTGTTCCCCGAAGAGGCGACGCGGCGCGAGAGTATTCCCTCGGTCGCTTAATTCTTTCGATTAGTCGACGCAATCGAACCGAACCGTTCGCCTCCGCGCTCTCGTCCGCCATAGCTCGAGGAGCGACTGGTGCGATGTGGGGGAGAGGTCGCTCGACGCCCCTGGCGAGCGCAAGCCTGTCCATTGGGCAGCATAGGCTGCGTCGTCTCGAATATCTCATTATGAGAGACGACCGTCACGGTGCATGCGGTCGGTCACCGCCGCGAGATCTACAACTAGGAGAACGACATGCCCGCGACCAGGCAAAAGACCCAAAAGAAACCCGACGTCCAATTCATCCGCGCGCCCGGCGGCGCCGAACTCGCCGTGCTTCCCCGCGCTGAATACGATCGATTGGTCGCGCTGGCTGAGGAGGCCCGCGAAGATATCGGCACCGCCCGTGTCGTTCGCAATTCCAAGGCCGCGATCACAGCTGGCCGCGAAGTGGTAATGCCGAAGACCATCGTCGACAAACTGATGGACGGCGAAAACCCGATCCGCGCCATCCGCAAGTGGCGCGACATGATCCAAGGCGAGACTCGTTGTCGCCGTCGGTATCAGCCAACCGAATTGCGGCGCGGACTTGAGTCCGGAAAGCGCAAGGGGCCGGCCGAATACAGGCAAAATTGTCGCGTGCACCGCTCTTATCTCTCGCGCATAATTGTTCAGATGACGTTGAAGCCTGACGGCGGTTATGCTAGGCGATTATGCTCTTCAAAAAACTGCGGCCTCCGTCAGGGGAGCTGACGGAGGCCGCGTTGAACATCTTACCGCGCCTAGGCTCGCGGTGCGATGTGGGAGCTCGTGACTAGAACGGCAACAGCACGTCCATGACCTGGCTGCCGTAGCGTGGTTGCTGGATGTCGCTGATCTCGCCGTGGCCGCCATAGGCGATGCGGGCCTGCGCGATCTTCGAGGAGTCGATGGTGTTGTCGCTCTGGATATCCTCCGGCCGCACGATGCCGGCGACGATCAGTTCGCGTTTCTCGTAATTGACGCGGATCTCCTGCTTGCCCTCGACCACGAGGTTGCCGTTCGGCAAAACTTGCGTGACGATGGCGGCGACGTTCGTTTGCAAGGTTTCCTGCCGGGTGATCGTGCCCTTGCCGTCGGTGCCCATGGTGGAATCCGCGGTCAGGAAGCGTCCGGGCAGCACGGATTGCGCGCGCTGGCCGAACAGGCTCGAGCCGAGAAACGCGGTGATGCCGGAATCCTCAGTGGCGCTTCGGCTGCGCTGGGTCTCGTTGGCGAAGTTCGCCTGGTCGGTGATGTTGACCGTGACTGTCAACAGATCACCGATCTGATGGGCGCGTTGATCCTTGAAGAACGAGCGCGAGCCGTTTCGCCACAGCGAATTCGGATTATATGAAACCGTCTCCGGCTTCGGCATCGGCATCTGCACCGGCTTGTAGCCCGGTTGCGTGGTCGGGTTCTCGATCGAAGACAGCTTCGGCTCCTCGCCGACCTGGGAGAGCCGGTCGATCCCGGCACAGCCGCCGGCGAGGCTGACGACGCTCAGCATGGTTCCCGCAAGCGCGATACGTTTGAACTTTGTAATCAACATGTACGGTTACTCTGCTTTCGAAATCGTCTGCGCGTTATTGCGGCTGGCAACGGGAGCTGCCGGCTCGGTCTCGCCGGCATCGATCGAGGCGGTGGCTTCGGTGGCGGGATAGCGGGCCGTGGCGATCGAGATCGCGACCTGGTCGCGGCCGACGACGGTGCCGGTGATGGTGCGCTTGGATTGCAGGTTGAGCACGGTCACGGTGTCGCCTTCCGTGCCGCTATCGACCGCCTTGCCGCGTGCGGTGAGGTAAATTCCGGACGCCTCGTAGATCAGCGTGACGTTGTCGTCGCGTTGCACCAGATCCGGTTTGCCGAGATCGGCGCTCCGCAGCGGGGTGCCTGCGCGAACCGGTTTACGCATCTGCATGCCGACGGCGCGGCCGCGCGCCGCGGCGTCGCTGCCCACTTCGGCTTTCGGACGCCGTTCGATAACGACGTCGGACGCTTTCAGCAAGTCGCCGCGCTCGACGTTGCGGGTCAGGACCGCGGCATCGAGCATTTCGATCGCAACGCCCGTGAAACGCATCTTCGTGCGCGCACTGTTGATGTCGTTGCCGATCTCGAAAGAGACGTCGAAGCGACCGCTGCGCGGCTCGTAACGCGCACTGACAGCCTGCATCTCGCCGTTGTTCCATGCATCCAGCCTGACGTCCTGCACATCGCGGTCGAAGGTCAGGCTGAGATTGGCCGCATCGCCAAGGCCGCCACGGTGTTCGATCGCGCGGGCAACCTGGGATTCGATCTCCCGGCTGTCGATGGTACGCGCCAGCCGGGTGACGGTGACCAACTTGATGTCTTTGGTGTTGACCCCGATCACTTGATGCGCCTGAAGCACGCTGATGACCTGGGCGGTCGGCAGCGTTCCCGTCGTGCCGAGGTCGGGCGAGCGATAGATCGCAACCTGCGCCGCCGTTCCCGCGTTGTCGATCACGTCGCCGATCCGCACGACGTCGCTCTCCACCGTGACCTGCGCGCGAAGCACCGGCGAGGCGATAGCGGCGTCGTTTTCCTGCGCGCGGACGACCGAAGTCGCCGCGAGCAACAGGGCGGTAGCGAGGATCGAACGCACAATCATCATCAACTTCCCTTAACGGAACATCGCGGTTGCCGACTGCATCATCTGGTCGGCCGCGGTGATTACCTTGGCATTCATCTCATAGGCGCGCTGGGCGGCGATCAGGTTGGACATTTCCGAGACGACGTCGACGTTGGCGTTTTCGAGGCTGCCCTGGTTGATGTTGCCATAGCCCTCCAGCGCCGCGGTGCCGTCCTGGGGCGCACCTGAAGATGGCGTGTCGGTGTAGTTGTTGTTGCCGACCGGCATCAGGCCGCCTTTGTTGACGAATCGCGTCAACCCGATCGTGCCGACGATGGTCGAGGTCGTGGTCGACGATCCCGGCAGTTGCACCGATACCTGGCCTTGCGCGTTGACCGCCAGGCCCGTGGCGTTCTGCGGAATCGTGATGGTCGGCTGCACCGGATTGCCTTGCGCGTTCACGACGCGGCCGGTGTTGTCCATCTGGAACGTGCCGTCACGGGTGTACTGGAACGTGCCGTCGGGCATCAGAATCTTGAAGAAGCCTTCGCCGGTGATGGAGAGGTCGAGATCGTTTCCGGTTTGCGACAGCGTTCCCTGCGTCATCGAGCGGGGAGTCCCGACCGTCTTGACGCCGCCGCCGATATCGATGCCGATCGGCAGGATGGTGCCCTGCTGCGACGCCTGCGCGCCGACCCGGGCGATGTGTTGATAGATCAGATCCTGGAACTCTGCCGTCTGCTTCTTGTAGCCGGTGGTTTGCAGGTTCGCGATGTTGTTGGAGATGACCTGGACGCTGAGTTCCTGGGCCGCCATTCCGGTCGCAGCAGTGTGAAGCGCTTGCATGGATCGTCTCCTTAGGTCGGTACGTCAGCAAGCTGCTGGATGGCGGTTTTTTGCAGCTCCGCCTGTTGCTGCATCAAATTTGCGATCGAGGTGTAGGCGCGGGAGACCTCCATCATGCTGCTCATCTCGGCAACCGAATTCACGTTCGACTTTTCGATGAAGCCCTGCTGCACCGTGGACTTGGTATCCGGTTGCGGCGCTCCTCCTTCGCCGGCGGCATAGAGGTTGGAGCCTTCCTTCAGCATCTTCTGAGCGTCGGGGAAGCTGACGAGGCGGAGCGTGCCGCGCAGCAAATCCGTTCGCCCGCTGCCCTCGACCACGGTGATGGTGCCGTCGGGTGTGATGCTGATGTCGTGGTCGGTCTGCTGAAAGACGATCGGGCCGCTTGTTCCCAGAACCTGATCGCCGGCCGCTGTCACCAGCTGGCCCTGGTTGTTGATTTGCAGGTTGCCGTCACGGGTATAGCGTTCACCGCCCGCCGTCTGCACGGTCAGGAAGGCAGATCCGTTGATGGCGATATCGAGCGGATTTTTGGTTTGCTCAACGGCGCCCTGCGTCGTGTCGCGGTAGGTGCCGCGATCCTGTACGAAGCTCACGCGGCGGTCGCTGCCGACGAAGTTGTCTTCGTGCGCGGGCGTGTTGAGATATTCCTCAAACAGCATCTTGTCGGCCTTGAAGCCGGAGGTGCCGACGTTGGCGATATTGTTGGCAATGACGTCGAGCTGCCGCCCGAGCGCACTTTGCCGCGCCAGTCCGATGAGAAGTGCATTCTCCATTCGCTTGGTTCTCCCCTCAAGCGATCTGCCGTTGGCCCTCCCAGGCCTCTGGCCGATCTTCAAACCGCCGGGCTCTCCCAAACCCGCGGCTCGACAGAGTTAGAGCGAAAGGCGTGCCAGTTCGAAAATCGAAATCATTTCAACAGATTGCCCAATCGTGAGGGAGGTTTGGGAGTCGGCAATAAGGTCTTGTTGACCATGTTTGCCCGGCAACATTTTCCTAGCTGGCGGGCAAAAGAAAGCTTCCGTTAACCATTATTACCGTAGCGTTGAGACACGAACGCAGGTCGTGCCGCGTGTATCGCGTGAGACTGGTCGCCTGTCGGCATCGAATTCATTTTGACGTCGGAGCGGCCGGGCGATGGCAGACAATGAGGCGGAAGGCGCTGCGGAGGTAACCGAAGCGCCTGCATCCAAAGGCAAACTCAAAATGATCGTCGCGATCGTGGCCGTGCTGGCCATCGCCGGCGGCGGCGCGACGTGGTTCTTCTTCCTGCGGCATCACAACGAAGAAATGCATGCGGAGGCCAAGGAGCCGCCGCCGAAACCGCCGTCCTATGTCGAAGTGCCGGACATGCTCGTCAACCTGATCGGCTTGCCGGGCGAGCGGGTGCAGTATCTCAAGGTCAAGATCGTGCTCGAGGTCAAGGAAGAGAAGCAGGTCGAGGCGATCAAGCCGTCGCTGCCGCGCGTGACCGATATTTTCCAGACCTATTTGCGCGAATTGCGTCCCGGCGACCTCAACGGCTCGGCCGGTCTGTTCCGCCTCAAGGAAGATTTGGTGCGGCGCGTCAATTTGGCGGTGTCGCCGAACCAGGTCAGCGCTGTGCTGTTCAAGGAAGTCGTCATTCAGTGACGAGACGGATCTAGGAAAATGGCGGGCAACGATCCAGTCGACCAGGATGCAATTGCGGCGCAATGGGAAGCGCAGCTTGACTCCCAGGATCCGGCCGCGGCCGCGGAAGAAGCGGCCTCCAACGAATTGTCCGAGACCATGGCCCTGCAATGGGCCGCCATGGTCGAGGACGGCAGCCGCGACTTCGGCACCGGCAAGAACGGCGGCGAACGGGTTCTGTCGCAGGAAGAAATCGACAACCTGCTCGGCTTCAATGTCGGGGAGGTTAGTCTCGACGACAATTCCGGCATTCGCGCCATCATCGATTCGGCGATGGTCTCCTACGAGCGCCTGCCGATGCTGGAAATCGTCTTCGACCGCCTGGTGCGGCTGATGACGACCTCCTTGCGCAATTTCACCTCCGACAACGTCGAAGTCTCGCTTGACCGCATTACCTCGGTCCGGTTCGGCGACTACATGAATTCGATCCCGCTGCCGGCCGTGCTCTGCGTGTTCAAGGCCGAGGAGTGGGAAAACTTCGGGCTCGCCACCGTCGACTCCAGCCTGATCTACTCGATGATCGACGTCCTGCTCGGCGGCCGTCGCGGGCAGACCTCGATGCGCATCGAGGGTCGTCCCTACACCACGATCGAAACCAATCTCGTGAAGCGGCTGGTCGAAGTGGTGATGGCGGACGCCGAACAGGCGTTCCGGCCGCTGTCGCCGGTGAGTTTCACGATCGACCGTCTCGAAACCAATCCGCGTTTCGCCGCCATCAGCCGGCCGGCGAACGCCGCCATCCTGGTGCGGCTGCATATCGACATGGAGGATCGCGGCGGCAATATCGAGCTGCTGCTGCCCTATGCGACCATTGAGCCGATCCGCCCGGTGCTCATGCAGATGTTCATGGGCGAAAAATTCGGCCGTGATCCGATCTGGGAAGGCCATTTCGCCACCGAAATCGCCCAAGCCGAGATTGCCGTCGATGCCGTGCTGTACGAGGCCGACATTCCGCTCAAGGAACTCATGAAGCTGAAAGTCGGCGACACCTTGCCGCTCGACATGCGGGCGGACGCGCTGGTCGCCGTGCGATGCGGCAGCGTGACGCTCACCGAGGGGCGAATGGGCCGGGTCGGCGACCGGGTCGCCATCCGCGTTGTCAAGCAATTGCGCAAGCCGAATACGACGTTTGCGATGTTCGAAAAGGCCGACGAGCAAACCAAGATGATGGAGGCCCCATGAGTCATTCGCTCGGAATTATTATCGAAAGCCTTGTGACGATTTTGCTCATGCTCACGATAGGTTATTGCATGTTGTTGAATGCGCGTCTGAAGCGGCTCAAGGCCGACGAGCATTCGCTCAAGGCTGTCATCGCCGAACTGATTACCGCAACCGAAATCGCGGAGCGGGCGATCGGTGGTCTCAAGCACACGGTGCGCGACGTCAACGAGAATCTCAGCGATCAATTGAGCGCCGCGACGGAGATGTCGGCGCAACTGCGGAAACAACTCGGCGAATGCGACGGCGTGGTCCGGCGGTTGTCCAAGATTGCGATCGCCGCGCGTCCCTCCGGGCCGGAACCGGTCGCCGCGCCCGCCGCGCCGAAGGTCTCGGCCGCCAAGGCGGTTGCGGCAGCGGCGCAAGCATTCTCCGATCGCAGAAGGGCCGATGGACTTGCTGCATGAAACCGTTTCGTAACATCCGCGTCCTTCCCGTTGTTCTGGTTGCTGTCTTCGGTCTTGCGGTCCTGAAGATCGCGGGTCTCGTTCTCGACGGCGGATATGTGTTCGACTACCGTCCCGATGCGGACAAACCATCCTGGGCGCAGGAGACATTCAATTTTCCGGGCCGCAGTTATGTCGAGGGCTCCGATATCACCGGTTCGGTGAAGGAAAAGCCGAAAGACGAAGAGGCGAAACCCGCACCGGAAGTCGCGCGGGCCGAGGCCACCTCGAATCCCGAGCCGGTACAGGGCGTCTCCGCGTCGGAACGCGCCATTCTCGAACGGTTACAGGCGCGGCGCCAAGAGCTTGAGGCGAGGGCGCGCGAGATCGACATCCGCGAGAACCTGTTAAAGGCGGCCGAAAAACGCGCCGAGGGTCGGGTGGAGGAACTGAAGGCGATCGAATCTCGCATCACCGGCGCGAGCGCGCAGAAAGCCGACGAGGAAGCCGCGCGCTTCAAGGGCATCATCACGATGTACGAAGGCATGAAGCCGAAAGACGCCGCCAAGGTGTTCGACCGGCTGGAAATGCCGGTTTTGTTCGAAATCGCTTCGCATATCGCCCCACGCAAGATGTCCGACATCCTGGGCTTGATGTCACCCGAAGCGGCCGAACGGCTCACGGTCGAGATGGCGCGCCGGGCCGGCTCGGACAAATCCGGCGCGGAGGTCGACCTTCCGAAAATCGAAGGCAAGATCCTGCAACCGCAGAAGGCCAATTAGCTGACATATTTAATAAGTCCTTAAACCGCAAAATCTAGATTCTGACGCGGGCAAATGCGCGGTCTCGCGACTGCTCGCAGATGAACTGAAAGACGTTACCGAAAATGGCGCGAATGGCTGCCGCTGGATGTTGGTCGCGAGTGCGCGCTTGCGTGCACGCGGTCGTGCTTGCGTCGGCCTTGGCGGCACTGGCATTCCCGGTTTGCGGATTTGCGGCCGAACCGATCCCGGCCGAGGCCAGCTTTTCATCCGCCGGCGGCTTTGCCCGCCTGGTGCTCAAATTCAGCGAGGATGTCGGTTCCGAAGTGGTGACGGCCGGATCGATCATCGTGATCCGGTTCGAGCGGCCCGTTGATGTTTCCGTCGACAAGCTCGTCGAGGAGGCGCCGGACTATATCGGCGCGGCGCGTCGCGATCCCGATGGCGCGGCGATCCGCCTGTCGCTGTTGCGCAAGGTGACGATCAATACCATGACCGCCGGCGAACGATTGTTCGTCGACCTTTTGCCTGACACCTGGAGCGCTCCGCCGCCGAACCTTCCCCAAGAGGTGGTGCGGGAACTTGCCGAACGCGCCCGCGCGGCCGAGCGCGAACTTCGCCAGCAGAAGGCGCTGACGGAAGCCAAGAAACGAGCGCCGGTGCGCGTCCGCGCTTCGGTTCAGCCTACGTTCGTTCGCTTTGTCTTCGAAATGCCCGACGGCGTCGGCGTGTCTTCGGTACTGAACGAGCAGAAGCTCAAATTGCTCTTCAGCAAGGCGCTGACCTTCGATCTGGCCGACGCCAAGATTGCGGCCCCTCCCAACGTTGCCGGGATTCTCCAGAGGATTGAAGGCGACGCGGCGGTGGTCGAGATCGTGATGCTGGGCGATGTGGACGTCCATTCCTTCCGTGAAGACAAGAATTACGTCATCGACGTTGCCTTTCAGCAGCCGGACAAGGCTTTGGGGCCGCCGCATGTGTCGGATGCTGCGCGCACGCCGCCGATTCGCCTGCCTGAAAAAACGGCCGCAGCGCCAGAGCCTGCCGCGGCGATGCCGGCCGCAACCGAGAAGCCGATGATGGCCGAAAAGCCATCGGCTGCGCCCGAAAAATCTACCGCGCCGGAAAAAATGACCGCTGCGCCTGAAAAAATGGCTACGCCGGAAAAACTTTGCGCCGACACCACAACCGGCGGCGGAAGCGGTTAACCCGCAGGTTTCAGTTGAAACCAGTGCTGAGCCTGCGCCGAAAATCGCCGCCGCCCCAGTCATCGCCAAACCCGCGCCAACGCCCGCACCCGCGCCGGGCGATATGCCGGCTGCGGCCAGCGAGGCTCCAGCGAAAAGAAGCCAGGCCGCGCCTGCCGTTGACGCACCCGTTGTGACCGCGCCCACGGAAGTAAAGCGGGAGCCAGGTGCCACCGATGTCGGCGTTATCCGTGACAGCGACGGCCTGCATCTGACCTTTTCAATGCCACCGGGAACGCCCGCGGCGCTGTTTCGCCGCGCCGATACGTTGTGGCTGGTGCTGGATTCGAAAAAGCCGATCAGCCTGGATTCGATCCGCGGGCAGAGTGGCGTGGCGGTGGCCGATGTCAGCATCGTGCCGCAGGAAATCGGGCAGGCGGTCCGCTTCCGTCTCAACCGGCCGCAATTGCCTTCGTTATCGGGCGAGGATCTCGCCACCGGCACCAGCTGGACCGTCACCTTTGCCGATACCGTGCACACGCCGTCTCAGGCGCTCTCTGCGATCAGAAACATCGCAGACCCCACGCTCGCCAACGTCACGGTGCCACTGACAAAGGCCGGCATTCTTCACCGCTTTGCCGACCCGGATGTCGGCGACACGCTGTTTGTGGTGACGGCCAAGCCACCGGCGCGCGGCTTCATCAAGCGGCAGGATTTTGTCGAGCTGTCGCTACTGGAGTTGATCCATGGCGTCGCCATCCGTCCGAACTCCGAAGAGGTGACTGCGGATGTCGGGCCCGACAAGATTGTTCTC